>DASZJO010000067.1:0-63860 GCA_035948015.1 Puia sp.
AGGCGGGGTGGGGGCGGGGGAAGGAAGATGCCGTCGGGGTCGTTTGCGAGGCCTTCCATCGATCCATACACGCCGATCAACCGGTCGACCTTATCGTAATAGGGACTGATCTCTTCATAAGTGATCGGCCAGTCATCGCCAACGCCGTAGCTCGTCCTGCATTTGAAGTCTTTCGGGCCCATGCGCAGTGAGATCCTTGCCCAGTGGTTGGTGCGACCGCCGAGCATCCGGGATCGGAACCATTGAAATTCGGACCCGTCCTTTTGGGTATAGGGTTCGCCATCGATCTGCCAGCCGCCGAAGGCGGCGTCAAAGTCCCCCATGGGCCGGGTGGCGTTACCGCCGCGGCGGGGTGACTGGTAGGGCCATTTCAGCTGTTGCGAGTCTTTGGCGGGGTCGAAGAAAGGGCCGGCCTCTAGCATCAGCACTTTGATACCGGCATTAGCCAGGACATAGCCGGCCATGCCGCCGCCCGCGCCCGAGCCGATGATCACTACGTCATAGAGGGTGGGTGATTTGATGATTTGCATAGTTATGAGTTTTGGCGTCCGGCTTTTTCAACGAGGTTCTTTGTCGCTGTCGTGCCGGCATAGTCATCGAGGTATCTATCGTCCTTTGTGTACATTTTTATCAGCCCGCCTTCGTACTCCACGCTCACCCAGCCGGTAAAGCCGGAGTCTTTGATGATCCTGAACATCCGGGAAAAGTCCGTTTCCTGGTCGTTGCCTTCGGGCGTGAACAAATGGGACTTTGCGTGAACGCCTTTGGCATATGGCATCAGTTCGGTAATCCCTTTGTAGCGGTCGTATTCTTCGAGGCATTTTGTTTTCATATACCCCGCGATGTCCATTGTCTCGGGTTTGGTTCGATTGATGCAGAAATTACCGAAATCGGCGAGGGTGCCGCCGTGCGGGCTATTCAACTGCCGCATAACACCGGCCAGCCAGGCTCCGTTGCAGGAGATGCCGATGTGATTCTCAACGATCACATCAATTTGCGATTTCTTTCCAAATTCGATCAGGCGCCCCAGACTGTCAACCGCGGCTTTGGCCACGTCATCAGGTGCGCCTTCGCCTTCGACGTTTACACGGATCATGGTGCAGCCTAGCGTGGCGGCGGCGTCGATCCATTTATAGTGGTTATCTATGGCTTTCAGGCGGTTAGTTTCGTTAAGGTCCCCGAGTACGCCTTCGCCGTCGACCATGATACGCAGGTTATAGGTTCCGGCGTCTCCCGAGCGTTTCTTCAGCTCGCCGAGGAAGGCTGCGTCTTTCGCCTTATCGGCAAAGAACATTGAGCAGTAGTCCAGCCCGATGATGCCGAGTTCCTTTGACTTGGCCGGGAAGGCGAGCGGGTCCAGCTTTTTGGTCCAGAACTGGCTGGCGAAGGAGAATTGGGAGACCGCGATTTTAAAGAAGAGGTCTTCGGAGGCGGGGCTGCCTGGCAGGCCTTGTGGGCTCTTTTGGCCGGCGAGGACGCGAGCCGGGAGAGAGGAGGCAAAGCTCAGGCCGGCGGCGCTGAGGGCGCTATTACGCAGAAATCGTCTTCTGGAGGAGTTCATATGACATGGGTTATTTAGTGAATAATACTAAATGAAGATTTTCGGGAAGGTAAGGGAAATAAATAGACATTTAGTGAATTTTACTAAATAAATTTGGGGCATGACTGCAAAGGAAGAATTCGAGGATTTCATCCTCTACGGATACAAGCATTATATTCCCCATGTATCGCTGGATTGCGCCATTTTCGGGTATCATGAGCGGCAGCTCAAGCTACTGCTCATCAAGCGGACCTTTCTGGATGGCTGGTGTCTGCCCGGCGGCTATATCAAGCGTAGCGAGAAGCTGGTGGAGGCGGCGGAGAGGAATGTGAAAGAGCGGACTGGGATCGACAACCTGTTCCTTCAGCAGTTCAAGACTTTTGGCGGCCCCACCCGGCTGGACCTCGGGCTATTCGACGAAGAGCGGTGGTATGAGGCGACGGGGTTGAGAGTGACGAGGGACAATTGGCTGCTCGATCAAACGATCTCCATCGGCTTCTATGCCATCACCGATTTTTCGTTGACGGTGCCCCATCCGGACTTGTTTTCGGAGGATTGTAAATGGTTTGATATCGACGAACTGCCAAAGCTGGAATTCGATCACGAGGAGATGGTAGGGGAGGCCCTGCATGCGATGCGGATCCAGCTCTATCATTACCCGATCGGGATCAGTCTTTTGCCTGAAAAATTCACATTGTCGGAGATCCACTCGTTATATGAGACCTTGCTGGGGAAGAAACTTGACGTCAGCAATTTCCCAAAGAAACTGGTCGCGCTGGGATTGCTGAAGAAGCTGGATGAGAAGCGGAGTATCGGCGCGCATCGGTCGCCGCATTTGTATAGATTTGACAAAGTCCGCTATGAAGAGGCGTTGGGTGAGGGGTTGGTGTTGAGTTAGTGCGGGAATTGGTTATCTTTAAGCGATGGCAAAATCCAACCTTCCCGCCAGGATAATTTTGGGGATTTTTATTTTGGCACTGATCATCCTGATTGCTGACTTTGTAAGGTTAAGTAATACCGGAACTGGCCATAACCGGATAAATATTGTTGTGCCATGGGGACTGATCGCCATTTTTATTAGTTTGTATCTGTTCAAAGAATATAATCGGGTGAGGAAAGCCAAGCGTGAAAACAGACGTGAATATATGAATGAGCGCAGGCAGGAACTTTTGGATAATTTGTTAAAAAAGGATAAAAAGTCGACATCGAACGACCAATAGATAACCATGGTACATTTTGTTCCCTTATTCCTGTTCGCTGCGGCCTTCGCGCCGGCAGATACATTGCCGCAGGTGACGGTGCCGCCTCCCCGGCGTGATTCGATCGTGCAGGTATTGATTGTGGTGGATGAGGATGATCAGAAGTATCGGACACAGATGTCCGATATGCAGGAAAAAAAGGAAGTTGACTCGGCGGCCTGGAAGGAACTAATGGTCAAGATGCGGGAGACAGACTCCATCAATCTGGTAAAACTCCAATCGATCTTGGAAAAATATTCCTGGCTTGGCGCAGATGTGATCGGGGAACAATGCAATACGGCGATGTTTATGGTCATTCAGCATGCAGATCTTCCCATACAGGAGAAATATTTGCCGATGATCAGGGAGGCGGCAGCGGCAGGCCGGGCGCAGCCCCGTCACCTGGCTATGTTGGAGGACCGGGTGGCACTACGGGAAGGTCGCAAGCAGCGATACGGCACGCAGCTGAAGTGGAATGAGCGCGTGAAAGCATACCGGCTCGCGCCGATGGAAGACCCGGACCATGTGGATGAGCGCCGGAAAGCAGTCGGGCTTTCACCGTTGGCTATTTACCTGGCGCAGTGGGGGCTCAACTGGGATGTGGAGGAGTATAAGAAGGAAGGCCGTATCCACGAATTTTGATGAAGTAAGGGAAAATTGCTGTAGATTCAGGGTACTCAACTGATCTATGGCATTAACCCTGCAATTCCCTTACCGTTACCGGGTTGGGATCTTGTTATATTTTCTGATCCTGATCACATATTTGGACAGGACCACTATTTCTCTAGTGGGTGTTCGCGTCAAAGCCGCTTTTCACCTTAGCAATACGCAGTTTGGATACGTGCTGGGCGCTTTCGCGCTTGCCTATGCCCTTTTCGAAGTGCCGTCCGCTTTGTTGGGCGATCGTTGGGGACAACGCAAAGTCTTTCTCCGCATCGTCATCTGGTGGTCGGTCTTCACGGCCCTGACAGGCGCGGTCAATGGATTTGTGAGCCTTATCATCGTCCGCTTTTTATTCGGCATGGGCGAAGCGGGGGCTTATCCGAACAGTACGGGCACCATCTGCCGGTGGTTTCCGAAATCAGAGACTTCGCGAGGCGTCGCTATGTTCTCAATGGGATCCAGCAGCGGGGCCGCCATTGCCCCGTTGATCGTCGTTCCCATAGCGGTTGCGTTTGGATGGCGCGCCCCTTTTTTTGTGAATGCTCTCCTGGGAATTTGCTGGGTAGTGGTCTGTTACCGGTGGTTTCGGAATCATCCCGGTGAAATGCAACAGATCACCGTGGCAGAAAAGGAATTTATCGAATGTAACCGGCGTTTCATTTCCCATCATACGGGCTTTTCCTGGCGCGTTGCTTTCCGGAAGCCGATGCTTTGGGTATTGATAGCGGCGTATTTCTGTGTACAATGGGCCAACTACTTCTTTGTCGCATGGATGCCCAATTACCTGCAGGAAGGGAAGCATTTTTCGGAACAGGAGATGAAAATGACCACGTCCTGGCTATTTGTATTTGCCACCGTTTCCGCCTTTCTATCCGGTTTCTTCAGCGATTGGCTTATTCGAAAAAAAGGTGTTCGGCTTGCGCGGAGGCTTATCGGGGTCGTTTCTTTTAGTATCATGGCCGTGATGGTCCTTATTTCGGCCGAGAGCAGCAATCATTTGATCGTCGCCCTTTGTCTAATGGCCGCCTACTTTTTTCAGTCGCCCAATGTGATCAACAGCTTTGCCTCTTGTGTGGAAATGGGTGGGGACCGGGCTGGGACCCTTGCAGGGATCATGAATTTTTTCGGTCAGACCGGAGCTTTTCTCATGTCAATCTTTTTCGGGAGGATAGTGGATCTTAGCGGAAGTTTCGATGCGCCGCAATTCCTGATGGCGGGGGTTTTGCTGGCGGGGGCGTTGCTATGGATCAGGCTGGATGTGACGAAAGGGATTAATTAATTTTAACCGGTTGTGTCCAAACTTTCGCACGAACCCTTTCCATGTATCCATCCCGGTCGGAATAGGAGAATACAGGTGTAAATAGAGAAGTTTTTTTTTATACATCGTTGTCTTATGTATCTTTGTCTTATGTAAGTTGGAAATGATCTTCTCCAAACCTATATTTTTCGGTATCGTCTTCCTACTCATCGTGGGGCCGTTCTGGGCCTGCAGGCTTGTATGGGTGCTTCGTTCCAAGGAGGCTCCGGGTGTCTATGCTTTTGCGGGGCAGGGTTTTGCAGGCGATCAGATCAAGGAAGATTATTCGGAAATAAGGTTTTGGGTCGGGAAGGACACGTTCTGGGTCCATGGACTGGGCAATCTTCCCGTCAAGCCTGGCGAGCCAATTCGGGTCCGGTACCAGCCGAATGATATTTATGACGCCCGGGTGGATGTTTTCGCTGGCGTTTGGGGTGACACGTTAGTGTATAGCGGCATTCCGGCGCTGATGCTGTTGGTATTGTTTGTACATCCGCAGGTAGTTCCGTGGGGCTCCCGGGTGCGCGTGATAACTCGAAAACCATTTATCCAGATATGGGCAGAATAATTATTATCAATAGTGGTATTCTCGCGGTCCTTGCCTTCCTGGCAGGGGAGGAGCTGAAGAAGTATCATTCGCCGCTCGTGGATTTTATCTGGTTCGTCTGTCTGCCTTTCTTTACGCTGGTGTTCTTCGCGGCGCTTTTCCTTGTGCAGATTCGCCGTATCAGTTCTCATCCGGTGACGAGGAATATCTTTCGTGGAATGCGGGTGGCGGCTTTGCTCGGCATCGGCGGATTATGCATTGCCGTCTTCTGGCCGCGAGGCTATGGCGCGCCGCCCCGGGTGAAAAGTGTGGGCATCCGCTACTGGGATCTCCCGACGGGATCCCACCTCGCTTATACACTGATCCCGGCAAAAGGCACGCCCAAACCGACCCCCATTATTTATCTTCAAGGCGGCCCCGGCGGAACCGTTGATTACGGGCTTATCCAAATAATGACGCCGACCGCCGAAGAGGGGTATAACGTTTATCTCTACGACCAGATTGGCAGCGGTTGGTCAGACCGGCTGGCAGATATCCGCGATTATACCGCCGTGCGCCACAAGCGTGACCTGGAAGCAATTGTGCGGGCGATCGGGGCGGACAAGGTCATCCTCATCGGACAGTCCTGGGGGGCCATCCTGGCGACGTTGTACGCGGCAGACAACCCGGATCGGGTGGCCGGACTCATTCTTACTGGCCCGGGGTCCATACAGCCTGGCCGCCCTGAGTTGGCCGGGATCCAGCCGCCGGACAGTCTCCGCCTGCGGCAGCCATATTATAGCAATCAGCAGGGGAACGAGCTGGCCAACAACATCCGCACCCGCGCCATGGCGATGTTCGCAACTAAATTTGGCTGGAAGCTCGCCTCCGACGAAGAAGCGGATGATTTCGCCGGCTATGAGAGCCGGCTGGTGAACCGGTCGATGGTATGTGACACGACTGGGATCAGTGAAGCGCGACCACGGGTACCGAATGGATCGGGCGAAGCGGGCTTCTATGTCCAGGTCATGACGGTTCGCAGCTTCAAATCCCTGCCCGATCCGAGGCCAAAGCTCAGGAATTCTCCCATTCCCATGCTCCTCATGAAAGGTGAATGCGATAATCAGCCGTGGGGCTATGCCACCGAATATCTGCAACTTTTTCCCAATCACCGTCTGGTCATCATTTCCGGCGCCGGCCATGGCATCTACTTCGAACAGCCGGAGCTCTATCTGTCGACGATCGGGGATTTCCTGAAAAATGCGAAATTGCACTCATGACCTATTCTTCCGAACTTATCAAAGGGACGCTGAAAACGATCGTGCTGAAGCTGCTGGCAGATAATAAGAAGATGTACGGCTACGAGATCACGCAGAAGGTAAAGGAATTGACGCAGGACAGGATCCAGATCACCGAAGGCGCGTTGTATCCTACGCTGCATGCCCTGGAAGCGGACAAGCTGGTCACTACGCAAACCGAATATATCGGCCGACGGGTGCGGAAATATTATAGCCTCAGCGCAGCAGGGAAGACGGTGTCCAAAGAAAAAGTGAGCGAAATGGCGGCTTTCATGAATACGATGGCGCTGCTGCTCGATTTGCAGCCAAAAACGAGATAAATGTTCACCATCACGGATAGCCATATCGATTTTATCCTGTGCGATCTTCGGGCGAAAGGTATCCGGATCGATGACCTGCAAAATAACCTGCTTGACCATATCTGCATCCTTGCGGAGGAAAACCTGGAGGACGGGGACGATTTTGAAATGTTTTACCGCTCTAATATCCCCCGATTTTATCGTCAACAGCTGTACGAGATAGAGGAGGAGACGCTTTTTCTGCTGAAGCGCCGAAAATGTTTTGCTCTGTTGAGCCGCCTCCAGTTCTTCCTGCTGTTGTTCGTTTTGCTTATCGGGCCGATTATCTGCTGGACGATCGCCACGCTTGGCGGCCCCGGCCAAAAGAATGACGCGGACGCGATCATCCGCGCTTGCGAAGGCGGGTTTGTCTTTTCACTTTTTCCGCTTGTTACGCTGCTAGTGCTTTTTCTGACGCCCGAACGGTTCGATCCATTGATCCCGAAAGGGGCGAGGATATTGCTGGGCTGGCGGCCGCTGGTGGAGATTGTGCGGCCGTAGTTGTTTTGAATAATATTTATGGAAACAATAGCTGTCTTAGGTCTCGGCAGGATGGGCCAGGGAATTGCGATCTGCCTTATTCGCAAGGGTTACCGGGTATTGGTATGGAACCGTACCCGGGCAAAGGCAGCGGGCCTGCTGGAGGTGGGCGCCATCTGGGCTGAAAGTCCGGCGGCTGCTGCACATGAAGCACCTGTTGTTATTGCTATGGTGGCTGATGATATCGCATCGGAAGCGGTATGGTTGGGTAATGAAGGCGCGTTGAACGCGATGGCCATGGGCTCATTCGTGATCGAATGCTCTACCTTATCGGCCGGGTACGTAGAGCGGCTGGCGGCAGCGGCCCTGGAACGTGGGCTTATTTACATCGACTGCCCGGTCACAGGCTTGCCGGAAGCTGCCAATTCCGGCCAGTTGACCCTATTGGTGGGGGCTGAGCCGGAAGACCTGGAACGTGCAGGACCTGTATTGAGATCGATGTCGGGAGTTATCCGGCATTTCGGACCTGTAGGAACGGGAACAGCTTATAAACTCATGATTAACCTGATGGGGGCCGTGCAGATAGCGGCCCTGGCAGAAGGCCTTGCGCTGGCGGAACGTTTAGGGCTGGACCGGGAGGTGGTTATAGCTGCTGTAGAAAACAGTGCGGCAGCCAGTCCGCAGGTAGTCAGGTATGTGCGCCGGATGGCAGAGAAAAATTATGCGGATAACCCCGCCTTCACATTAGACCTTCGCCTTAAAGATGCCAGTTATGGTGTACTCCTTGCCAACAGGGTACATAGCCCCGCGCCGCTGGGGGAGGTTGCCGCTTCCTTGTTTGCCGCGGCTGCTAAGGCGGGCGCGGGGAGGGATGAAGCGTCGGTGATCGATATTGTAAGATGATTCAAGCCCTAATGGCTTGCTACGACTACAATGCCAGTCATACCCGTCTGAAGCTTGCTGTGGTACGCAAAAGTACCCACACTACTAAAGGTCCAATTGAAGCTGCCTCCGGGGTTAATGTTACCGCTGTCGAAACTTCCATTATCGGCAGTAACCGTATGAACTGCTGTATCATCATTGATCCAGGTTACAGTGGTCCCCATAGCTATCTGCAAGTTGGTGTTGGAAAAAACGGAATTTTTCATGTACACTTTAGCAGAATTATTGTTTGCATTCCCGTTATTGTTGCTTTTGGAACAAGCCACCATTAACATGGCTATGGCTACCAACAGGATCATCAAACTGCCTGTTAAAAAACTTCTCTTTTTCATACGCGTGCATTTTATAGTGTTATATAAATCGGATGCTGCATAATACATGGCGAACGTTTATAAGTGAATTGCAATAGTGAGACCACGGCAGGGGATATTCCTGGCCTCTGAGCGACCTGGTTAAAGGATTAACGTTTCTTTAAGGCCATACAAGATCGAATTGGACTTGGCTGCCGGTGTCCAACTGGTGGCTGTGGGTTCTGAATTACCCCCGGAAACAATCATTAGCTCCCTTGCGCCTATAACTCAATATTATGTTATTTAGCTACGGGGCTGTGCCGCAAGGCGTTTTGTAAATTTATTCCCACAAAACGCCGCGGAGAAGGGTAGAGAAGGCTGTTCTTGTATTATTTTTTTTATAAGGGCGGCTGTTGGTGTTTAACCTGAATTTCTCGGAGCCGGAAGGCGACGGTGTATTAGCAATTAAGCCGCCAGGATGCTAGTCCGAAAGCGGCTTAAAATCAATGTAATACTGCATGTAATTTATGAAAAAAATGCGGTATGTTAAAATATTTTCTCCTTTGCATCATAGTATTACTATCCGGTTGTACACAGTTAAACTTTGCCTCTAAATCGTTCGGGATTGAATCGTATAACTCATCGCAAGTTGTTCAGGTAACACCAACGGGCGCTAATATCGGCCCAGTTTCACTGTCGCCAGTAATGCATCTCGAAGGTAATTTACAGAAATACAACCGCTAACTCCGAGCGAAACATTTTGGAATCCGCGCGCTAGAATCATTGATATCTCTGCGGGGTCGTCACGCTCTCCAGCATTTCCGGTAACGACTATCCAGCTTTTCATGTGTGCCAAGGCATTAATAAGAGAATCGCCTGTTTTTCCTAAAGGTGTTAACATAAAATCTGCAATAGCTATAACGCTATCTTCTTCTACAGTTTTACCCATTTTGACAATAGCGCCGCCAGAATTTCCCCTGTTGAGAGTTAAGTCTAAAAGAGCCTCTTTCCTTGGAAACGATTTTAATCGGCCATCAACGCGCCACACATTGTCATTTTGGTATTTTGTTGAAATTATACCAGTGGATACAAATTGTTGCGAATATCCAAGCGGGTAGCCACAAGTATAAATCTGCTCTCCTTCTTCGGCATGATTGAAATTTCCGATCTTAAGCGGGACGATTACGCGATGTAGCGGCCTCGTTGGGACCAAAATGCAATTGTCGTTAACTTCTTCCGAAAGCCTATCGTCATGTGTTCGGATTGTCCCGATAGAATATTCCGCGGTGTCACCATCGTGAAAATGTATCATTATCCTTACGTGGGCTGTTGGTTTGGTTGCCGTATCTATGACATGCCAACAAGTGGCAAGATACCCCTGGTCGTTTATAAAAAAACCAGTTCCGCTGATCTGCGTACCCTCGATAGTAATTTGTGCCGTAGCCTGCTTGAGCCGCTTAATTCGCTCTGGCGATAACCCCTGTGAGAAAATTGATTGTGAAAGCAACAGCAAGGCTATGAGTAGTTTCATACGCGGTTTAAGTTTCTCCGAATATACTCAACCTTGACTGGCTTCAATAGGGTCTTTTAACCCAATTTAAGGCAGGAGCGAAGCGGCTCTATGTATTCTGTATTCAGCAGCGGTGCTAAAAAAAATAATTACAAGAACTGTAGCTCCCGGCCCTGTGCGCGCTATTTAACATAATATTAATTATAGGACAAACAGTTATAAAGATTGTTTTCGGCGGTATGCGATCAATTTGGTAATTTTAAGGTAGATAAAAAAGGGGGTACCAATCTGCGGAACGCCCCGGGCATGATAGCAAGTGTTGAACCGACCACTACCAAGTCTGGGCCAAAGATGGAAGACAACACCCCCTTTTTTATTGCGCTATTTCAAATTGATCGCATACCACCGAAAACGGATGAAATAGGAAGTGTAAGTCCTATAATTTACGTTATGTAGTAAGTATGCGTGGGTCTACAAAGTGCCGATGATAGAACCGCAAGTCCCTAATTATGATACAGTTTATTTTCACCGGAGAACCATTTCCTTCTTTGCAGCAGCAGGAAGAAGCCAAAGCGGACTTTATTAAAAAACTGGGGCCGTTTAAGGAGGAATTTGACGAGCAGGATGGAATTGTAACGATCAACTATTCCTATTCTCAAGCAGATACCCGCAGGTGGCAGTATAACCTTGGGAAAAGTACAAATCCTATGGAATTAATTGACTTCATCGACCGCTGGCAGCGTCACGGGGGGAACGTAAACGGCAATTAGATTCCCCTTCTCATCACGCTCAAAAGTGCCATGTCCTGTGATCTTCTTTATCCGCTCGAACTTCTCCAGCGGACTTTCCTTTTTTTGACTTTCCATCTGACACGTGTTTTGCGTTGTCCGTGGTCGTTCAATCACCGTGCTTTGATGCACAACGACCTACCTAACATAACGTGAATACATTATAGGACAAATTAACCTAATGACGATACTTGGCTGGATGAGGCCCAACCCGGTTTTATAGATTCATTGGAATTGATGGCTGCGTTCTGGGAGGGTTCCTGATCGAGAGGTCAGGGTTATTCGCCGCAGCGGCGGTGATCCTTTTTCTCAAAGGATATTGGAGGAAGACTACTTGCTGCTCAGGATAGACAAGTCGGACAATTTGGTGTGCGTCTGGGGGATCACCACGTTGTCTTTAGAGAAGAGCTCGGAAGCGGCCAGAGCGATATTGACCTTTTCGTTCTTTTGCTTCTTGATAGTGATCGTCTTCTCGAGGCGGTCGTGATGCAGACCCATGCACTGGATCGTCACATAATACTTACCGGCAGGAATAGCAGAGATGTCGATCCCGTTCTGCTGGTCAGCGGCATAAACCTGGTAGATCACACCCGCGCCGGTATGGTCGAAGCGGTCGAAAATCACCAGTACTGAATCTGTGCGGTCCTGGGCATTGATGTTTGAAAATTGGAAACGAACAGCGCCGGCGTTCATGACTTTTGAAGAAGCGACGGAATTAGCGGCTGCCGAAGCAGGGAGCTTGCCGTCGTTTGCGTAACCGGCAACGGCGATGATGGTAAGGGCAACGAAAGTAATTAAGAGTTTCATACGAGTACGTTAATGCCAATATATAGACAATCGTAATGCCAGACCACATATATCTGATAATCAGCAATTTGCCGCATGCCAAGCTGCGGGTTTTTTCCCTAGGTGGGAACACCTAGTCCCGAAACAAGATTACTTTATCCCGGGTTATTGCCGCTATTTCAGGATCTCTTCGATGGCCCGGAGTTCATCCATTGAAAACCAGGTATTTCGGAAGCATTGGAGGGAGTCGGTGAGTTGTTCGGGTTTGCTGACGCCGATAAGGACGGAAGTGATCCGTTTGTCCTTCAGGATCCAGGCCAACGCCATCTGAGCCAGGGTTTGTTCGCGGCGGATGGCGAGTTCGTTCAGGCGCTTTGCCTTTTCGACCCGTTCGGGGGTGACCTGGGATTCCTGCAAAAAGCCGCTTGGTTTGGCCGCCCGTGAGTCTTCGGGGATGCCCTTGAGGTATTTGTCCGTCAGGAGACCTTGCGCGAGCGGCGAGAACGGGATACAGCCGACCCCTTCTTTTTCCAGCAAGTCCAGAAGGCCGCCTTCGACCCAGCGCTCGAACATCGAATATTTTGGTTGATGGATGAGACAAGGGGTGCCGAGACGGCGAAGGATTGCGATGGCCTTTTCCGCTTCAGGCGCCGGGTAATTAGAGATTCCAACATAGAGCGCTTTGCCCTGGCGGACGATGAGGTCGAGCGTGGCCATCGTTTCTTCCAGCGGAGTGTTGGGATCGGGCCGGTGATGATAGAAGATATCGACATAGTCAAGACCCATTCTACCGAGACTTTGGTCAAGACTGGCCACGAGGTATTTTTTCGATCCCCATTCACCATAGGGGCCTTGCCACATGTAGTAGCCGGCTTTCGTGGAGATGATCAGCTGGTCGCGATAACCATGAAAATCGTCGCGCAGGATACGGCCGAAATTCTCTTCAGCCGACCCGGGCGGCGGCCCATAGTTGTTAGCCAGATCGAAATGGGTGATACCGACGTCGAAGGCAAGTCTCAGAATAGCCCGCGCGTTTTCAAGCCGTCCACTCCGCCGAAATTGTGCCACAGGCCGAGGGATACGGCGGGCAACAAAAGGCCGCTGCGGCCGCAACGGCGGTATTCCATGCTGTCATAACGTTTTGGGTCCGGTGTATACATCATTTGCTGAAGAATTAGCATTCAAATTTAATTAACTTTATCCGAACCAATGGACCTGCTAAAATTATTACGCGCGGAACACTCGAAGAAACAAACGGATCGAATTGTGGCGTGGGTGGGGGGCGACAAGGAACGTTTTAAAGCGCTAATCGAACTTTTTCTCAAAGGTGAATACCGGATCACGCAGCGGGCTGCGTGGCCGTTGAGTTACTGTGTCCGTGCGTATCCCGAGCTGATTGGACCGTATTACCGGCAGCTGCTCGACAATCTCGGCCGGAAGGACATCCACGTGGCGGTGATCCGTAATACGGTTCGGTTGCTCCAGGACGTCATCATCCCGAAACGCTGGCATGGCCGGGTGATGAGCATTTGTTTTGATTTTGTCGCGGACGTTCAGACCCCGATCGCTGTGAAGGCGTTCTCGCTGACGATCCTATCGCATCTTTCGGCCGACTATCCGGAGATCCGCGGCGAGTTGAAGCTGATCATTGAAGAGCAATGGGAGCAGTCGACGCCGGCGTTCCGGTCGAGGGCAAAGAAAATATTGAAGGGCCTCTAGCCGGCATTGTTGCCCACTTCGCCGGCGATCGGATTCGATATCGATGCATTAATACAAAATAGCGCCTTTTGAATAAACTTCCACCGGCGACCCTTCTGCTAAGAAGACGGATTGGGGCTGGCAGTTGCCAAGATGCGCGAAATTTGGACCATACAAGCCTTCAAAATCACAGTCAATCGAATAACTTTTCACTGGGTAGAGATCCCAACGTGGATGTGCGACCTGGTATTCATTTGTGCTTTCGCTTCCGGCTTTGGCGTATCCCCAAAAGTGTTCAGTGATAAATTCCTCCTGGCTGCCGGGTTGAAGGGTTTGCGGCGCAATTGCGGTCTCGACAGCAATGCTGTTCCATCGGCCTTTGAATTTCCAGGCATAGCTGACATTTAGTGTCCCGTTCCAGGCTTCTTCGAAACGCATCGGCAAGCTGAGATAACGTTCGCGAAATAAGACATTCGCGGTTATGCTCACCGCGGGCAAGGGCACTACTTCGCGGATAAAGACCACTCCCCTTTTCCATTGGCCATCTGCCTTATAGCGGACATAGAAGCGGAGATTGACTTCGGGGAAGTGGCGGTGGAAGGGGATACTGAGCCCTTTGACCCTTACGTTGCGAAACTGAAAACCCACGAGACTAACAAAAGCCTCCCCGTCCCAATAGTCGAGTTCCGTCCGGAATGGGACGAAGGCCCGGAGGGATGCCGGATCGACGGGATAATTCGCCATGGCGAGCTTTCTCCATTCCGCGGTCAGGAAGACGCCCGGCATATATTGAGTTTTAGTACAGTAATCTGGTCTTAATGGTGTTCTTGACCTCCTTCAACAGTTGCAAGGCCTGATTGGAGAGCCGTTTGTCGATATCCAGCACAACATAGCCGATCTCGTCATTTGTCTTCAGATATTGACCGAGGATATTGATGTTATGTTGAGACAGTGTGCTGTTGATCTCCGAGAGCACGCCGGGGACATTCTTATGGATGTGGAGGATACGGTGCGTACCTTCCTGGAGGGGGAGGCTTAGCGGCGGCACGGTATGGCTGCCAAGCGTCATCCCGGTTTCCAGGTACTGGAATAGTTTGTTGCTCACGTCTTCGCCGATATTCGCCTGGGCCTCTTCGGTGGAACCGCCGATATGGGGGGTCAGAATGACATTGGGCAGACCCTGAAGGGGTGTGGTGAACCGGTCACCGTTCTTTTCCGGTTCCCAGGGAAATACATCGATGGCTGCGCCGGAGAGCGAGCCGTCCTGCAGGGCTTTTGCCAGGGCGTCGAGGTCGACCACTTCGCCGCGGGCATAGTTAAGGAGGATAGATCCTTTCTTGAAGCTTTTGAGGATGTTCTTGTTAATCAGGTTTTTAGTCTGATTGGTTTCCGGGACATGGAGGGTGACAACGTCTGCCTCGCTGACTACTTCTTTTAGGGTTTTGCGGGCTTGGGCGTTGCCAAGGGGAAGTTTGGTAACCGTGTCATAATAGATCACCTTCATCCCCAGCGCTTCGGCCAGAACGCTAACTTGAGCGCCGATATTGCCATATCCAATGATCCCCAGTGTTTTACCTCTCATTTCATAGCTTCCTTTCGATTCTTTAAGCCAGACCCCATCGTGGGCGGCCTTGGTTTTATCAGGGATTCGCCGGATCAGCAGGATGGCCAGGGCGATGACGAGTTCGGCAACCGAGCGGGTATTCGAATAAGGCGCGTTGAAGACGACGACGCCGTGGGAGGTGGCGGATTTCAGGTCTACCTGGTTGACTCCGATGCAGAAACAGCCTATCGCCTGCAATTTTTTAGCAGCGTCCAGGACTTTGGGCGTGATTTGGGTTTTGGATCGGATACCGAGCAGATGCACGTCTTTGATCTCGCGGATGAGCTGTTCTTCAGAAAGTGCGCCGGTCAGCTTGCGTGCGGAGGCATAGCCCGAGTCGACAAAATGTTTGACCGCCGCATCGCTGATATTTTCTAAAAACAATATGTTAATCTTTTCTTTAGGATAGCTTGTAGTTTTCTTCTCCGTCATAATTTTGCCCTTCTTTTTGCGTTACTTTTCCGATATGGAAATGCAAATTAACGTCGGATTAATTTAATTTTACCGTTTTCTAACCCAAATTAAGTGAGAGTTTTGAAAGGATTTGGTCTATTGGCGCTGTCCGCTTCGTTGTTGGTTGTATCCTGTGGTCATGCTCAAATTGCAAAGGGGCCATCGCAAACGGATTCGCTTGCGGTCGAATCGTCCGTGATACCCCCGCTCACCGGTCCCGAGTTGGAGCATTATTCTTCTATCACCGGACACTTCTTTGACTCGATGTTGGCGGGTCGGTTCAACGGCAGTGTGCTTGTTGCCAAGAACGGAGTGATCCTATACGAACGCTACAAAGGCTTCCAGAATCCGCGGATGCGGAAAGATTCCGTGAATGCGCATACGGCTTTTCACCTGGCATCGATGTCCAAGACCTTCACCGCGATGGGGACACTGAAGCTCTGGCAGGACGGAAAACTGGATATCCATGATCCGGTTGCCAAATATCTCGCGGGTTTCCCTTATCCCGCGGTGACGATCGAGACGTTGCTCAATCACCGGAGCGGGCTTCACAACTATATTCACTTCATGTATAAGCCGGATGTGGACAAGCACAGGCTGCTCAGCAACCAGGACGTGCTTCAATATATCGTCAAACATTCCAGGGACCGGGATATTTACAGCGGCGTATCGGACAGACATTTCGAATATTCCAATACGAATTATGCCCTGCTGGCTCTGATTGTCGAAAAGGTGTCGGGTCTCCCCTACCCTGACTTCATGTCGAAGACCTTTTTCGAACCGCTGCAGATGCAGGACAGCTATGTGTACACGCTGGCCGATTCGGCCAAGTCGATGTCTTCTTTTTATCAGACGGGCCGGCCCTTCCGGATGGAGTTCCTGGATCTTGTATATGGCGACAAGAATATCTACAGTACGGTGCGGGATATCTATAAATGGGACCAGGCGCTCCGCAAAGGGCAACTCTTCTCCGCAGGAGTTCTGGACAGTGCATACGCGGGCTACAGCTTTGAGAAGCCCGGTCAGCGCAACTATGGATTGGGTTGGCGGATGCTGTTCATCCCGAATGGCAAGAAGCTGATCTATCATAACGGATGGTGGCATGGCACCAGGACTGTTTTTATTCGCATGTTGGACGAGAACGCCACGATCATTGCGCTCAGCAATAATGACTACAGGAATGTGTATGCCGCCAAGCGACTTTGTGATCTTTTTGGAGATTACCGCCAGGGCCACGATAACTTCGATGAGGGCGAGATCGATTCTACCGATCCCGGGCCTGGCGGCGAGCCGCGTGAGGGCGCTGCGGTGACCACGGCTCCTGCTCCGGCTCCTGTGGTGGCGGTGGCACATCCGGTGGTGCATCATCATGCAAGGCGGCGGGTGCGGCATGCGGCGGTGAAGAAGAAGCCGGCGCAGACGCAGGCACGGTAGCGACCCGCTTTTAGGCGGGCCGGTTCTTCCCGAAAATCTCGTAAATTTCCGCATGGAAATTCTTTCAGCCGAACAAATCCGGGCATGGGATGAGTATACGATGCAGCATGAGCCGATCATGTCAATCGACCTGATGGAGCGGGCTGCGGCGAGCTGTCATCGCTGGCTGGAAAAGAACGGTTACACGGGCCGGTCGTTTGCGATCTACTGTGGCAAAGGAAATAATGGCGGCGACGGCCTGGCGCTTGCCCGGATGCTTTCTGAAGCTGAATGTTCCGTCACGGTGTTTATCCTCGAATTTGGTTTTAAGGGCACGGATGATTTCCAGATCAACCTGGCGCGGCTGCATCAGACTTCGGCGGAGGTGCGGTTTATCCAGGGGGTTGATAATTTTCATCCGGTTGCGCCGGGCGATGTGCTGATCGACGCACTGCTCGGTTCGGGACTAAACCGGAAATTGGAGGGCGTGGCTGCCGAGCTGGTCGAATATTTGAATCGGTCAGGCAATGAGATCATCGCCATCGATATTCCCAGCGGATTGTTCGTTTCGCGGAGTTCAAAAGGGAATGTGGTTATCCAAGCCACACATACGCTCAGTTTTCAATGTTTTAAGCCGGCATTCCTGATGCCGGAGAATGCTTTGTCGGTCGGCGAGGTGCATATCCTGGACATCGGTTTGCATCCCGGGTATTTGCAGCAGGTCAGCAGGGAAGCCGAATTGCTGGATGCAGGTATTGTCCGGGCGATCTTTCGTCCACGGCCGCTCTTTGCGCATAAGGGTAATTTCGGTCATGCGTTGCTGGTAGCGGGGAGCTTTGGGAAGATGGGGGCGGCGGTGCTTGGCGCGCGGGCTTGTCTGCGCGCCGGCGCGGGCTTGCTTAGCTGTCACGTTCCCGGTTGCGGGTATCCGATCCTTCAGACGACGATTCCCGAGGCAATGGTATTCGTCGATACGGATGACAGGATCCAGACGGACTTTGAGGGCGATCCTTCTGAGTATGCGGTCGTGGGCGTAGGTCCGGGTATCGGGATGGAAGGAAGGACGGTGGAATTTTTGCGGGAGTTGTTGCGAGGTTGTCGCAAGCCGATGGTACTGGATGCCGATGCGCTGAATATTCTGGCTTCTTCGGCGGGCCTCTGGGAACTGGTACCCCCCTACTCTATCCTGACGCCGCATCCCAAGGAGTTCGAGCGGCTGTTCGGGCCATCGTCCGATGACTATGCGCGGGTGAGTCTTGCGCTGGAAGAAGCGCGGCGGCGGCAGTGCATCGTAGTGTTAAAGGGCCATTATTCTTATATCGCTATGCCGGGCGGGAAAGGGTATTTCAATTCAACCGGAAATGCCGGGATGGCCAAAGGTGGCAGTGGGGATGTGCTCACGGGGATTTTGACCGGGTTACTGTCGCAGGGGTATTCACCCGGCGAGGCGGCATTGCTGGGCGTGTATTTGCATGGGCTGGCAGGTGATCTTGCGGCGGCGACCTGGTCGCAGGAAAGTATGCTGGCGTCGGATCTTATCGAGCATCTTGGCCGGGCCTATGAGATGGTGCAAAAGGCCGGGTAAATCAATTTGTTCGGATGGCGAAGGAGGGTTATCTTTGCGACCCGTTTTTTTCGGTGTCAGCCGGGCCGGCCGGTGACTTTTTGGATTTTGGTTTTTTAGGTTTTCGGGAAGTAGCGCAGCCCGGTAGCGCACTACGTTCGGGACGTAGGGGTCGCAGGTTCGAATCCTGTCTTCCCGACTTTTAAAGTTGATTTTCAATTAATTAGAAGCTGTTCGGACATATTTCGGACAGCTTTTTGATTTAGTGATTAACCCTTTAGGAACGAACTTAATTATACCAGAAAAATCATCTGATCCGCATAGGCGAATAAGCGTTTTAAACGTATTTTGACTCGGCTTATATTTAGTTCAATTTATAGATATAAATAGATATATGAGACGGATTGCTCTCTTAATGCAATTTATTTCATTTGCTGTTTGCACCGTAAATGGACAAACAACTAGGCCAAATATCTTAAACGATATTGATACATCAAAAACTTATCTGTTTTACCTGCACGGACAAATATCAATAGAAAACGGAAAAGGCATAAGCCAGTATTTTGGTATTTATGAGTACCAGAGCATACTCGATACTTTTTCCAGTTATGGATACAAGGTTATAAGTGAACCAAGACCGATTAATGCAGACGATGGATTGTATTCCGCTAAGGTATCAATGCAAATAGACACCTTATTAAAGGCTGGAGTAAACCCGGCAAAAATTATCGTTGTTGGCGCTTCCGCGGGTGCATACATAACGATAGATGTTGCGATACGGCTTAAGAACAAAACCATCAAATATGCCATACTTGGAATGTGCGAGTCGGACACATATAAAAGCTATCAAGGGAAGGAGCTTTGTGGAAATTTTCTTTCTATTTACGAGTCTTCTGACCTTCATGGCTCATGCAAATTATTATTTTCCGATAAACGTTGTATAACGAGTATTAAGGAAATAAAATTGAATATGAATAATAGCCATGCATTTCTTTACAAGCCATATAAAGAATGGGTAGATCCACTTGTTAAGTGGATAAATATGACTAATTAATGTTTAGTCGATATTGACCTTGTACCCTATCCCGGACACAGCTAAAGTAGAGTTTTCGGGCTTCTTGACCTTTCCGGCACCGGCATCTTCCCCTAATTAGAGGTATGCCGGAGGTGCAGCAGCGAATCCTGTCTTCCCGACTTTTTATCTTGGTTTTCAATATTCGTCCTATCAAGTCGACTTATTAGATTGATTTTTAATTAATTAGAAGCTGCCCGGACACATTTCGAACAGCTTTTTTTGTTAGTTAATGTTGGTATCTTTTTCTCCATAAGTTATTTTAAAAAACCATTTAAGTAATTCAATATCGTTGTTGTTTGCATCATCAGGCTCACATGTCCTTGTGAAGGAACAATAGCCAATTGTGATTTTGGCATTGGCTGCAGATCAGCAGCAACACCACCTCCCAGCAATTGATACGTTTTCATCAACTCAACTTTATCCAGTCCATCATTGTCGCCGGATATGATCAGTACAGGCGCAGCGATTTTTGAAATATTGGAGTCGCCAACATTGAATGGTACCTTGGCGAAAGCAAACATCTGCGCTAAAAACTTTCTCCATTTTGTTTTATCAGGTGCCACGGCATCGTATGCGGTTTTAATTGGTGTATTGTCAAAAAATTCAGGCTTAAAATTTTTAAATGCACCGTTTACTATGGGTAGCCAACCATTGGATTTATAAGTAGAAGAAATGATCACTAATTTTCTTAACCGTTTAGGGCTTTGTACAGCAAACTGGTAAGCCACAGAGCCACCCATGCTATATCCCGCAACATCCGCACTGTCTATTTTCAGGTAATCCATCACTTTTTCTACATCATTTGCTAAAATAGCAATCGATAATTCTCTATCTGAAAACGGCGTATGCCCATGTCCCTGCATTTCTATTGCAATTACTTTCCTGGTTTTTGACAGCTCAGGTATCAATTGTCCCCAGTTCAGATCAATTGTATAAAAAGCGCCATGCAGTAAAACTAAAGGCCTGCCCTCACCATATACTTCGTAATAAACATTGATGCCATTAACAGGTGCATAACCGCTGTTGGAAGGCTTGATCTGTTGCCCGCTTGACGAAGACCCTATAAACATAATTGCAATTAAAAGTATTAATCTAGAAGGATTATAAGTTTTGAGTAAACTTTTCATAACGCTGATAAAATTTTAATTTATTGATAATAGAAAGCCGCCAATTACTAGCCCCTTGGTTTTGGATCAAACTCCACGATCCATTCAATACCGTATTTGTCTCTGAAACAACCAAAATACGAACCACCCCAGGGACTATCGCCAATAGGCCCTTCTATTTGTCCTCCCGCCGAAAGTCCATTAAATAATTTGTCTGCTTCTTCTTTACTTTCTGCACTTATTACAATTTTACTTCTGTTCTCATTTTCGTTTGTTCTTCCCATAATTTCCGGAACATCGTTTGCCATCAACATACTACTTTTACCGATAGGCAAAGCGATATGCATAATTTTATTTTCTTCTTTTTCTGCTACCTGGAATTCAGGGCTTGCAAGATCTTTGAAGCGAATAATCTTTGCAAACTCTCCGCCAAATACTGATTTATAAAAGGTAAATGCTACTTCGGCATTGCCGTTGAAGTTAATGTGAGGATTGATAAGTGCCATAATTTTTAGATTGTTTTGTGTATTAATATTTTTTAACGAAAATCATTTCCCGGATAAAGTTGCCAACAGATCTTCCAGGCTTTTCAATGTCATCATAAATCCTTCTTTGAAGCCCATTTCAATCATCTTCTCCATGCGTTCAAGGGATTCATTATAAATACTAACACTCACTTTTGTCTTTCCGTTTTCTTCGCTGAAACTCAGATCCCATTCAGAACCCGGCAACTCAGGGTTTTCATCTTTATCTGCAAAAGCATTTAAAAATTTAAAATTGGTTTTCGGGCTAATGGAGGTATATTTTTGGATTGACCAACGCTCTTGTCCTTCCGGAGTTACCATAGCATAAAATCTTCGTCCACCAACTTTGAAATTCATAACTTTTGTTTTTGATGCCAATGGTTTGGGTGCCCACCATTGATCAAGAATTTCCTGTTTGGTAAAAGCATCCCATACCAGCGAAAGATCGGCATCAAATTCCCTGTTTATAAATACTGTTTTTTTTGATTTGTCCAGCGTAAAATCAAATAGTAAGTCATTCATTTTTTTTGTTTTTTAATTGTTGATAATACTTTGTCCAATTGATTGAAACGGGTTTCCCAGATTTTTCTGAACTGGTCAATCCATTTGTCTATCTCTTTCATTTTTTCAATCTCAAGTGAATAATAAATTTCCCTGCCTTTCTGTTCCTGTTTCACCAGTTGGCATTCGGTGAGGATGCGAAGGTGTTTGGAAACAGATTGCCGGGTAGTGCGGAAGTTGTCGGCAATGACGTTCGGTGTCATTGCCTGGACTGCAATCAAGGTGATGATTGCCCGTCTTGTGGGGTCGGCTATGGCCTGGAAAATGTCGCGTCTCATATCGTATGATTTTATGCGAAACCGATTGGCTGCAAATATAAGCGCAACTATTTGGTTTCGCAAATATTTTTCAAAATATTTTTTAAAAGAAAAATGTGGGGAGTTTGAAGTCGCCGGCTGTCGCCTGTACAATTAACGGGAAGGGGCCACCTTCGTTTTATCGAATTTTCGAATCCTTGACAGACCGATTCACAGTACCTGTAACTTTTGTTGTCCCAAGTTTTGCAAATCCACGGCGGGTTTTATATTTTCGGCGCTTTGTCGACGAATTATAAATTGTTGCGTTTCAAAAACGTCAGGGTTCGAATCTTGTCAACTTTTCACCGACCATGAACATTCAATCACTATTCATTGACGAATTTCGACGGTCCAAGGGGTGTCCTTCGCTTCTCGACGAGCGTAGTAACCTCTTTGCATATCTGCCAACTCAAGAAGAGACTTGTCGATTTTAAGTAATTCCCCCAGACCAACTATCATTGCGACTTGTTCAAAATCGTCAAAATGATCATTGCTAAAGAACTGCCATGCACCATCATCAATCTCATGATAGACAATTGTAATATCTTTTTTGTCGACGACAACAAACTTGGTAGTAAAAACGGCAGTGTTATCTGGTTCTTTGAACTTCATTTTTCCAAAGTTGAATAAGCCCATTAATCACATCATTTAAATCAGCAAGTGGAAGACGTTCCAGCAAATATATTAGCAAATCCGATTATATCGTTCAATAAAAGGTTCGAAAAACGTACAGCAAAATCTGCTCAATCGTCGTTCTTCTTTTGCTTCCCCTTAGGCAGCACCATCTTGCTGGGGTACGGCTTGTTGCCCATCGCCGCGAACCAGAGGATATGGTTAAGCAAGTCATCGTCGCCACCGTCGATGTGGTCAAACTGGGGAGTGGCGGACATCAGTGCGTAATACCGGGCCTTGCCTGAGAGGGCGGTGGCCGGGGGATTCATTTTGTCCAGTGGGAACCGATTGGCCAGGCCGATATAAGCCGTCGTATCCGATACGGCTGAAAAACAATCGGACATAGGAAGAGCGGTGGCATCCAACTTGTTCATGGGTGGGATGCCCAGGATCTGCTCGATGGTCCTGAGCATGGACACCTGGTTGAAATTGGTATGAACCGTCCGGCGCAGTCGGGAATAAGGGCTGAGGACGAAGGCGTTGGTCCGGTAGGCGGACACGTGGTCCCAGCCCACCTGGGAGTCATCCTCTGTTACGAAAATAACCGTGGAATCCCAAAACCGGCTTTGGGTAACCGCTTCGACGATCCTCCCAAGGGCCAGGTCATTGTCCGCCACCATAGCCTCGGGAACGGGTTCGCCCGGCCGGGTACCCAGCGTATGGTCATTGGGCAGGGCCAGCACCATCAGGTTGGGCCATTGGTCTCCGGGTAATTGCTCATACGCCTTAAGCTGATGGATAAACGCATTCGCCCGGAACTGGTCGGAGATATTCGGACCGACTATGTCAAAACCCGGATATAGCGTATCCAGGATGGGGGCCACCCTGGAAATGGTCGTCGTGTTGGTGAGTTTGAGGGGCTCACCCGTCTGCAGCATGTGGTAGATTCCCGTAAAATCCTGGGGGCCATCCAGATGCTCGGTCGTCGCTTCACCGTATATCTTCACGGACTTTCCATGGTCCAGCGCGTCATTCCAGATGAATCCTTCCTTATCGTACACGAGGGCATCCGTCTGGACGTGCGGATAACTGCGGAACCAGGCCCGGACGTTCTTCTCAACATAATCCGTAACCATTCCCTCGTCCGTCCACTGGTGACCTTCCGCCGAACATTTTCCTGAGACATAGAAATTATCCAGTAACAGGAAATCACGGGAAATCTTGTGTTGGTTAGGTGTGATGAGGTCTCCATACATGCAGAGGTCGGCACGACCGTTCCCTTCCGGCATATCCCCCAGCACCTGATCATAGGTCCGGTTTTCTTTAATGATATAGATCACATGTTTGAATACGGAAGGTTCCCCGATCCGCTCCGGCACCGGAACAGCTGGAATATTTTGGCGGGGTTTCAGGCGGCTGAGGCTTTCGCGGAAAACGAAGTTGTTGGCCTTCACCCGTTGAGTATAGCTTTCCAGCGTAGGCGCATCCGGCAGGTGGATGACAGAAAAAGTGGCTTCCTGCTTGTGAGCGTTATAAGACTTTCCCTTTTCATCGGTGGTCGGAACCCAGGCTCCTTCTCCTTCCAGGTTCGCAACGTACAGCCATGACCCATCCAGCACCATCCCGGCGGGATAGGCCTGCGTGGGGATAAAGCCAAGGATACTGGTCTTTCCCTTACCGGTGGCGGATAACCGCTTACCAAGCTGGACCACGGCCACGGCATTGTCCATACCATTGGCTACATAAAGGATATTCCCGGTCGAATCCAGGGCAAGACCGTCAGGCGTATCGCCGATGAAGGTATCTCCGTCAGCCAGAAGCCTTACATCGATAGAATCGATCACCCTGTCTTCTGCCGTGCCAATCACGGAGATATCGTCGCTGTTCCCGTTGGCTACGTAGACGAATTTTCCATCCCGGCTTGCGAGGAGGGCATTGGGATGCAGGCCAGTCCGAAGCTCCCGAATGGGCCTGCCGGTCTTTTTGTCGAATACCGATACCGTACCCAGGGCCGTAGCGCCCGTCCTGGGGTCTACATAAACGCTGCCGTATGGAATACCCGCCGTCTCCCGTCCTGCTGTATCCGTCGGTACAGGCCCCGCCCAGTTGCTGACGTAGACTTTTCCTCCTGCCAGGGCGATTCCGTAGGGGGCCATGCCGGTGGCAGCGTCCCACATAGTCGACTGGTCCTTCCAACGGATCTTTACCAGGCGGCTATTGCCGTTAAGCACGACATACACAAATATATCAGCACCCTCCTTTTCAACGGCGATGTCGTTGGGCAGCGCCAGGGGCGAGGGGGACAGGGCTGAGAAAGACAGAGCGGATACAATTCGCCCGTTGTGGCCGTCCCAGATGGCGTCCATCAGAAACGACCGATTGCCTTCGGACAAATTCGACCCGTGACCGGGAGATGCCGCGGCGCTCCATAAAACGTGGATCCGCCCGTCAACATCGGTGTAGGTCTTAATCCCGGAATAGGTGCTCATGCAGCCTTTGTACGGACCTTTCCCATAACCCAGGCTTCCGATCAACTTGTTTTCCGGAACCCGGATGAAAGTCACCCCGTATCGGTCTTCCACGGCCAGCACGTCCTTGCCGGGGAGCAGTACGGCGTCCAGGCTGTGGTTTTCCAGTTCCTGGTTTCCAAACCGGAGTACAGTCCCCGCGGGGTCGATGATCTGGTTGTACGGGAGTAGCATCGGGCCCTCCCCTACCGCCAGCATGCTGGTATCGTATGGGCGCCGATATTGGGCGAAGGAAGTTGAAGCGGAAAACGCGGTTTGCCCCATCGAGAAAAAAGGGAAAAGGCCCGCAACCGCAAGCATGGCGACAGACAGCAGTCTACCTGCAAAATGACTGACAAAATGCATTTGATTGTGTTTGGGATTTACAACCTGTAATTTAATCCCCCCGGGTTATTTCCAATGTTATCAAAATGAGACCATCTCTGGTAGCGGGTTTTGCTTTTTCGGACGCGTGGAGAAGTTTGTCGGGAGGATCGGCTAAATAGCTAGATCGTTACTATAATCTTACCGATATGGGTGTTGGCTTCCAGGAACTTTGTCGCCTCTACGATCTGATCAAGGGGAAACGTTTTACCGATGATAGGTTTTAGCTTCCCTTTGGCAAGACCCTCATAGATAAACTGTATCGCAGCCCCAAGCTTTGAGGGATTAAGCAACACATCCGTCGCATTATATCCAAAGATGGCCGGGGTTTTGCGCACTAACGCCATCGCTGGGAACAAGACGGATTCCCCGCTTAACGCGCCATAAATGTAAATTTTACCTTTAGGCGCCAGCGCGTCCAGCAGCTTTGTAAGCAAAGGGCCGCCTACGGGGTCTAATATAATATCAGAGCCTCTGTTTTCCGTAATTTTCAACACTTCCGCCACAATATCTTGTTCATTTGTCGCAATGACGTGAGTAGCTCCCGCTTTCGCCAGTGCATCTCGTTTTTTGCCGGCAGTGGTCACGGCTATGGAGATACCCCCTAAATAGTTTACCACCTGTATAGCGGCCAGCCCGGCACTACTGGATGCAGCCGTGATGACAACATACTGTCCTGGCTGTACATTCGCTGAATCGGCAACCATGCCGTACATGGTAAGAAAACTTGTCCAGACAGAAGCTGCCTCTTCATACGATAAGGCAGGTGGATGCTTTTGCAATGTGTAAGCAGGAACCAGGATCAACTCTCCGTAAGTGGCGTATTGGTGCAGTGAGAAAGCCGGCAAAACGCTTACGACATCGCCCACGCCAAAGCCTTTCACTTCTGTACCAACAGTCTCTATAATACCGGCGGCCTCGTAACCTAGTCGAGCCGGAAAAATAGGGAATTCGTCATAAATACCCTGCCGGTACATGGCGTCGGCGCGGTTAATACCAATGGCTTTTACCTGTATGCGAACTTCCAATGGACCAGGCGCCGGGATGTCGAGTGTTTCTATGGTAAGGACTTCCGGACCCCCGGTCTTTGTAAAACGAACTGTACGTGCTTTTTTTGAATTGGTACTCATAAAATTATCCTTTGATTATTTCCAGAGCAATATTAGATCGAAACATCTAATTTTGTGGGTAGCAAAAAAAATGTTCGGTACATACAAAAATGTATGTAATGGGAAAAATAAAAGAGAGCTCCACAAACCATAAGAATCGTAAATTCTTGACAACCTGTAACATGACTTATGCGGTGCAAATGATTGGCGGCAGGTGGAAAATATTAATCATAGCAGCGCTGGAAAAGGCGCCCAAACGATACGGTGAGATTAAAAAAGCCATTCCGGGTATAACGGAACGGATGCTAACCCTGCAACTACGCGAAATGGAAGATGATGACATCGTCAAAAGAACAGCATTCCCCGAAGTGCCGCCAAGGGTTGAATATGAACTGACAGCAAGTGCCAGGGAGTTGTTGCCGATCTGCAATTATCTGCATGAATGGGGAACGAGGCATAGAAGCGTTCATCAAATCCTTACTTGATTTTGAGAATGCCAAATTCAATTATTTTTTCATAAATCGATACGTATTTGCGGTCAAGAATCGGGTGTATTTTTATAAATACCGTGTTTTCACCGTTGTTAAATATGCGCGACCCCCATATATTTGGCGGTGCTGTTTGATGCCTGAGATCATTGGTTGGCAGAACCGACCCCTTTTGAATATAGATTCCAGCTTTCTCGCTGAGTTACAACTCGGGTAGTGGTTATTGTGTGAAACTGATAAGCAGTTGCCTTAGTTCCTTTCCGGATATTTCTCCCGCTAAATACCCAGTAAGTGGTATTTTATATTTCGGAACATTTAATACTTTTAACAGGCTTACGATTGACATAGCAATTCTACTCTACTGCTTTCTTTTTTAATCCCACCATTCGAAAGCAATCATTCTTCTTTCAATTCCAGGACATCGTATTTATAATTTTTATTGTTATGATCGATAAGGTTCTTGAATTCATTAAGACGCAGATCAATTCCTATTTACAGGTAAAATTGGACGATCATTCCAATACCGCATTTATCGAATTGGAGAATATCGCCTGGAATGATGCCGCTTTGACAAGCAGCAGCGGCAATAACAATACCCAATCCAATGCCTTTATGACCCTGGTCAATATTGAAGAAGATCGCCTGAGCGAATCCCAGAAGAATTACAAACGCAATGGCGCGACCTTCGTCAACGAGAACCCCAAGGTCCACCTGAATCTCTACATTCTCTTTGCCGTCAATTTGCCTCGGTATGGAGAGTCCTTGAAAAGGCTTTCCCTGATCATCCAGTTCTTCCAGTACCGGAATGTCTTCACCCCGCTCAACTCACCGCAGCTTCCACCGGAAGTCGAAAGGCTGATCTGCGATATGGTGACCCTCAGCTTCCAGGACCTGAATAATCTCTGGGGCATCCTCGGCTCGAAATACCTTCCGTCGGTGATGTTTAAGGTCAGGCTGATCAAGATCAGCGAAGAGTTCCAGGAAGGAACCGCCCCGATCGTCCAGGAAATAATGGTAACGGATAAAAGCGCCGCCTCATGATCGATATCCAATTTGGGAAATTATTCACCATTGAGCTCCTGCACGCCTATTTCACCAGCGGCCAGTGCAACGACTTCAGCATCACACCGGCTGCCCGGACCCTAACCGTCATGCACGGGTACCGGATCGTCACCAAACAATTCGCCAACGCCCTTTATGCCGGCATCCAAGTCACCGGCAGCGCAGGCTCCATCCCTCTGTCGCCGGCTGCCTCCCCCCCCGGTCCCCGGCCCTTCATTGTCCCGGCGCCGGAAATGCAGCTCACTTTCTACCTGCAACTGCAGCACAGCCTGTTCTTCAATTATACCAACTTGCCTTCCTCCTATCCCCCGGGTAAGGTGTACTATTTTACCAATCGCAACAACAATACGGCAAACGGGAAACATTTCCTCTCGGCCTTTTTGGCTTATGTGAATACTTCAATCTACAGCCCGGGCGAGCTGGCGACGGACCCTTCGGGCATGGTGTTCGAATGCATCAAAACTGCGGCGGGTATCTCCCCTTCGACGGCCAATAGCGCTTATTGGGCTCAGATAGACAAAAACCAGTATGCGTCGGAGGCCGATGCCCTGCGCTGGATGCCTTCGCTTTCCACGTATACGTTCGCCAGCGGGCTGCAATCTTCCGTATCGGTGCAGGTTTGGGGATATAATGTCGCCACCGGGGATTATACCGCGAGCATCGTGTCGAGCAATCTTTCTTTCACGACGCCCCTACCCTTTTTTACCTTGGACCTGTCCGCTTTGCCACCGGGTAAATACCATCTGACGGTTAAGGGCAATAACCAGGTCGTGCCGGATGACCTTTGGATCTATCTGGATGATGAGCTGCAGGGCCAGGAAGTCTTTGCTATCATCGACCTGTATAACGACAGCAGCCTCGCCGGGCCTTACCAGCTGCTGAGCGCGACCGATTCCCTGCTCTCCCCGCTATACAGTTGCGATTTCCTAAACCGCAGCACTATCTGGAAATATATTATCGCCAGCGGGTCCGCGGGGACGATCATGGATGCGGCAGGTTTGTACCAGTTCACCACCCCGGCTGCGGCCACCCTGTATTCGCTCAGCCCGATTCCTCTACGGGAGGCGTCGCTGGACCTATCGCTTACCATCGGCGCGAATTCCCCCTATGCCCCCATTGCCTGCCCGTCCCCGCAGCGCCTGGTCAATTACCAGCCGAACCCACCGTCCGGGGATATTTATAGCTGTTCGGAGATCTATCTTAATTATTAATTCATAAACGCAAAAAATACCTTCACATGTCACAAATAAATGAAAGCGCCATCAAGACACCCGGTGTCTACATCAACGAGATTCCCTCTTTCCCGCCTTCTGTTGCCCAGGTAGCCACGGCGATTCCCGTATTCGTGGGCTATACCCAGACTGCTACCGTGAAAGGTAACAATGTGGTCGGCCAGGCGATCCGGATTTCCTCCCTGGTGGAATACATCACGTATTTCGGCAAATGGCCTGATCTCGTGGCGCAGGTCACGCTCAATCCGCTCGATGACAGCGTCGTCGGTGTGGAGGTCGTCGCCCAGAGCCTGCTTTCGCCCAGCCCAATCACCTATCTCACGGTGGACCCACCCTATCAACTTTTCAACGCGATCCAGATGTTCTTCAATCAGGGAGGCTCGGCTTGTTATATACTCTCGGTCGGCACCTATCCAGGCAACGGGCCGGCCATCACCGATTTCCTGCCGGTCTCGACGCCCACCGTCTTCGACGTCATCCGCAAAGAAGACGAGCCTACGCTGATCGTAATCCCGGACGCCATCTTGTTCAAGTCCAATGTCAACGACTTCAACAACCTGATGACCTCGGCCATTGCACTCTGCGGTGAGTTGCAGGATCGATTCACGATAATGGATACCATTAATGGGGACCAACCGAGGGACTATGGCGACGACGACGTGATCACCGTGTTCCGCAACGGCATCGGCAGCACCAACCTCAATTATGGGGCTGTCTATTATCCCTGGCTGAACACCAGCCTTCCCTATACCTTCTCCTACCCTGATATAGAGCTCTTCTACGAAGGCAGTACCCTTGCCGTCTCCCTTACCGACGTCATATCCGGTAATCCCTATGCTACGCAGATCATCAACACCAATAACGACCTGAACCTGATCGTCGACCCGACCCTTTCGTCCCTGGAAGGCGACACCATGCCGGCCGTGAACAGTTTCACCGATTTCACGAGCTGCCTTTCGACGATATTGAACAATATCCAGACCTTCCTTAGCCTGTCGGGCTTCACCGATACGGCCCCGGCCACACAGAACGGACTCTGCACGCAGAACATCTACACCAAATACACCAAGAAGACGCTGACCTCTCCGGCCCAGCCCTACACGCTGCTGGAAACCTATATGGGGCGGCTGCAAAACCTCATTTCCGACTATCCCACGGGGGGCACACTCACCGCCATGCCGGCTTCCTTATCCGCCACTCTGAGCGGCCTCACGTCGGGGTATAGCCTCCCCAGCAGCACGGCCAATCCCTATGGCAGTCCTGCGCCGACCACCGACGCGGCCGCCATCGCCGCCGCCTTCCCTACCCTGAGCATCGTGTTCGATGGGATCATCACCCTGATCACCAATTTCATCAACGATGTGAACAACCTTCTCACTGCACTGGAGACCCAACTCACCGCCACGAGCCCCATCTATGCCAATATCAAGAATGCGATCGCGGCCAAGGGGATACTCGTTCCGCCAAGCGGAGCCATGGCAGGCGTGTACACGGCGGTGGACAGCACCAGGGGCGTATGGAAGGCTCCGGCCAACGTATCGCTGTCCTTCGTCATTTCCCCGGCTGTGCCCATCGACGACGCCGACCAGGAAGACCTCAACGTGGATACGAATGCGGGCAAATCCGTGAACGCCATCAGGGCCTTCACCGGCAAGGGCACCCTGGTATGGGGCGCGCGCACCCTGACGGGTAATGACAATAATTTCCGATACATCTCCGTGCGGAGGTTCTATATCATGGTGGAAAGCTCCGTCAAGGCCGCCGCTTTCCAGTTTGTTTTTGAGCCCAATGATATCCATACGTGGCTAAAGGCAAAGGCTATGATCGAGAACTATCTCTTTGAGCTGTGGCAGCAGGGAGCATTGGCCGGCGTCAAACCCGAGCAGGCTTTCTATGTCAAGGTCGGCCTGGGACAGACCATGACCTCCCAGGACATCCTGGAAGGCCGCATGATCATCGAGATCGGCATGGCCGTCGTACGCCCCGCCGAATTCATCATTCTGCGCTTCACGCAGATGCAGCAAACTTCATAACCGGACCAACTGCAGGCAGCCCCCGGGGCGCCGGCGCTAATTGTAAACCGCATAAAAAAAATACAAAATGGCAGCAAACTATCCACTCCCGAAATTCCATTTCCAGGTCGATTGGAATGGCTCCCAGATCGGCTTCTCGGAGGTCACCGGCCTGGATATCACCAGGGACGTTATCGAATACCGGGACGGGGCCAATCCCGAGTTCAGCAAGAAGAAGATGCCCGGCCTGCACAAGTTCAATAACATCACCATGAAGCGGGGTGTGTTCAAGGGCGAGAACGAATTCTATAATTGGTTCTACAATAATATCAACCAGAACAGTGTGGATATGATACGCATCGACTTCACCATCAAGCTGCTGGATGAGGAGCATATACCCGTCGTGACCTGGAAGGTCCACAACGCCTGGGCGGTCAAGTTCACCTCACCCGACCTCAAAGCGGACGGCAACGAGGTGGCCATCGAATCCCTGGAGATCGCTCATGAAGGGCTTAAGGTGGAGAACCAGTAAACAATCAACCATCACGCAAATCTGTCCGGTAATATGGGCCTCTTCACTTACCCGCTCACCGGGTTCCATTTTCTCGTGACCTTCGAATTATCGCCGATACCGATCGACATGACATTCCAGGAGGTCTCCGGCCTCTCCGTGGAAGCGCAATACGATCCCTATAAGAGCGGCGGCCAGAACGGCTTCGAATATCGCCTGCCCGTGCGGCCAAAGTACAGCGATCTGGTCCTCAAACGGGGTTACCCCCTCGTGTCCGGCATTTCCGCCTGGATGATCGATGCCTTCGAGAATTACAATTACCAGCCCACCAACCTGGTTATCGCCCTGTTGGATGAGGAGCATATCCCTGTGTCCTCCTGGTATGTCATCAACGCGCTGCCCGTCAAATGGGACCTCAGCTCCTTCAACGCGGAAGAAAGCAGGCTCGCCATCGAAACCATGACACTGCGCTACGACCGATTTCGGACCCTGAACCTTTCCGCAGCCGTGGCCGCGGTCATCAATGCGTTGACGGGAGGGGGAGATGACGGAAGCGATATATCCTTCCCCTAAGATCCTAAAGACCAAATCCCGTATCCCAAACTTAAAAGCTTCGATATGCCAATAGAAATCAGAGAGCTGCAGATCATCACCGTCGTAACGGATACCCGTGGCGGCTGTCCGACGCCACCAGAAGACCGTTCCGCCGCCATCGACAAGGATAATATCATCGCCGCCTGCGTCGAACAGGTCATGAATATCCTCCAACAAAAAAATGAACGCTGATGGATACGGGAAATATAGCGCCTTTAAAGCTGGTCGGCTATGCGGACGACGGCTTCAGTAAGCCCACGGGTTCCAGCTATAACGCACTCATCAACCCGGAGACCTTCACCATCAACTATGGCACCCAAAGCACACCGAAATCCGGGCAGGGTTCCAGCGAGGAGCAGCGCGTCTTTAACAAACGATCTGCCCAGACCGTCTCCTTCAAGATTCTCATCGACGGCACCGGCCTCATCCCCTCCGGCCCGGCGGGCAGTATGGGCGGCGGCATGGTCGGCAGCCTGGTCTCGGCGGTTACGGGCGACGGAGGACAACGGGACGTGGTATCGGACATCGCCAAGCTCAAGCAGGTCGTTTACGGCTATAACTCTGATAGCCACCAGCCGACTTATGTTCAGATCCAATGGGGGAAAATCTTGTTCAATGCCCAGTTGCAGAGCATGACCCTCGCCTATAAATTATTCTCCCCGGATGGCACGCCGAAACGGGCAGAGGCTGACCTCAGCTTCCAGGGAGTGATCAATGACGACAAGCTGGCCGCCCTGGAGAACAAACAATCCCCGGACCTGACCCATGTGCGAACCGTCATCAAGGGCGATACTCTCTCCCTGATCTGCTACCGCGAATACGGGGACAGCAAATACTATTACCAGGTAGCCCAAATCAATAGACTCACTGATTTCAAACGGCTGGCGCCGGGCATGAAGCTGATCCTTCCGCCCATCGCCGTCAATTAACCAAGATCAAAACTTTCCTTGTTGTTATGCCACTCAGCCAGACACTCCCCGGAACACAAGATACCTCCCTGGTCACCTTCACCATCCAGGTGAACGGATCGGCTATTAATCCCCGTTACCAGATATCATTGCTGCTCATCACCAGGGAGGTCAACCGGATTCCCGCTGCCAGGCTGGTCATCTACGACGGCGATGCCGCGGCCCAGGATTTCCCCATCAGTGATCAGCCCGACCTTATCCCCGGTTCGACCATTGATATCTCGGTCGGGTATAATTCGGACGAGAGCCCTCTGTTTAGCGGGATCGTCCTCAAACACAGCCTGAAGATCCGCTCCGGCCAATCCCCCCTCCTGATGCTGGAATGCAGGGACGAGACGGTGAAGATGACGGTAGCGCGCAAGAGCAAATATTTTTACGACTCCTCCGACAGCGATGCCGTCAGCGAGATCCTCGACGATTACCAGCTTGACAGCAGCGGCATCGACGATACCCAGGTCCAGCATGAGGCGATCGTCCAATATGACTGCACGGACTGGGATTTTATCATTTCCCGCATGGAAGCCAACGGTTTCCTCTGTACTGTAGACGCGGGCAAGCTGACGGCCCAAAAACCCGACTTCACGGCAAGTACGGTACTGGACGCTGTATTTGGATCCACGATCCTGGAATTCGATGCCGACCTCGATGCGCGCAATCAATACCAGGGCCTCAAGGCCAATAGCTGGGATTATTCCAACCAGGACCTTACTTCGGTGGATGCCCAGGAGCCGAATTATTCCGGCAACGGCAACATCTCTGCGAGCGATCTCGGAAATGTCCTGGACATCGCCGAATACGACCTCAATCCCGGCGAAGACGTCAAGGAGGACGAGCTGCAGAACTGGGCTGATGCACGTCTCATGAAGGCCCGTTTGTCCCGCTGCCGCGGCCGGGTCCGATTCAGGGGATACGGGCCTGTCAACCCTGGCGACATGATCAATATCGGCGGCGTAGGCGATAGATTCAACGGCCCCGTATTCGTCTCCGGCGTTCGGCAGGAGATCGCGTCAGGCATGTGGACCACGGACGTGCAGTTCGGACTGACGAATGAACCCTTTACCCGGCAGCCCGATGTCAGCTCGCCGTCCGCAGCAGATATGCTTCCGGCCGTGCAAGGCTTGCAGATCGGGAAGGTCACCGACCTGGAGAACGATCCCGACAGTGAAGACCGCATTCGGGTAAGCCTGCCCATCATCGATGCCGACGAGGACGGGGTTTGGAGCCGGGTCGCCTGTCTGGATGCGGGGGATAACCGGGGGACTTTCTTCCGCCCCGAGATCGGAGATGAGGTCCTCGTAGGCTTCCTGAACAACGATCCCCGGAATCCCATCGTGCTCGGCCAGTTGAACAGTAGTGCCAAGCCCGCGCCCCTAACGGCTTCCAACGACAACGACGAGAAAGGCTATGTCTCACGGAGTGGGATGACCTTCATCTTCAATGATTCGGAAAATTCGGTGACGATCACGACCCCCGTGGGGAAAAAACTTACCCTTAGCGAACAGGATGGGGTCATCTCCATAGAAGACGAGAACGGGAACCAGATTTCGATGGACGATTCATCCATTACGGTACAGAGTTCGGGCGATATCAACCTGACCGCCAATGGGAGCCTGAACGTGCAGGCCGACACGATCAGTCTGACGGCCAACTCCAGCTTTTCCGTGGATGCCGGAGGCGCCTCGATGAGTGCCGGCGATGGCAGCGTTTCCGTCTCGGCGCCGACGGTCAGCATCTCGGGATCGGGGACGACGAATATCACCGGGGGAATGGTAATGATCAATTCATGAAAAGTTAAAAACTATACGTATGCCTCTTGCCGCCAGAGTTTCAGATATGCATGTTTGCCCTATGGTCACCGGAGTCGTGCCGCATGTCGGAGGTCCGATCCTGCCTCCCGGTGCGCCTACTGTGGTGATCGGGGGATTACCCGCTGCCACGGTAAGCTCTTTGTGTACCTGCGTGGGGCCACCCGATACGATCGCAATGGGCTCTTCCACGGTCATGATCGGCGGGTTGCCCGCGGCACGGATGGGCGATTTGACGGCGCACGGAGGCACGATAGTATTGGGTTGTCCAACAGTAATGATAGGAGGTTGATATGGCAAATTCATTCCTGGGCACGGGCTGGAGCTTCCCGCCCTCTTTTATCGCCGCATCGGGCGCCGTGGCAATGACCAGCGACGAGGCGGACATACAGCTGAGTCTCCAGATCCTCCTGTCTACCCGCAAGGGGGAAAGGGTGATGGAGCCGGACTATGGCTGCAACCTCGACGAGATGGTCTTCGAGCCGATCACCACGACCTTTAAGACATATATCGCCGATATGATCCGGACCGCCATTCTATACTACGAGGCCCGCATCGATCTGAAGAGCGTTGTCGTGGATGACAGCAACCAGTTGGGGGGCGTTATCCTGGTCATCCTGGACTATGTCGTTCGCACTACCAACTCCCGGTATAACTATGTCTATCCCTATTATTTAAACGAAGGAGCTGCGCAATAGTCATGGCGAAAACCTGCTACGATACGAACCTTTTGAACAACAGCGGCACCAACCAGGCCGAAAGGGCGCTCGCCGCCCTCCAGGTCGCTTACGCACAGGTAGATGAGCGGTCCCTGTCCGACCTCATTCTCTTTCTGTCCAAATACAGTGCTTATCTCAACTATTACGATCTTTCCGACACCGTCGCCGGGGACTGGCAGCCCTTTATGCAGAATGACGCGGCCGTCGCCGCCGCGACCATCGCCGCACTGAAGACCCAGGACTATATTACCTACGTTACTAACCTGTATGCCTACGTGATGACTCCCACCGCCGGATCGGAGACCCCTTCCTACCCCGACCCGGCCCTGACTTTTAAATATATCTTCGACCTGGTGGCCTCCGTCGCCTCCCTGCTCAACCAATCCCAGGCGAATATACCGGCAGATACGGACTACCAACCCTTCCTCACCGTCGCCATCGGCTCCAAGCTGGCGGACCCACTCAACCTGCTGGCGGATTATTATACCTGGCTGCAGGCGGAAGTGCCCTTGACGCCGATTGCAGATACGCTTACGGACCCTTCGGCCCCCTTGGATACCATCGTCTCGATGGACCAGCTGAACTTCCTCGGGACGCCGGCCGCTCCTACCCCCTGGACCTTCGCGATACCGGCACCCAACCCGCTTTATTCCATCTACTATGACCCCGGCGCGGGCGTGGCGGCCATCCTCCGCCAGATCATCAGCGACCCGATCTTCACCGGGACAGTCGATGACTTCCTAAACGGCGTGGCCTATATCGCCGGACAGACGGGCGCCGTGTACCTGGCTAACCTGCTGACCCAATACCCGAAGCATACACCCCATTACGCGCTCGTGCTCTCCTTCCTGCAACTATTTCAGTCCGCACAGGCCCACCTCAATCACTATACCGGGCGGCACCTGGACTTCTATTATCGCAAGGTCCTTCAGCTGAAACCCAATCGCGGTGTTCCGGATACGGCCCATATCGTATTTACGCTGCAGAAGAATACCTCCCAACACCTGTTGAAGAAGGGGACTTCCCTCAAGGCGGGCAAGGATGCCGCCGGCAATAACATCTTCTATGCGCTGGATGCGGACATCGTGCTCAACCAGGCGGGTGTCCAGGCCCTGCGGTCCCTCTTCCTGCTCACTAACGCGGTGGGATCCACGCCGCAACAACTCTATGCCTCCCCGATAGCTAATTCGGCGGACGGCCAAGGTGCGAAGCTTGTCAGCTCCGATCAATCCTGGTTTCCCTTTGGGGACCTGAACAACATAAATTTTACGGCAACAGGCGCCGCAATTGGTTTCGCCATTTCCTCGAATGTATTATTCCTCAACGAAGGCGTCCGAAAGATCACCCTGAACTTCCCGGTCACCGATCCCGTGACCGGCAAATCGCCGGCGTCCCTCAGCATCGCAACAGATGCTTTCTCCGTCCAGTTCACCGGCCCCAAGAACTGGTTCATGGCAACGGATTTCGGTACTGTTAATACCAGCTACTCCGCCGGGGTGATCACGCTGTCCGTGCAGATCCCCGGGAATGCGCCTGCCATCGTCCCTTATTCGGTCAAACTGCACGGAGGCGGGGGCAGCTATCCGCAGGCCCTGCCCATGATCAAGGTCCTGCTGACGCCAGACGGTTATACCAGCTATTCGGCCATCAAGTCCCTAACCATCGGTATTGTGACCCTTGCCGTGGAGGCGGATTCCATTCAGAACCTGTCGCTGCAGAACGATGACGGGAAGATAGACGCCTCCAAGCCTTTCAAGCCTTTCGGGGAATTCCCCGACGTAGGCTCCTCCTTCATCATCGGCAGCAAGGAGATCTTTCAGAAGCCGCTGACCAGCCTCTCGGTGAATATTGCCTGGACCTCGGGCGCCGGCACGAATATCATCGCGAGCGTCCTCGAAGATGGGGCATGGCAGCCGAATTCAGGTACCATCATACCGCCCCCCGGGTCCTCCCTGCCCCCGAAGCCGAATGCGATCCCTCTAAACAGCAATACACCCCTGCTCGGCACGGACCCGGTGTCGGGCGCTGTGGCGGAAACTACCACCAATAACCTGTACTCTTATTTTTTAAATACGCCACTTTCTCCCGTGGACTTCACCCCACCGGCGCTTTTTACCAATAATTCGGCCAATGGATTCATTAACCTTATGAACCAAGATACCAGTGCCAACCTTACCACTTATCTGCAAGGAGTGGCGAACGCCATTTCGAGCGCCACCACGACGATCAATCAGCAGCCCGTCAGCGGCGGCGGCACGACTTCGACCTTTACGATCAGTAATCCCGCGGTGGTCGCGCCTAATGCGCCGCCGCTTGCCTCCGGCATTAGCCTGTGCTATAGAGCACAGGCCCAGTTGCTTTCAGGAGCTGCGGCAACGGACTATAACGGTCGCACCCATTTCTTCTACCATCTCGAGCCTTTCGGCTTCCGGGAAATGCATCCCTATCTATTCACTGTACTCCCAACAGGCGTGGCGGGTCCACCGGACAATCAAATGAATTTCTTACCCGTCTTCAATCTCGACGATACGATAATCGCCGCCGTCGGGGCGGCAGTGGCGGCCACCCCTTCTGCGAAAGACGACGGCAGCACGGTAAGTCCCGACAACGGCGGAGAGCTCTGGATCGGTCTCAGCAATGCCATCCCCGGCGAAACACATTCCATCCTCTTCCAGGTCTCCGAAGGCAGCTCCAACCCGCTGAAGGACCCCGCCACCGTGAGCTGGTATTACCTGTCTTTCAATAATTGGATCCCCATGACGGATACGGTGGTCGATGCAACCAATAATTTGTCTCAGTCCGGCCTGGTGATCCTGCCCCTGCCGGGCGACGAGACAACGAACAATACCCGCGCGGATGCGGGGCTGGTGTGGATAAAGGCAGCCGTAGCAGGCAACACGGATGCCGTATGCAAAATCATTGCCATCCAGACCAATGCGGCAGCGGCCGATTTCGTCCCAAACCTGCCTCAGAAGATCGACTTCACCGCCAATATTCCAGCGAGCACGATCAGCAAGTTGGTAACTCCGGATGGGGCAATCAAGCAATTGACACAGCCTTATCCTTCTTTCGGCGGCGCCCCAATGGAGACCAATGACCAATTTAACCTGAGGGTCAGCGAAAGACTGCGTCACAAACAGCGCGCCTGGACCACCTGGGACTATGAGCGTTTGGTGCTACAGCAGTTCTCTCAGCAGATCCACAAGGTGAAATGCCTGAACCATACGCTTCCGGACACCACGACCCAGGCTTATAGCGAGCTGGCGCCCGGGCATGTGCTGGTGGTCACTATTCCCGAACTCAAGCTGCTGACGGGCGCCAACCCCTATCTCCCGTTCACGAATAAGGGGTTATTGGAACGGATCAAGGAATTCCTGTCCCCACTGATCTCTCTGTTTGTGACCCTGGAAGTACAGAACCCGCAGTTCGAAGGGATACAGGTGGAATGCAATGTCAGCTTCAAGGCCGGCTATGACAAGAACTTCTATACCGGCCAGCTCAACACCGATATCATGAACTTCCTGATCCCCTGGGCCACGGGCTCAACGTCGCAGGACATCAATTTCGGCGGGAGCATCGAGAAATCCTCCTTGCTCAACTTCGTTCAGACCCGCGACTATGTCGACTTCACCACCTGCTTCAAAATGTACCAGTACATCTATGGCGAGAAGGGCTTCATCGCCTATCAGCCCGGCGTCGACCTCGACGTGGCCGTCGCCACCACAGCCCGCTCCGTCTTCGTGCCCTATTATATACCCGGAACCTCCCCGATAGGAAATATTATTAACCCAACGGCAGACTGCAACTGTAATGGCTAACAGCAACACGATATTAAAGAACCCGGCGCTTCTGCCCGACCAGGATTATGCCGGCCTCCGCAAGAGGGGATTGGAATATATCCAGCAGCTGGGCACTGCGCTCTGGACCGATTTCAACGAACATGATCCCGGCATCACGATCCTGGAAGCCCTGTGTTATTCGATCACCGAGCTGGGCTACCGGGTCTCCCTACCGATGGAGGACCTGTTGACGGCGCAAGACGGCACGATCCCCTCCTCCCAGGTCTTCTTTACTGCCAAGCAGATTCTCACCCAGTCCGCACTAACCCCTGACGACTACCGGAAACTGCTGATCGATATTCCGAATGTGCACAATGCCTGGGTGCAGGGGGGTACGGCGGAAGTCCCCCTGTTCGCGGACTGCAAGCACGACACTCTCACGTACCAGCAGACGGATTACCCGGTGGATATTTCCGGGCTCTATCGGGTGCTGCTGGACCTGGATGACGATCCCCGGCTCGGCGACCTCAACGATGGGGAGATCGACCTGGCCGTGTACCTTCCTTCCGGAGGCAGCGGCTCGGGTATTACCCTGAACCTCACCCTGGTCTTTCCGTCCTGGAAATGCGTCACCGATCCTTCGCTGTTCACGATCGACTTGCAGAACAGCGGGGCGATCCCAGTTGCCTTCGCCACCTTCCCCAACCCGCAGAACGCGGGACAAATCACGATCACCTATCCTACTGGAAATTTTTCCGGCTCTCTGACCCTGAATACGGTCTCCTCAGGTGCGAGCCCGAACGCAGCCACGCTACAGGCCCTCTTCACGACTCCGGATACGATGTCGGGTTATAACTTGTTTACGCAGAAAGTTTTTCAGCACTATCTCAAAAAGATCCAGACCGCGTACCTGGCCGTGCAGTCCACGATGCGCACGTTGCGGCGTCACCGGAACCTCTGCGAGGATTTTGTCTCCGTAGACAGCATCCGCGATGAGGAGATCGCCTTCTGTTTCGATATTGACGTCGCCCCGGGCGCAGACATCAATACCATACAGGCCAATGTTTGGCTGGTCATCGATAATTACCTGGACCCGCCGGTGAATTTTTACCTGCTGAAGGAAATGCTCGCCAAGAAGGACGACCAGGGGTTGCCGTTATATACCATCGACCAGATCTTTGAAGGGCCCCGGCTGAAGCATGGATTCATCGACACGGCGGAGCTGGACAACTCGCAACTGGTTACTTGCATCCATGCTTCCACCTTAATCAGCGGGATCATGGCCATCAGCGGCGTCCTGGGGGTGCGTAATTTCCTGATGACCGCCTATGACAATAACGGACCCGTGACCGGGGAAACCGCCCAGCGTTGGTGCCTGAAGATCAAAGACGGGTATAAGCCGGTGCTGTCCGTGGAGAAATCAAAGGTCGTTCTTTACAAGAACCAGATTCCCTACCTGGCCAACCAAGCCGCCGTCGCCCGGCTCCTGCAGCAGCTGCTGTCCATGCAGGAAAAAAGCAAGCTCACCGGCCACGAAGATGACCTGCCGGTCCCGGTAGGAACCTGGTTCCCCCTCGACGGGTACAGTTCCGTCCAATACCTCTTCCCCATCACCTATGGGATTGGCGAGGCGGGCCTGCCCTCTACAGCTACAGATGCCCGTAAGGCACAGGCCAGGCAGTTGAAGGCTTTCCTCCTGTTCTTCGACCAGTTGCTGGGCGATTTCCTGGAACAACTGAAGAATGCCCCCTCTTTGTTCTCGACCGACAACATCGTGCAAACTTATTATGCCCAATTTCTAAGCGATTTTCCCGACTACGCCAGCATCTATACCCCCGACTCCACCGGTATCCTCCTGCAGGACCAGGTGCTGGACCATCCTGATTCCACGGTCGCGGCGCCCTTGGCAGCCAATGGCTGGGAGCGGTTGTATGAGCCCAACGAGACTTTTACCGACCGGAGAAATCGCTTCCTTGACCACCTGATGGCGCGGTTTGCCGAATCGTTTAACGAATATGCGTTCCTGATGTACTCGCTGAATGAGGCTACCCAGCAGGAAACCCGGATCGATCCGGCCGACCTGATCGCCAGCAAGGTCGCTTTCCTGAAAGAATATCCCCGCCTGAGCTATGACCGGGCAAAGGCCTATGACTACTGCCCGATGGACAAGGCCTTTCATCTCTTGCCGGACAAACTCTGGTACACGGATAATGTGTCGGGCCTGGAAGAAAAGCTCTGCCTGCTCGGTGGCTTCAAGGACCCGGGGGGCGGAATGAAGAGTTTTTACCGGCGCTTCCTGCGGTGCATCGGGCCTGCGGGAAGTGGGCCAGGGGAAGTGCAACTTAGCATCCAGGCTCATCAAACACCCGGAGGAATCAAATATAATTATGCCTTGTCCATCGGCAGCCCGCCTATCGTTTCCCCCGATTATAATTCCCTGACCATGCTGAATACGGCGCTGATGAATTACCTGACCAGCAACAGCCTGCTGAACGACTGTTCCTGCGAAGGCCTTTATCTGTTCGAACATCTTCTGCTCCGGCCCCGAAGCACGGCCTATAACCTGGCGCCGGTATGCCTGGAAAAGGATTGCACTACCTGCGGGGAAGACGATCCCTATTCCTTCCGGATCTCCATTGTGCTACCTTACTGGCCGGCGCATTTTAACAATCTGGCCTTCCGCTCCTATTTTGAGGAGCTGGCCCGGGAGGAGGCGCCTGCCCATTGCATGGTCAAGGTCTGCTGGATCAACCAGGACTCGATGCTGTCGCTGGAGCTGCAATATTTCAGCTGGATCTATGCCCTGGCCAGTTACACTTCGGATCCAACGGACATCAACAGCTATTTCCTAAACGAAGCGAACAACGATCTGCTTAATACGCTCTTTTCCCTGCACAGTGAATACCCGGTGGCGACCCTTCATGATTGCAATGAAAGCACGAACACCAACCCCGTGACGCTGGGAAAGACCATATTGGGAACAATAAATAACTAATGGTATGTCAAACCTTAAAAACAACGAATACATCGTATTCCAGCCGGACCAGGTCCTGACCAATGACCATCTCAACCAGCTCTTCTATTACCTGGACCGGCAGAACAGGCTGACCCGTAATAAGCTGATCGGAATGGGCATTGTGTGCGGGTTGGACCTGGTGATCACCCTGAACAGCCAGGGCGCTCTCTCGACGATTGAGATCACCGAGGGCTGCGGCGTCAGTTCCCAGGGGTACCTGCTGATGGAGAGTACATGCAAGACTTATGCTTACGCCGTCCAATATACGCCGCTGCACCTGCCCCAAGACTTACCCTTCACCTGTCCGGTCACTCCCTTTTATATAGACGCGAACCATACCTGGCTGAACCCGCCGATCTATAAGCTAATGACCTGCCACCAGTACGAGATCTTTCGCACCGGTTCCTCCGGGGGGGGCTCGGCTGAAAACCCATGCGCCCCCGCCAGCCCGGTTAACGGCGGTTCCACGGGCAGCCCGCCCGACTCTCCGATTAACGGCGGTAACGCCCAGCCCTTCCCCCTGTCCAATCCGCCGCAGGGTGTAAGCTGGTCGAATTATGTCGTGGTCCTCTTTCTCGAGGCAAATGAATTGGATTTGAAGAACTGCGACATGCAGGACTGCAACAACAAGGGTGAGAAGATGGTCTTCCACCTTCGCCCGCTACTGGTACCGAAAGCGTATCTCGACACGGTCCCCGATCCCTGCGGTATCGACGAAAGTCGTCTCCGCACCACTCCCGGTAGATTTGAAAGGGGCCACGGCCCCGTGCAGATCCCCCTGAAGGCCCCGGAGATCCGCCTCCGGCGGTACAACGTCGGCTACGCCGCGCTCTCCAATTCGGCGGAGATCCTGAACGCATTCGAGACCCTCACCAGCGTCAGCATCATCGACACCATTGCCAATGCCTACCACTACTGCTTTGAAAAGTACAAATGTCTGCTCGGTTGCGAAACAAGCCCTTTCTCACCCCCTTGCTCCCCACCTTCCTCTCCTTCCTCTCCGCCGGACTTCAGCGGTCTGCAGGTCAGCCTGCTCGGGATACTGCACCAGATCACAACCAACAGCAACCGAATCACTATACAATATTTCTATGATTATCTCAATGACCTGATCCTGGCCTATTACGAGTTCCGGGAAGCGGCGGAAGCGGTGAACACCCAATGCTGCCCGGATCTCTGCGCCTTCCCCCTGCACCTGATGCTGGGCGAAGCTACGCTGAGCACCCCGGAGTTCATCCGGGATCCATGGAGGCAATACTTCATCTACTCGGCGCTATTCGACGGCCAGACCCAGGCCCAGTCCCGGATGCGTTTCTATTTTAAGCGAATGGAAATTATGGCCGCTAAAGTCGCGTTCCCCATCGCCCTGGCAACAAGCGAGGAAAGCATCCGGATCACGCCAAGCCAGTACCAGGAGTTCCCGCTCTCCGAGCGGGCGATCCCCTATTACTACCCGGAAGACCCCACCGATCTAAACAGCCTCTACCAATACTGGAGCTATGATAAGACCATCGCAGGCGATGCGGCCTTCAACCTTAGCTACAATGCGAACCTGTATAACCAGTATGACATCCTTACCAACAACCCCCTGGAATTCGACATCGAAATCTATCATTTCTTCCGGATCGAAGGCCATATCGGGTTGCCTTATCAGAATGCCATGAACCGCCTGCTCTACTTGCGCAAGACCTACAACCTCCCTTTCGATATCGTCGCCCTCTCCTCTCAGCTGCTTCCAAGGCTGACAGTCCTTCCCACCTGCAATTTCCTCGACCTCGAGACGGACCTTCGTCTTTTGCGCATCGAGTACCTCTGCAAGGCCTTCCGCTGTATATATAAGCTCAGCCAGCTGCCCTATGGCCAGGCCATCCTGGCAAATCAAAAGGGGTTCAACCCCGCTGACCTGGCCAAGCTCAACGAGCCTTCGGACGCTGATCTCATCAGTAAGCTTCCCGACGGATCAGTGGCCTATCAATACGGGGACTTCCTCAATTTCTTCTCACCGGCTGTAAATACGGTCGGTCAGACCTATCAAGGAAGCGTCAACTCCACCGGCGTCTTTACCAACCCTATCGACTCTACCTATCTCAATAGGGAGTTCGATACGGTCATGCTGGGTGTGTACAGCGGTATGTTCTCCCTGCTCAATGCAGGGGACAACCTGTTCTATACCCTGCTGAACAATAAGCTGGCCGACCTGACGCTTCCTACCCTGACGTCGGCCCATGAGAGTTTCGCCACCCGGTACAGTACCTTCCGAACGTTGGTGTCGACCACCGTGGCCACAGCAGACCTGCCCACGCTGCTCGCCGAAATTTTCGGCGAATGCGGCTGCGACTGCCTGATCTGCCTGCTCGAGGAACTATTGATGCTGAGGAAGGAATACGAGAGGAGGCTGCAGCTATATGAGTCCCAACTCGAGTTCGTAAATTATTTCCTGAAGCATCCGGGCCTCGAACACAAGGCCGGTGTGCCCAAGGGCGGGACTTTTGTCCTGGTCTATAACGATGAGAGGTTAAAGGCCGGCCAGCCCGGCGTCGACGAAAATGCAACGGCGCTTACCCAGATCAGCGATGTGCTCAAGACCACCATCGGCCTCTCCCGGGATATCCTCAATCGCTTCGGTACCATCATCAGTGAGTTTGGCAACAGCCGGCTGAAGGCGTTCCCTATCCCCGAAGGGGCGGTGATCGCCGACTTCTATATTCCTTACCTCTGCTGCAGCGACTGTTCGCCCATTGCCTATATCATCAATAATGTACAACCTGCGATCTCCGTCGCTAATACGAATCCCTGCAGCGATACGGCGTCGTTCCCCGTGACTGTTAGTCCGGTCGATACTACCGGGATCGTCTCTTCCGGCACCCTGAGCGCGGCCATCATCCATAATGCCGACAATAGCTGGAGCTTCGATCCTTCTCAGCTCTTCCCGGCTCCTACCGATCCGGCCTATGTGCAGGCTCCACTATCGGTCAGCGGCACCCTGGTCTACACGTTGAGCGGGGTGAGCTCCCCGACGATCAAGTTGACGGTATACCGTCATCCTTTGGCCACCTTCACCGGTGCGCTCCAGCCCATCGCCGGCGCCGCCGCTCAGAGCAATCAGCTGCAGGTCGCTTCCTCCGAGACCAATGCGGCCCTGCAATACGGCTGGACCGTTACCTTCCCAACCGGGGCTAACGCTAACCCGGAACCCACCGGAGCGAGCTCGACCGTTCCTGTTCAGGCGAATAGCACAGCGGCCATCAGTCTCATCGTAACGAATGGGAATTGCAGTGCCACCGTGAAAAATACCATCCCTGCCATCTCCGTGACAAGCCCCCTGTGCAATTTGAACCAGGCGCCGGTAGTGATCGGGAATACCATCCCGCAGGGCACCGCGACTTCCAACCCGGCCGGGATTGTATCGCTGGATCCCCAGAACGGGTGGGTCTTCGACCCTTCGAAGGTAGCTTTCCCGGCGGGCACTTCCACCGTGCCGGTGCAGGTGGGGTATTCGTCGGGCGGGATGACATCCCTGCCTATCACGGTGCAGGTGGTAACCATTCCAGGGAATATCCAGTTCACCGCGGCGTTAAAGGCGACGCAGACTCCGGCAGGAGAGGTCTTCACCGTCACGCTTAACCCCACCGTCATCGACGTTGGCCTCAGCTATTCATGGACCTCCAGCAATCAAGCGGAATTCCCGCTCAATTCCAACCAGGTTAGCCCGGTCGTGGATCTGCCGACCAGCTTCGGAAAGACGATCACGAGAATCTCTGTCAATGTGACCATGGCCGTAAAGAATGCCACGTGTGCGGGTTATCAGCGGATCGGTAACCTGGAGATCCTGTCCGATTCACAGAATATAATCATCAATTGGATTGCCTAACCGCCCATCCTGCATATATGCCGCGTCATATCATCCATAAGCAAACGGTCCGACTGGAGGTTCCTTCCGGGGAGAATGTCTTTGCGATACAGGACAGGGTGCGGTCCCTGTTTGCGGGTCCGCTGGGAGAAAGACTGGAGGCCCTGATGGATGAGCTGGCCCCGCCGGGTAAGCTCATCCGCCTCGATAGCCTGCACCTCAACCTGGGCATGATCGACAGGGAAGATTTCGAAGACCAGTTCAGACAGCGACTGATCGGCAGGCTGCGGGAGGCCTTGCTCCTGACGGGGAAGGAGCCTGGAGACGAAAACGCCCGGGAGCGGCCCGTCGCCGGCATGAGTGCTTTTTTGTTCTTCCTCTCCTACGGGCGCCTGCCCTGGTATAGCGAGATAAAGGATATGGCGGTCTGGGAAGAGCAGCTCTTACGGTTACCCGCAGCCGAATGGAGACTATTTCCTGCCTGGTATGGCCGACAGGCGAATCAGAAAGCTCTGTTGAGACGGCTCGCCGCCCAGTTCACGGATGTGTTCCTGGCAAGGCTCCTTGCGCTGTCTGCCGCGAAATCCGGCGGAGGTCCCGGATACGAAGCGTTGGTCCCGGAAGAACTGCTCCGGATGATGGAAACTCTCTCAGCGTTGGGAAATACGGCTACGCGGGAAAAGCTATGGACCACCGTGCTCGATCTGATCCTGACCGCGGGACCAGCAGGGCGACCCGGGGAAGCGGCGATCTGGGCCCTGGTTCGAAACATCCCGGGACTCCCATTACCGGAGGATAAACGGGCGGAACCGCGCCAAGAGACTTCTGCCGCCTCGCCGGAAAGAACAGAATCGCCCCGGGAGCCATGGCAGGGCCTCCGCAGCCTACGGGTTCTGCAGCAGGAAGATGAGGGATCATTATGGACGAGCAACAGCGGCATCGTGATCCTGCATCCTTTCCTACCTGCCCTATTTGGCGAGTTGGGGCTGGTCGCTGAGCGAAGGTTCCTTAACGAACGCGCAACTCATCGCGCCGTACTCCTACTCCATTATCTAGCCACGGGCGAGACAAACGCCCCGGAGTTCGCGCTGGTGTTGCAGAAGATCCTTTGCGGCCTGCCGCCGGAGACTCCGGTTCCAGCCCGGCTGGAGCCAACAGAGAAGGAAAAGGAAGAATGCCGGGGCGTCCTGGAGGCAGTGGCGGAACACTGGTCTCCCTTGAACCGGACTTCCATGGAAGGACTGCAGACTACTTTCCTCCAGCGGGAGGGGAGACTGAAGCCGCAAGACAGCGGTTGGGCATTGAGGATAGAAAAGAAAACTGTGGACATCCTCCTCGATAAGCTGCCCTGGGGAATCTCCCTGGTCCGCCTGCCCTGGATGGAAGAAATATTATCTGTGGAATGGACGGGATAAAATAAGAAGACATTGGATGCCCGTTTCCCGGGAAACACCGCACCATAAATAATAACCGAACGACTATGTTTCACATCCGGCAAAATAAGGATGGCCCGTCAGCATCTTCCGGCGAGGGCGGAACCCGCAAGGGGCCTTTCTTTCCCTGCCCGGTCGTCCAGCCCAAGCTAACCGTCAGCGAGCCGGATGATGAATTTGAAAAGGAGGCGGATGCCACGGCCGAGAAGGTGATGCGGATGCCGGCGCCCGGGGAGGGTGCGCAGGTGGAGGGGTCGCTCTTTAAGCCTGCGGATTTCCAGCGCAAGCAACATGAGCCGGAGGACGAGCTGGATAAAGAAATATTGCATCGCAAGGAGAGGCCGGACTCCCTCTTTTCTAAGACGAACGATGAGAGCGCAGGTAACCCGGGCCGTGAGACCGCCAACTATGCAGCTTCTCCGCCTTCTTCGGGTCAGCCCCTGCCGGATTCCGCCCTCCACTTCTTCGAACCCAGGTTCGGGCAGGATTTCTCCCAGGTGCGTGTCCATACCGACGAGCCGGCTGTCCGTTCGGCTGTAGCGATCAACGCGCTGGCTTACACCAGCAACAACAATATCGTCTTCAACCAGGGGCAATATTCCCCCGATAGTGAAAGCGGCAAGAAACTACTCGCCCACGAGCTGACCCATGTGGTACAGCAACAGAACAATCCAAGTGGCGTGGTCCAACGGGATCTCGCCGTAGACCCCATAACGCCGGAAGCCGTTGGCAAAACACTGACCTCCGCCCAGATCCAGGGAGCCATCGATTGGAATAACACCGTCCTCGGCGATCCCAGCGAGGTCTCGCTGGTGCGGGATGTATTAGGCATCGCCGCACAACCGGGCGTGGTCGACGTAGGTTTCATCACCGCCCTGGTGCAATACCAGGCCAATTTCGGACTGACCCAGGATGGGCTGATCGGTCCCGGGACCGCGGGAAGGCTCGCCGACGAATTGAAGGCGGAAGGAGTGTCCTTGGGGGCGGCGGCCGATATCCCCGGCACAGGAAAGAGCGCCATCAATGATGCCGAACGGCGCATGCGGCTCCGGTCGAGGGTGTTCAACCGGTTTGCAAGACTGAGACACCAGGGCTTCATTGGGCCGTCCGGCCATCCAACCGGGATCGTCACGGCCAGGACCGGCTTTCCGGATCCTGCAGATCCTGCATTTAATAACCAGATCGGGCTCGATTATACGGGCAGCGATGCCGCCGATACCCGTTGGATACAATTCGTTTTTAGAGAAATGTCAGCCCTCGACCCAGCTACCCGTAACAGGGTCTTTAACACCGGCAGCGTCACCACTACAGGCGGCACGCATAAATATTCCCAACCTTCGGCAATCTTTTGGAATGTGGATACCGTACCGGCAACCCATAGCATGTATTACGAGGCAGGTGGTGATCACCGCAGGACGCCGGGGTCCATCGAGATCATCGACCAGGTGATTGGCTTCAATGGCGAGGCCGATAAGTTCGCGGGCAGTTTTGCTTCGAGGCCAGCTAAAGTAAAGTTTACAGAGGCTTTTGACAGTTACCTTGTTGTCAATGACACGAAGGTGATGTACCATATTCGGTACAATATCTCTTTCGTTTTCGATACTTCTGTCACTCCCGTTGACGATGTGCGGGGCACCTATGAATTGCTATCCGCCGGACCGATGGGCAAATTGCCCTCAGACAGGAAGAAAGTGCTGGATGCGGATTTTCCGTCGAACACTGTAACCTGAGAAGGGCCGGGGCACCGCCCCGTCCTTTCATTCACATCTGGTGTAAATGAATTGAAACTATGGATCAAGAGGCAAATGGCATCTGGCAATCAGATAAGGAAACGGGCGGCAATATACCGGCTGACAGGGACATTGCCGGCGTACATACTTTCGTTTGTGAGGATAGGAGCGTCCTCATTTACCTGCCTCCCTCCTTAAAAGTGAGCAACATGCCGGAGGATAATGTTTACCGCTTGGCCACTCGATGGAAGGGAAGCCGGTTGTACATTTTTCTGCCGCTGGGCGACAAATGGGAGCCGTTCGCCCATTGGGAAGAAGACCGGTTTGTTATGTATGGGGATGGAAAAATGAGGGTGTTCAAAAAAATACTGCCCGGCGAGATCGCTTCCCAAAACCGTGATTTATTAAAGCCCGGCAGGCAATTTTGGAAATATTCCTGGCTCGATCCCGGCATGATCGATATATGATCAAAGCGCCCACCAAGACGAACCCGGCCATCCCGTCCGATGGACAAAAGGCGGCCAAACCTTTTTTCGGGCGCGCTGCGCCTGCTGACAATCACTTCTACATTCAAACCAAGTTGGAAGTCGGCTCCCCAGATGACAGGCAGGAAAGGGAGGCGGATGACGTCGCGGCGAAAGTGATGAAGGTAGAAGCCGCGCCGGGGCATGAGTCATTCTTCAGGCCCGCGGCCTCCTTCGGACAAGCGTCGTCTTTCAGACCCGAGGCGCCGCTCCAGCGCAAATGCAGGGATTGCGAGATCGAAGACAAGATGGGGAAGGGCATGATCGCCCGGAAAGCGGACAGCATGGCGGCTGGCGCCTTCAACAGCGAGCCGGCGAGCGTCTCCTCCGCCGCTCCGGCAGCGAACGTCCTGCAATCTCCCGGACAGCCCCTGCAAAAAGAGACCCGGGATTTCATGGAAAGCCGCTTCGGGCAAGATTTCTCACAGGTACGGGTCCACAACGACGCCCAGGCGCATCAATCCTCGGCCGGTATCAACGCGAAGGCCTATGCGCACCGCGAGCACATCGTTTTTGGCGAAGGCAGCTATCAGCCGCACAACGACCAGGGAAAGGAGCTGATCGCCCACGAGCTGGCACATGTGGTCCAGCAGACCGATAGCGGCCGGGAACCGGTCATCCGGCGAAGGCCGGGCAAAGACGAAGAGATGAAATACAAGGACGCCGGTCTCCATTATGGTAACGCCTTCCTGCACAATCTCGACGCCTGGCATAACCTGAACATGCTCTACGACATCCACTTTTCCGACGATATCTACCCGTCCCGCCGGCCGCATGCGTACGCCAACCACGTGTATGAGATGCAGCAGGTCTTCATCCGCAACAACCCGAAAGATTGGGCCAGCCATCCCGCCGACGGCATACTCGATTCCTTCACCCTGGGTTATTTGCTGGGTTGGGCAAAATTCTACGGTGAGAATAAGGATAACCCGGATGTTTTTGTGGGATTGGACACCGGTCTGCTGGACAGGTTGTCCCGTATCCAAAAGACGGGTAACCCGCCTTTACGGGCGTCCTACCTGAAAAACATATATCAGTTCCAGTTAGTGAATGACTTAGGTCTCGTGATCGAGACCGGCGCCAGGGGCGATTTCGTCGCTGCCCTGCAGAAGGCGCTGATCTTCCTTCACTATGACATCACCGAAGAAGAGCAGATCGGTAAGGAATTCGGCCCCGAAACGAAGGCAGCCGTAGAGAAGTTCCAGAGGGATACGGGGCTCAGCGGGAAATCGGTGGACGGCCGGTTCGGGCAGCATACGCTTCGCGCCCTCGATACCCTGCTCGCCGGTAAAGGCTCTATCCTAGTCCTGCCCGGTATCCATTCCTTTATTGAAGGGTTCCTGCTAAACGGACTGGAGATGTATATCGATGGGGACGGAGACCAGCGGAAAGAGCTGAAACTGAAGTTTACCGGGAGGAGCAACAGAATCAATTTGGCGGTGACGAATATCGACACCGGTGAGACGAAAGGCCCCTTCGCCTTTACCTTACCGGGATTGGATACCGGCAAGGAGATCCAGATATCCCAATGGCAGGCAACGGATGGGATTCGGCCGTCGATCATAAAACTGGAGAACCCGGGCAAACCTCCTGCTCCCAGGGAAAAGACCCCGCCCGGACAAACTTCCGTCGCACAGGTTCCCGCGTTGCCGGACAACCGGATCGAGATCGATCCTCCAAAGAAGATAAAGACAACCGGCGAAATTACTCTAAGGTCCGGCACGACGAGCTATACGGCCTCGTTCGACACCAGCAAGATGCAGTTCTCCACCGTCGTCTCCTCAGAGCTGGCCCTGGAAAATCCAAATATCTCGGCGAACCTGCGGCTCGGGTATTTCAACGACCCATTCAAGTTTACCCTTGTCAGGGACGGTTCGAAGGAGGACAAGGCCGCGGATGATAACGGGAAGGGCGGCGTCTATCACTATCTCCTGAAAGTGGCGGCGATCGGCCGCAGTGGAGCAATGGCGTTCGGGGATGACATACCCTTTACGCTTAGCGAATCTCGATTGGAGCGGCTGATCTTCCACGTTATAGAAAAGGACGAAACCTCCCTGATCTATGATTTCGACGGCGACGGCACGGGGGACATTAAAGTGAATACGATCCTGCAGCAGGTATATTACCCTACGCAGGAAGATAAGAAGCTGCCCGAAACCGGAAGGCGCGTGACGGTCGTATTTACCGGCCCAGCGCTGGAGAAACGGTTGGAAAGACCTTTCGATATCGTCAACGGTGAAATCCAGTTCAGGGAGAGGAAGACCGAAGACGTGTTCCAGGGCGCCATCGCGGCCGAAGGCGGGAGACTGCTGAAGGAGCAAAAGGTGCCGGAAAAGATCGATCAGGAAATAGGAGGACTGGATGCGGCATTGGACCAATACTACCGGCAGGCCGCCATGGATCAGGTGATCAGGAGAGAGACCTACGTCGCGTTTTTGCTGGTCAAGGCTGGCTTCAAAGCACTTGCGCCGATCATGCAGAAGAAAGAGTACGAACTCACCGAAGAGGATATCAACAGGATACATAGCCTTATCCTATATGCCGGGAGTTTCTATCAGCTTTTCAAAGACGAGACCAAGGACGCCAGGAAAGAATTATCCCCCTCTGGCACTGAGGTCTCTTCTACGGACACGGAGACCAATCCGTTCACACAGGAGTCAGTGACCACCACCATTACGCCTGGCGTCGACGCCTCCGTCAGTAAGTACGAATTGCATCTCAGCGATGAAATCGCCAGGCACGAGTGGGAGAAAGCGTTGGCTACCTTCAACATGCTTAGAACCGGGTACAATCTATGGGTGTCCGAGCAGGTGAAGAATAAGAAGCCGGAAAAAGCCGCCGAGTCGGAGCAGATATTGAACTATTTCCAGTACCAGACCGGTTTGGAGAAAATTGCAAATGATCCCTCTAATAAATATATCACCCGGGTCAGGGCGATCTATTATTCCTGGGAACAATTCACCCAGGAGCCCGGTATAAAACATATCGAGCTGCCGATGTACTACTACCTCGATGAAGCTGACAATAAATGGTGGCTGGTGGACTTTGTCAGGCCCGATCATCCTTTCAAGAGGAAGGTGGCCGTGGACGACACCAACAAGCATATCGTGAGGAATGACCACAAGACGCCCGCTCCGCCGAAAGAACTCTTCGAAAAGCTGGACGACAAGGAACACTTGCCCAAAGGCGTGGTGCTCTATGATGCCGGTGAAGGCCTGAACGGCAGGATCGAGATGACCGAGCCCTGGCAATGGAAGGACATCCTTGGGTGGATCGGTTTAGGATTGGCCGCGATCGGCCTGGCTACCCTGGTAGTATTCAGTGGAGGCACGGCCGCGCCGGTGGCTGCCGAAGTCTTTTTTGCGCTTGCGGCGATCGCAGGCGGAACGGCGGCGGCGCTCGATATCTACAGCATGTACAAGGACGAGGAATGGGGAGTCAAAAGAGCAGCGCTGGATATTGGTCAGATCGTCGCGAGTATCCTCAGCCTGGGCACCCTCAGCGCCGGCAGGCTGGTCGTCGTAGCGCAAGAGGCGGCTCCGGAGGCGCGCCTGACCGGTACCTGGGCAAAGCTTGCCGCGCTGTCGGAAGCCCGGTACGTGCCCCTTCTCGCTAAACTCACTATCGGCGCAGATCTGGTCAACCTGGCCCTGATCGGCGAGGACACGCTGGAGAAGTTAGCGCAGATCGACCAAATGACGGGACTGGACGATGCCTCCAGGACAAGGGCCAAGATCTTCCTCCTGTCGCAATTGCTCTTTGCTACTGGCATGACCGTGTTCTCCCTGAGGGGCAATATCGGGGGTCTCGACAAGATGCCCACCCTCGTCGTACATGCGGGACCCGATGGCGTCCCCATGGTCTCGGATGCCAGGGTATGGCTGCCGGAGAACCTGCATTCCGCCGATCTGCTGGGCAAGATCCGGGCAACGGCCCTGGAAGAAAAGTTCCCGCCGACCGCCGCGGAGGAAAAGATGTATAACGTAGACAACCTTATCAACGGATTGCAGAACGAGGATTTCGGCAAGTCGAAATATGCGGTGGATGCCGTCGAGGCGCTGCTCAATAAGGGAGAAGATTTCCAAAAGACCGCCCAGGCGGTCGCTTATACCCAGGAAAAAGCGTTTGGACCGAAAGGGGACAGCATACGGTTTAAATATTTCGATGCGATCTATGAAGGAATCGTTTTGGGCAAGGTAAGGACCTTTCCGAGGGCATTTGCCTCTATGGAGCAATTCAAGGATTTTTCGCAAACTTTGGGTGCGGCATTGAGAAAATATGGTAAGGACGTGCGCGTTCAGGGCTCTTCAACCTACGATCTGCCTCTGCCTGTCAAGGATATCGATATCGCTATCTTCGCCGACGAGACGGAGTTCGTCACGGCAATGAAAGAGATCTGGGCCAAGGAATATGCCAAATATTATAAACTGGCGCTGAAGCCCCCACCCGATCCGACCGGCATTCCGACGGATAAGTTCCTGGACTTTGCAAATGACGCAATAAAAACCGGGAAGGGAGGAACTGGGGCCACTGGTGTCAGGATCAATGGGGAAATGGAATCTGCCGGGCTGGCCTGGAAGAGTGGTAAGATCGTCGATTCTAAATTTCTTTCCAATGCAGAGAAGGACCTACGGGACGAGTGGACACAGAAACTGGGGTTGGAAAAAGATCGGATGGATATTTCCCTGATCATGCGCGGAAAACCGTTTGACATCGGACCATTTATCGATTTGCCAAAATAAGAAAGAGAATATTGTTATACAAAACCAATATATGACACGTTGCCTGATCTATTACTACTCCGCGAAAACCAAGGATAAGATCCTCGAAGAATGCCGTCACCTGTTGACCTCGCGCGACGCGAACGAAGGCTTTACCTGGCTGCTGGATGGGCAAGAATGTTATTTCAGCGCTCGGCGCAACAAAGAGGCATCCGGCCCGGGCACTCCTATAAAGGAGGGCGAATATCGGGGCTTCCCCTATTTCATCGATATCACCTGCAGTGCACGGGAGGACGAGGACCTGGTGGCGCCGGTTGCGATTATACTTCGGCATTTATGGGAGATGGAGATACCGGCTGTCGCCGAATGCAGTTTCGAAGAAGAATTGCCTTATCTGGGCGGCTGGCCCAACCCGGAGATCCAATGGCCCCGGACCGGACTTGCCAACGATTGACAAAACATAAAACCACGACAGCGGATGCCGTCAAAAAAATATAAGCGGGCGTTACGCGGGAAAAAGAGCAACCATCAGCTTGAGACCCAACCGGGCGAGCAGCACCATGACTCTTTTTTCAGCCCTTCGCATGCATCAGGTCATGCCTTGCCCGAAGCCGCCCGCAGCTTCTTCGAGCCAAGATTCGGAGAAAATTTTTCGGCCGTCCGTGTCCACCATGGCGAGGAAGCCGCCCGTTCCGCACAGTCTGTCGATGCCCGTGCTTACACCACCGGGAAAGATATCGTGTTCAATGAAGGACAGTATGCGCCGGACACCCCTTCCGGGAGGAAATTGCTGGCGCACGAGCTGACACACGTGGTACAGCAGCAGATGGATGGGGAGATGATCCAGCGCAGTCCGCTCCCAGCCGATATGAAGCTGCCATGCGAGACGGAGGATGCCGTTTATGAAGAACAGGATATCGACGGCATACGTATACTGATAGGAGTGAGCAAAAAGGCAAGGAAGGCTCTCAAAAGCATCAAGGATATAGCGACTGCCATAACAATCGCCAATAAAACGATCTCCAACCCCGATTTCCAGGTAAAGATCTGCCTCATCGCACCCAGTGACACTCAGTTCGTGCATTTCAAAGGAGAGCCTGCACTGATCCTCCACCCGGACCACGCCGACGCGCAAACGGCCCGCCATGAGATGGGCCATGCGGTCTTTGACTTCCTAAGCCATAATAACGACATAAAGATCGATCCTGACACGAAATCGGCGGACTGGATCGCGGGCCTTACCGATATTTTCCTGCAGCTCAGCCAGATAACCCTCAATAAGGGGAAGAAAAACGAGATCACCGCCAATTGGATGGTCGACCCCTCCGAATGGAGCCGGGGCGCAGCAGATGAACACCCCATTAACGTGGACGAATTTTTTGCCAGCGCGACGGCAGCCTACCGGACGAATAAGGATGCTTTGAAAAAGACCATTGAAAAATATGCCAAACAGGACGCAGCGGTGGGAAAGCTGGGGCAACAACTCATTGACATGCTGGACCTCCTGTACGAAGGGAAAGGCAAAGCCGTCAAACCGCGAACCGCCGGCGATAAGGCAATAACGGGGGAGTTGGGAAGGGTCAAGACCGCTTCAAAGGTGGAGGAAATCGTCACGTTGCCCCAGAGTTACGTCATTGCTAAACTCCTCGATCCGGAACAGCGGGTAGATTGTAAATCTCCACCCGTATCCAAAACGCCGCCATCCAAAACGCCGCCATCCAAAACGCCGCCATCAAAACCACCGCCATCCGAAACGCCGGCGGCCAAATCCCCGGCGCCAACGACCGAAGTCCCGAAAAAATAAAGAAGCCCTTGCGTAACGATTACCGACATATCATCAATAGCCTCGACGCCCTGGCCGGGCTGGTAAATCAACGGTTGCAGTGCTTCTTCGCGAAGGACGGAGAGATCCTATTGCCAGCGATCCAACCGCCCGGCGAGGCGGTGACTAACGGCGAGATACGCCCGCCGTATCCCCGCGATACGAATGAATTCATGCTTTTATTGATCGCGTTAGCCCCGCAGGTCCGGCCCGCCCTCTTCGAAGCGATCATTCAACAATATCTCCCCCAGGGCGGCGATTTCCCCGAGTTCGGCGGTGTAAAGGGAGGAAATTACCGCGGGATGCTTCCCACCGGGGTGACGGCCCAGTTCGTCCTGGCCGGGGACGACCCCGGGCGGCGCTGTCACATCCAATCCCTTCTGCAAAGGGATAGCTTCCTGGTAAAGGAAAATATACTGTCGCTGGAACCCGTCAGGGAAGGCGAGCCTGTCATGAGTGGGCGCCTGATCCTTTCTTCGGAATGGCTCCGGCGGTTTTTCGAGGGCCGCGAGGTCAAGCCCGATTATGGCCCCGACTTCCCTGCCCGACTGATCACCACGGCCATGGATTGGGAGGACTTGGTACTGAACCATTATACCCTCGGCCAGATCCAGGACATCAAGACCTGGCTGGAATATAACGGGCAGGTCCTCCAGGACAAAGTCCTGCAGCGCAAGATCAAGCCGGGCTACCGGGTCCTCTTCTATGGCCCTTCCGGTACCGGCAAGACCCTTACCGCCACCCTGCTGGGCAAGCAGTTTGGGAAAGACGTCTATCGTATCGACCTCTCCCAGATCGTATCGAAATATATCGGCGAGACGGAAAAGAACCTGGAGAGGGTCTTTTCAAAAGCGGAGAACAAGGATTGGATCCTTTTCTTCGACGAGGCTGACGCCCTGTTCGGCAAGCGAACCAACGTGCAAAATGCCCATGACCGTTATGCCAACCAGGAAGTTTCCTACCTCCTGCAGCGGGTGGAAGAATTTCCCGGCCTGCTGATCCTGGCCTCCAATTTCAAGAACAATATCGACGAGGCCTTCGCGCGCCGCCTCCATGCCATTGTCAACTTCCCCGCGCCTTCAGCTTCAGAAAGACTTAGCCTCTGGCAAAAAACCATGCCAGCCTCCCTTCGGGCTGAGCCAGCGATCCACCTGCCGCAGCTCAGTGAAAAGTATGACCTGACCGGCGCAGCCATTCTTAACGTCGTTCACTTTGCCGCCCTGAAGTCTTTGGCCAGGTCAGATGAGCATATCCGGCTGAACGACCTTATTGAAGGCGTCAAAAGAGAATACAAAAAAGATGAAAGAACCATTAATCTCTAAATATGATTCCCGAATCGGCACAAACCGCAGTTACCACAGCTACCCAGGAGCCCTTTGTTTCCTGCATCATGCCGACCTATAACCGCAGGTCATTTGTCCCGCATGCCATCCGGTATTTCCAGCGGCAGGAATATCAAAATAAGGAGTTGATCATCATCGATGACGGTACGGATTGCGTAGAAGACCTCCTTCCGGAGGATACCCGGATCCGTTATTATCGTCTGGGCCGGAAGATCAGTTTGGGTGCCAAACTAAACATGGCCTGCGACTATGCATCGTATGATATAATCGTCAATTGGGACGATGATGACTGGTACGCTCCTCACCGCTTGAAATATCAGGTCGAAACCCTGCGGAATCGCGCCATAGATATCTGTGGGATCAACAATCTTCTCTATTATGACCTGAGGTCGCATCGGGCATTCAATTACATCTATCCCCTGAATCAGCGCGTCTGGCTGCTCGGCAGTTCCCTTTGCTTCAACAGGAGTTTCTGGGAACTTCATCACTTTGAGGACATCAACGTCGGGATGGACGGGCTCTTCGTCTGGAAGGCCAGACCGGATCAAGTAGCGGCGCTTCCCGACCCTTCTTTCTCGGTACACATGATCCACGGCGACAATGTCAGCCCAAAGCACACGAATGCTGCCTGGTGGCATCCCTTCCCTCTTGAAAAGATCAAAAATTTGATGAACTCGGATTGGCACTATTATAGCAACGGCTTCTTTTCCGACCCACCGGCTACCTTCAAGGGGCACACGGTGGAAAAAACGGCGCCCCCAGTACCCTCCAGGCAACTTAGGAATATTTATGCCTGCCTCGTCCATGAAAATGAAGATTGTGTGATCGATCTGGTGCGCAACCTTCACTATCACGATCCGGGCTCCGTTATCCTTTTGTACAACGGTGGCAACGATTCCAACCTCCTGAAACAGGGCTTCCGTTTTGAGAAATTCGGCGCCGTCATCCATCCAACACCAGCCCCCATGAAGCATGGCTACCTTCATGGCTTTGCTCTTGACTGCATGGCATACGCGCTGGATCATTTGTCTTTCGATATCATGACCATCGTGGATTCTGATCAGCTCTGCGTCCGTAGCGGATATGCCGGGTACCTTTCCACATTTTTCTCCGCCAGGCCGGATGCCAAAATCGGTATGTTGTCCAGCAAACCGGAAAGGGTAAAGGCGGACAATAAGACAAACCAGGTGGCAATGATGGCATTCCGCGAATACAACCTGTGGAAACCTTTTCTGGACAGCATTCCCGGCGCCGCCGACAAGTTCGTTCATTGGACTTTCTGGCCGGCCACGGTATTCACGGCCGATGCAGCAAGGGATCTCGTTCGGCTCTTTCAGGAGAACAGGCAACTGCAGGAAATAATGGCAATGACAAAAATATGGGCTACAGAAGAAGTAATCCTTCCCACCCTGGTCAGGATACTGGGATATGAGATCGCAGCAAACCCCTGCAGTTACGATTTTGTAAAATATAAGAAGATCTTTTCAACACCCGACCTCCGGTATTGCCTGGGGAAAGCCGATGCCTATTGGATGCATCCCATAGACCGGCGTTACGACAATCCCGTCAGACAACAAATCCGGCATATTTTTGAAATATATCAAACATCTAAAACTATACCCGTGACAGTAGATATGCGCACTTCGGATCTCCTGCTTCCCAATTCCATCATGACCAGGATCAGAAAAATAGAAGGCTGGCTGACAGATGCAGAAGCTGAACTGCTGCTGGCGGCAACACTAAAAGCCTGTATCGCCTTGCCCGCCCCTCACTCATTGGTGGAAATTGGCAGCTATCAGGGAAAGTCCACTGTTTTGATGGCCAGCGTTGCCTGCGCCTGTTCCAGCGAAGCGAAAGTTTATGCCATCGATCCACATGAAGGAATGGTCGGCGCCGCCGACCAGGGCTTGCATTCGGTGAAGCCCAGCTATGACCTGTTCCAGGCAAATATCCGGGAAGCGGGTTTATCCGCCATAGTGGAGACAATCCGACAATATTCTTATCTCGTTAATTGGCAAAAACCAGTATCGCTTCTCTTTATCGACGGTTTGCACGATTATCTCAATGTAGCGAGGGACTTCCGGCATTTTGCGGAATGGGTGCAGTCGGGGGGATATATTGTTTTCCATGACTATGCCGACTATTACCCGGGCGTTCGGGCCTTCGTAGACGAAGTCCTGCAATATGGCGAATATATAAAAATATGGCAGGCGGACAGCCTGGTGGTGATTCAAAAGCGAACATAGCCTTATATCATATGGGAAACAAAAGAAAACGGCGCGCAGTGGTTACCATCGCCAGGAATGAGAAGGTGTTCCTGCCAATCTGGTGGCACTACTATTCACGGTTCTTCGCGCCTGAAGATATATACATCCTTGACCATGACAGCACAGACGGAAGCCTATCGGGAGGCGGATTCGTACGGGTTCCGGTGTCCCACCCGGTAGTGGATTGGGGCTGGCACAGGGACATGCTTCAACAGCAACAACATAGGCTTTTGGATGAATATGAAGTGGTATTGTGCACGGACGCAGATGAAATTGTAGCGCCCGATCCATCGACGGGGACCCTGGGAGACTATATAGACCGCCTGGATAAAGACTTCGTCAACTGCCGCGGATATGAGATCCTCCACAAAAAAGACGATGAAGCGCCACTTAATGTCAACGCACCCATCCTTCTGGTCCAAAGGTCTCACTGGTTTTTCAACCCTTCTTATTCGAAGCCTTTGCTGGCCCGTGTGCCGATGCATTGGCACGGCGGCCTTCATACCCGGGTTGACGGGCAAATCTGCGAAGACCCTTCCCTCTATCTTATCCACCTTCACCGCGTTGACTATGAGATATGCCTGGATCGACATCGTCAACGCATCTCTATTCCATGGAACCAGCGGGATTTGGACGAAAATTGGGGCTACCAGAATCGCATAACGGAAGAACGGCAATTCGAACACTGGTTTTATAACGACAGCTCTTGCGGATCACCCATTCATGCAGAATTGATCCCGTCTCAATGGAAAGGGCTAATTTGAACCTTCTAAATAAAATGGTACATCAATGAATACTATACAAGTCGAACAGAAAAGCTATGAGATGCCTCCCCGGGTCGGGTTCACTGTCGCACACTTCCTCACCGTCGCCGACATCGACCGATCGGCTCGCTATTACGAAACGGTTTTCGGCGCCGTTGCTACATCCGCGATCCGGACGGTTATATCATCGAGGTCGGACAGAGCACAGACCTTACCTATGGTTAGTGCCGGGCCGGTAGGGATACCAGGACGATACGGATCAGCCGGAACTGGACAGTGAAGTGTGCGGAACCGGACAGTTAATAAAATAAAGAATTCGCAACTAATTGATTATTACGATGTAAAAAACAGGCACTTTTCTCGCTGCTATTCTGTGGTATTCCAAAACCCAAAGCATGTTCAGAAACTATTTCACCATCGCCATACGCAACCTGCAGAAACACAGGGCGCATTCGCTTATCAACATTGCCGGGCTCGCCGCCGGCATGGCCATCGCCCTGCTCATCGGCCTGTGGATCGCGGACGAATTCTCCTTCGACCACTACCACACGAATCACCGCCGCATCGTTCAGGCCATGGTCCGCCAGGAGATCACCGGCGCCATGCGCCAGCGAGCCATAGCCGGAGGCTATTCCGCCATGGCCGGATATACCATCTCCACCGCCCTCGGACCCGCCCTGCGCACCGGTTATGAAGACATCTTTCAAAAGACCGGCATGGTCACCGGCTATCACCAGTCCTCCCTGCTCAATGTTGGCGATAAGGCCATCTCCGTAGAGGGGGAATGGGCCCAATACAGCATTCCGCAGATCTTCACCTTCCATATGCTGGCCGGGACTGCCGTCGCCCTCAAGGACCCGTCTACCGTACTCATCTCGCAAAGCACAGCCACCGCCCTCTTCGGTCATACCAACCCGGTAGGCAAGAGCGTCCGGCGGGACAACAAGTCCGTCTTTTTCGTCGGCGGGGTCTATGAGGACCTGCCCGAGAACAGCACCTTCTATCATACCGGTCTCCTTCTGCCCTGGGAAAACGACGAGGTTGCCGCGCTCAACAAGAACATCGATTGGAGCGACCACAGTGCCCACCTGTACGCCCTTCTCGCGGGGAATACGACACCCGAACAAGCAACAGCCCGGATCAAAGACCTTCCTCTCCATGGCGCTTATATCTATTGGAAGAGAGATCCGGATGTAAAAGAATACCTGATGACCTACCCCCTGGACCGTATTCATCTCCACGGAGATTTTAGTTTCGGGGTGCCCAACGGCGGCCGGATCCAGTTCGTCTGGTTCTTTGGCATTATCGGCACCTTTGTCCTCCTTCTGGCCTGTATCAATTTTATGAACCTGTCGACGGCGCGCAGCGAACAGCGCGCAAAAGAGGTTGGCATCCGCAAGACCATCGGTTCCCGCCGCAGCCAGCTGATCGCACAGTTCCTCGGGGAATCCGTCCTGATCGCCCTCCTGGCCTTCTTTCTGGCAGTCGGCCTCGCAAATCTGAGCCTGCCGTTCTTCAATGGTATCGCCGCCAAAGAGATGCATTTCCCGGCGGACAGCCTTTCGTTCTGGGTCATAGCGCTGGCCTTCACCCTGCTCACCGGCATCCTTGCCGGCAGCTACCCGGCCCTTTACCTCTCAGCATTCCGGCCAGTAAAGGTGCTAAAGGGCATCTTCCGCGCCGGCCGTGCAGCCACGCTGCCGCGTCAGGTGCTGGTGACGCTCCAGTTCACGGTCTCCCTGTCGCTCATCATCGGGACCTTCGTCGTCTTCCGCCAGATCCAGGTCGCAAAAGACCGCCCCGTGGGCTATACCCGTGAAGGGCTCATTACCGTCCCGCTAAACACCGACACGTTAAGGCAACACTATGGCACCCTGCGCAACGAGCTGTTAGCCACCGGCATGGTGTCCAACGTCGCCGAATCCTCCCTACCGACCACTGCGTTTATGAACGGCAACTCGATGGAGTGGGAAGGACAGACCACAGAGCAGAAGTATGTGAATTTCAATAATGTCAGTATCACCCCGGAATTCGGGCCCACCGTCGGCTGGACCGTCCTGCAAGGTCGCGATCTCTCCCGGGATTTCGCCACCGACAGCAGCGCCATGCTGATCAACGAAACGGCCCTCAAAGCCGCCGGCTTTAAAAATCCCATCGGTCAACGCGTCAAATTCTATGACAAACCCTATACCATCGTGGGGGTGGTCAATGACATGCTGGCCAACTCGCCCTATGAGCCCATCGGGCCAGCCATCTTCCTCGGCGACGGCTGGATGGGAGAGATCACCATCCGCATCCGGCCCGGCAAACCCATGCATGCCGCACTGGCCGCCCTCGAACCCATCTTCAAAAAGTTCAACCCCGCCAGCCCCTTTATCTATCACTTTAACGATGACGAATACGCGCAGAAATTCGCCGCCGAGATCCGGATCGGCAACCTCGCCGCCGTCTTCGCCGGGCTCGCGATCTTCATCTCCTGCCTGGGTCTGTTCGGGCTTGCCTCTTTCGTGGCGGAACAACGTACAAAGGAAATTGGCGTGCGTAAGGTCCTGGGCGCCGGCGTCCTCAGCCTCTGGGCGCTCTTGTCAAAGGAATTCCTGTGGCTCGTCATCCTTTCCA
>DASZJO010000068.1:0-20782 GCA_035948015.1 Puia sp.
TTTTTGATTTGTTTTCAGTATCCTTTTTTCCGAACAATTTATTAAATAGTCCCATAATTACTAACTGTTTGGGTGGCCACCTTTCCCCTGATTCTTTTCGTTCCTTTTGTTTATCATCTCTTCTATTCTTTTCACCCTTTCCCGCTCAAGCATCTCCTTATCCTGGACCTGTTTTACAGAAAACGCCTTTACTTGATCCTCAATCAGCTGGATCGCTCTTGCGGGCATCAGATCTTAAGTCAAAAGATCGATCCGTAAAAAAATCGAGATCATCCGACTTTCGATGCCCAACCTGAAGAGAAAGTGCCGTGCCCCCAACAAGTGAAAAACCTGACATTGCAGGGAAGTGACAAAAATCCAGCAAGACTTTATACAGAGGAGGGTCAATCGTGTTTAAGTGTATCATAAGCCTTAAAATCGTGTAAGGGAAGCCCAAGAAGCGAATGAGCCAGAAAAAGACCTGGTCTACTTAAGTATTTGTTGGACTTCAATGTGTCTCCGGCTTCGTTTTTCCCATAGTACGTTACCAAAGAAAGAACATCATCTAGGTTGCCCCGTTCAAACATTCTTGAAATAATAAATTTCTTGTCCTCAGTAAAATCGAGGTTTTCAGGGTTCACATCCCAGAAGACGTATTTTGGCAATAGCGGAGTATCCTTGACAGTATCCATCAACCAAATTTACAAAAAATTCACTTAGTCCGTTGAACATGCTCACTTTAGACCTTTATTCAATTACATCATACACTCTGAAGAGTTTGTCATTGTCGTATCTTCCCTCTAGTCTCAAAAGCTCCTCTAATCCTTTCGGATGGTTTTGGAAAGGTACAGGGGTCACCCATCTTCAACGGGTTATTCCTAACATAATATTCAAACCCGGTAATGAACTGATGGGTCAAATCCTTAAGGTAAATATCCCCGGCATCATACTTCAGGTTCAGGTAGTTTTTGATATAAACCGCCGTACTCTTGTAATTTTTCGTCGTACCAGGCTCAAGCGTCTTTCCCAACATTTCATTATGCGTGGCGACGAGCCGATTCAGGGTCATCTTTTCTTCCCCCTCTACCGTCTTCCCTAAATAAGCATTTTTCAGCATTTCCGCCGTGAAGAAGTCACCGGCTAGATTTAGCTCCTGGTAATTCGAAACGAGCTTGGCCCGGACTTCCTCCAGGAGGCTGTTTAGCTGTTTCAGGGCAGGGGTTTTCGGCTTGGCCGAACCCTTGGCGACGTTCCAATCGCTCCCCTCAATGGTCTGTTTCAGGGCCAGTTCACACCGGGTCCCATTGACAGTGATGCGAGCGAAAATGGAGTGGGTTTTTACCATGCGGCGGAGTACGAAGTGCACGCCGAAAGTGCTGCTGGATCTCATTTTGCTATGATTTGAAGTGAATAAAACAAGCGGCGTAAATCGGTGCTTTATTCACGAGTCGAGTGAGCGATAAAGGTAACTCACCCAATCACTCACCTAATCATTCGCAAACCAGATGATTTCAGACAGATTATTTTGGACCGGAAAAAAAGAAAAGAGCCCGATAACCAATCGATTAACGAGCTCTTTGTCCGCTTTGAATCTGATAATTGTCGGGACGACTGGATTCGAACCAGCGACCCCTTGCACCCCATGCAAGTGCGCTACCGGGCTGCGCTACGTCCCGAACTCCCTTCCAGGGGCGTTCCCCCTTTTCAGGGGCCGCGAAAATACGCCAAAAAGCCGAAATGCCCTAACAACCCCCCCTAACTTTTTTTGCACTTCCCGTTCTAAAAAAATTGGCTTAAAAATTGCATAATTTTTGTATCTTAACAACATCCCATCTATCGAAAGATATCTACTCCAAGGTCCTTTTCACCACTAATCTGCTTGCAAAAACCCATCCTGTCGAACATCCATTACCCTGTGGCAAACCATGTTTTAAAGCTAAAGCAACCAAAATCCACAGAATAAGAAATGAAAAGAATCCTTTTAGCGGCACTGTTATTTCCGCTATTTACCCAGGCCCAATGGAACGTCAACGTCTTCGGTGGCTTCGCCAACTATTTCGGCGATCTTCAGGGGTCCGCTTTGACGACCCAGCAAGCTCACCTCGCCGGCGGTCTCGGCCTCCAGTATGACCTCACCCGTCATTTTTCGATCCTCACAAATTTCACCTACGGCAGGGTAGGCGCCTCCGACGCGTATAGCCCCCTGCCCGACCACCGTGCCCGCAATCTCTCCTTCCAGACCAATATAGCGGAAGGGAACCTCCTCGTGGAATATAACTTCTTCGACCTTCGCAGCCATAAGGTCACCCCTTATATTTTCGGCGGGATAGCTGTTTACCACTTCAACCCCTATGCCTATGACAGCACGGGAAGAAAAGTCTACCTGCACCCTCTCAGCACGGAAGGAGAGGGGCTGCCGCAATATCCCAACAGCCACCCCTACGCCCTCACTCAGCTCGCCATTCCCTTCGGCGGCGGTATCAAATTCCGCATCTCCGACCAGGTGGTCCTGGCCTATGAGATCGGCGAACGCAAACTCTTTACCGACTACCTGGACGACGTCAGCGGCCGTTATGTCGATCAGAATATCCTCCTCGCAGCCAAAGGCCCCGAAGCCGTCGAAATGGCCTACCGCGGCGCCGAACTCAAAGGCGGTGCTTCCTACCCGCCGGCCGGCACCGTCCGCGGAGACCCCAAACGCAAAGACTGGTACTATTTCTCGGGCCTCCGGCTGATCATCGCTTTCAACACCCATGCGATGATCGAACACCGCCGCCAGCACTATATTCTCGACTGCCCTAAAAAAGTCTACTAATACTTCGAACCGCCCGCTAATCGCGCTTGTTCTTCCTTTACTTTTGCGGATCGCCGGTCGCGCGCCGGACGTTGAACCCAAAGTGAAGCAGACCCATGGCATATAAGAACCAGCAGGAATTCATCCGGGCCCTGGAAGCCGCCGGCGAACTCGTTCGGATCCGCAGCTTTGTCGACCCCCGCCTGGAGATCGCCGAGATCACCGACCGCATCAGCAAAAGCGGCAACGGCGGCAAAGCCCTGCTCTTTGAAGATACCGGCACCGCCTTCCCCGTGCTGATGAACGCCTATGGAAGCGAGCGCCGCATGTGCATGGCCCTAGGCGTCCGTCACCTCGACGATACCACCCGCGAGATCGAAGCCTTGTTCAAGCTCCTCACCGGCCCGAAAGAAGGGATCATCGACAAGCTGAAACTTCTACCTAAACTGGGACAATTCGCGTCCTGGATGCCCGCCGTTCGGACCGGCCGCGGCGAATGCCAGGAAGTGGTCATGGCAACCCCGGATATCACCAAACTCCCGGTCATCACCTGCTGGCCCCGCGACGGCGGCCCCTTCGTCACCCTCCCCATCATCCATACCCGCGACCTCCATACCGGCACCCGCAACGTCGGGATGTACCGGATGCAGGTATTCGGCCCGACCCTCACCGGGATGCACTGGCACAAACATAAGGTCAGTGCACGTCACTTCGCCGAATACCTAAAGACCAGCCAGCGGATGCCTGTGGCAGTTGCCCTCGGCGGCGACCCCGTTTACGCGTACAGCGCCACCGCCCCATTGCCGGAGAACGTCGATGAATACATGCTCGCCGGTTTCCTGCGCAAGAAACGTGTCGAATTGGTTAAATGTCTCACCCAACCGGCCATTGAAGTCCCCGCCGACGCCGACTTCATCATCGAAGGCTATGTCGACCCCACCGACGACCTGATCTGGGAAGGGCCCTTCGGCGACCATACCGGCTATTACTCGCTGCCGGACTGGTACCCGCGGTTCCATATCACGGCCATCACCCACCGAAAAAACCCGGTTTACCCTGCCACCATCGTCGGCATCCCGCCCCAGGAAGACGCATGGCTGGGCAAGGCGACCGAACGGATCTTCCTGGCCCCTATCAAAATGACCCTGGTCCCCGAGATCGTCGACATGGAAATGCCTGTTGAAGGCGTCTTCCACAATTTGGTGATCGCCAAGATCCGCAAGGAATACGCGGGCCAGGGTCAGAAGGTCATGAACGCTATGTGGGGCGCCGGCCAGATGATGTTTAATAAGATCCTCGTCGTCACCGACGAATCCGCCGATATTCGCGACTACGAAAGCCTCGCCAGATACGTCTTACGGCACTTCAATCCCGCAACCGACGTCTATTTCTCCCAGGGTCCGATGGATGTGCTTGACCATAGCTGCAGTAAGCTTGGCTTCGGCGGAAAAATGTGCATCGACGGAACCGCAAAAACCGAAGAAGAAGCAGACGACCGGTATCAGTGGCCCCGCCCGAATATCAACTCTGATTTTCTTCAAAATCACTATCCCGAAATACACGCCATAAATGACAGCCTCCTGGAAAAGGACATCCCCTGCCTGATCATCTCCGTCAGAAAGGACCGCCCTGGCCATATCCGCGAACTGCACGAATCGATTAGCAGGGAGATCGAAGGCATAAGGATGATCCTCTACGTCGAGCACACCGTCGACCCGGCCGATCTTTCCATCGCTCTTTGGCGCTTCTGCAACAACCTAGACCCCAAACGCGATCATGTCCTGACCGATCGCCAAAGCAGCCACGACGCAGCAAAACGATTCGCCTGCCTCGGACTCGACGGAACCATTAAGACCGCCGCCCTGGACAACTTCCAACGCGACTGGCCCAATATCATCGTCGCCGCCGACGAAACCATCAAAGCCGTCGATGACAAATGGCCGGAACTTGGCCTCGGCCCCTTCCTGCCCTCCCCATCCCTCAAATTCAAGGATCAGCTATACGGCACGGAGGCCGTTGTTACATTATGAGACGTTATACACTACCCACTGCAGGATTGCTTACCGTTTTCCTGGCCTGTCATACCCCGCATCCCGCACGGCAGACACCTGCAAACCCACCGGCCGAAACGGCGACCCGGACCCCCCATACCCTGCTGTGGCGGATCACCGGGAAAGGATCGGCACACCCCTCATACCTGTTCGGCACCATGCACATCCTCTGCGCCGCCGACGCCACACTAAGCGACAGCCTCCTTTCCGCCATCCACAGCGTCGACGAAGTATACTTCGAGATCAACCTTGGCGATTTGACCGGCATGCTAAGCGCGATCCAGTATATGAATATGAATCACGGGGAGAAACTTTCGGACCTCCTGAAACCCGATGAATACGCGCGCGTAAAAGACTATTTCAGTAAGCACCAATCCATGCTTCCCTTCGGCATGCTTGAACGCTTCAAGCCGATGCTCATCAGCGGTCTCATCGAAGAACAGGGCCTGGGCTGCGCCACCACCGACGGTATGGAGATGAAGATCATGGCTGCCCTCCGCGAGCAGGACAATAAGAAACCCATCAACGGCCTCGAGACCGCCGCCTTCCAGGCGAGCCTTTTCGATAGCATCCCTTACGCCAAACAGGCGAAAGAATTGGTGGATTATATCGATAGCGCGGACCAGAATAAAGAAATGACGCGTCAACTCGCCGATCTCTATGTCAAACAGGACCTCGACGGCATTCAGGCGCTCAGCGACAAGGACGACCCCGGCATGGACGAATACATGGACCTGCTGCTCTATGATCGCAACCGGAAATGGGCCCGGATACTCGACAACCTGTTACCGGAAAAGTCGCTGCTCATCGCCGTCGGCGCGGGCCACCTCCCTGGAAAACAGGGCGTCATCGAACTATTGCGTAAGGAAGGATACACCGTAGAACCGGTGTTCGGCAACAAAAGCCAGTCGCTGTAAAACGGCACAACCAAATTCGCCGAAGGCGGTCATCAGATCCTCTCCAGTCCGCTGAAGAAGAAATCCGCTTCGATCTTTGCATTTTCATCGCTGTCGCTGCCGTGGACCGCATTCTCCCCGACAGAAGCAGCAAACAGCTTGCGGATCGTTCCCGCATCGGCCTTCGCCGGATCGGTCGCCCCGATCAGCTTGCGGAAGTCGGCAACGGCATTGTCCTTTTCCAGGATCGCCGCGACGATGGGACCACTGCTCATGAAATCGACCAGCTCGCCATAAAAGGGACGGGCCTTATGCACCGCATAGAATTCTCCCGCTTTTTCTCTTGACAGCCGGGTCAGTTTCATCGCCGTGATAGCAAAACCATTCTTGAGGATCATATCGATGATAGCACCGGAATGGCCTTTGGAAAACGCATCCGGCTTGATCATGGTGAAGGTTCGATTGCTCATAATTCCTTTTTAAAATCCGGGTAGAACCCGGTTTTGGCCCGCAAATGTAGGATATTCCCGTCAAACAACTTTTACTTGGCATTTGAGATTTAATTCCGCAACTTTGCACCCGCTTTATGATGGCGCCCATCGAAGAAATATATTCCTTGCTCAACCGGCCAGGCCGGGTGGTGATCATCATGCACCAGAAACCAGATGCCGATGCAATGGGATCTTCCCTTGGTCTCTACCATTTTCTTCGCAAACTCGGACATGAGCCTACCGTCATCTCGCCTACCAACTGGGCGGACTGGCTGAAATGGATGCCCGGAGCAGCAGGCGTCATCGACTACGAGTACAGCACGGAGAAAGCCAACGCCGCACTCGAAAAAGCCGAATGGGTATTCTGCCTGGATTTCAATACCTTGGCCCGGACACGTCACATGGCCGCCCGGCTCAGGAAGACCGATGCCACCCGTGTCCTCATCGATCACCACCAACAGCCCGAATCCGACTGGTTCGACTATGGCGTAAGCGATACCGATAAAAGCTCGACCTGTGAAATGGTCTACGATCTGATCGTCGATTCCGGCCACGCCGGCCTGATCGATCCCGACATCGCCGCTTGTCTCTATGCGGGCGTCATGAGCGATACCGGTTCATTCAGATTCCCCGGCGCATCCGCGGCCGTGCATCGGATGGTGGCCGCCCTCAAGGATACCGGCCTGAACCATACGCTGATCCATGACCACCTCTTTGATAACTTCCTGGAGAACCGGCTTCGTTTCACCGGGTTCGTGCTGCAGAACCGGATGGAGATTTTCTATGAGCACAACGCGGCCCTAATCGCTATCCCCTGGAAAGACCTGGTCCGGTATGAGATCAAGACCGGCGACACCGAAGGCCTCGTCAACTATCCCCTGACCATCCAGGGGATCCGCATGGCGGCCCTTATCATCGACCGGGATGAAGAAGTGAAATGCTCCTTTCGCAGTAAAGGCGACTTCGACGTCAACATCTTCGCCCGCAAATATTTCGAGGGCGGCGGCCATGTCAATGCCGCCGGCGGCCGCAGCAGCGAGACCCTTGAAGCCACCATCCAGCGCTTCGTCGACGCCCTAAAGGAAAATTCATCACAACTACAATCATAATTCTTCAGAATGAAAACCATCTCGACGTATCTGCTGATTAGCCTGGCGCTGCTGGGAGCGGTAGCCTGTACTAATTCAGAATTCAAAAAGACCAAAAGCGGCCTGATGTATAAGATCTTCGCGGATGGCAAAGGTCAGCTTGCCAAAAAAGGCGACATCATCAAGTTCAACCTGGTGCAGAAGGTTCGCGACTCCGTGTTGGCCACCACCTACGGCGGGTTCCCCTACTATCTTCCCGTAGACAGCCCCCGGCCTATATATAGCCCCACGGAGATCTTCACCATGCTTCACGTCGGCGACAGTGCCGTGGCCATCCTATCAGCCGATAGCATCCAGCGCAGATCGGGCGGCCAGCTGCCTCCGTTTATCAAAAAGAAGGATAAGATCGTGATCACCTTCAAGGTGCTCAGCCTCTTCCACAATCAGGAAGAGATGGTGGCCGACCGAAACAATGAATCTGATAAGGAAAAAGGCCGCGAGGTCAAAGCCGTAGAGAAATACCTTGCCGACAGCAATATCAATGCGACCAAGACGGAAGAAGGCACGTACGTGGTGGTCAAAGACCCCGGCGCCGGCCCTCAGGTCGATACGGGTAAATATGTGCACGTGCACTATACCGGAAAGCTGCTCCCTTCCGGAAAGATTTTTGAATCCAATATGACCGGCCCCGGCAACGAAGCGCTGAAATTCGTGATCGGCCAGCACCAGGTCATCCCGGGCTGGGAAGACGGCCTGAAGAAATTCAAACAAGGCGGCAAGGGCACGCTATACATCCCTGCCTTTCTGGCCTATGACATGCGCCCCGGTCCCGGCCATACGCCGTATGAGAACCTGATCTTCGAAGTGATAGTGGACAGCGTGACGAACGCCCCTCCGCCCCAAGCGACGCGCCCCATGCGTCCCGGAATGCCGATGCCGCAAGGTATGCGCCCCGGAACACGTCCGGTCAACCCCCACTAACAAACTTGCACGGGCGCTGACGAAGTCAGCGCCCTTTTTCATTCGCCCGCTTATACGCCTCGATCAACATTACCACCTCTCTGGCTTCCTTCGGGTCATGGACCCGCAAAATATCCGCCCCGTTCATCAATCCGATCGTATGCAGCACCGTGGTCCCGTTCAGCGCCTCCTCAGGACTCACCCCCAGCGTCCGGTAGATGGTCGACTTGCGCGAAACCCCCAGCAGCAGCGGCTTCCCGCAGATACGCAATAACGACAGATCATGCAGCAGCCGGAAATTATGCACCGGCATCTTGGCAAAACCCCACCCCGGATCAAGGATGACATCATGGATGCCCGCCCGCCGGCAGGCTGCGATCCGGTGAATAAAAAAGTCGAGCACTTCCAGCACTACATTCTCATAGCGCGCCTCACTATTCATCGTCGCCGGTGTCCCCTTCATATGCATGCAGATATATGGCGCTCCCAACCGGCCGACCGTGCCGAGCATTGCGGGGTCCAGTTGCCCGCCACTCACATCGTTGACCATAGACGCCCCCGCCCCGACAGCCAAAGCCGCTACCCGTGCGTGCCAGGTGTCCACCGATAACGGTACTTCCGGCCATTCGCGGTGCAGTTTGCCGATCGCCGGGATCACGCGCCGCAGCTCCTCCTCTTCACCAACGACCTCCGCGCCCGGCCTGGTGCTCTGCCCGCCGATATCCAGCCAGTCAGCGCCTTCATCGATCAGCCGGCCCGCCTGCCGCATGAGACGATCGTCTTCGGCTACCCGGCTGCCGCTATAAAACGAATCCTGCGACATATTCAATATCCCCATGATAACCGGCCCGTCGATCGTTAATAATTTACCCCGCGCATTGAGCGTCCACATAGAGATGAGTTATATTTACATAAAATTCAGGAATTTGAACATCATGGCGAAATTAGCCCCCGTAAAAAATACGGACCGACAGTACGACCAGGCAGTGGACCACTGTAAAGAGATCTTTCTGAAAAAGACCCGTGACTACGGCACCTCCTGGCGGGTGCTCCGCACTATCTCCATCGCGGACCAGCTTTACATCAAAGCCCGCCGCATCCGGACCCTGCAGGAAAAGCAGGAGACCAGGGTAGGGGAGGACAAGCAGGGCGAATTCATCGCCATGGTCAACTACGGCGTCATCGGCCTTATCCAGCTCTCCCTCACCGGCAATGACCCCGTCGAGCTGTCACCCGAAGCGGCCGAACGCCTCTATGACAAGCACATCTCAGATGCCCGCTCCGTTATGAAGGACAAGAATCACGACTATGGTGAGGCCTGGCGGGAAATGAGCCAGGAAAGTTTTGTCGATCTTATCCTCATGAAGGTCCTTCGCATCCGCCAGATGGTGGCCAACGACGGGGCCACGCTGATCAGTGAAGGTATCGATTCCAATTATACGGACATCATCAACTATTCTCTTTTCGCCCTCATTCTAATAGGTGAAGGCCAACACTCCGCATGAAAACCCTCGTCTCCATAACCCGTGTCATCGTCGGCATCCTGTTCATCTTCTCCGGCCTCGTCAAAGCCGACGACCCGCTGGGCCTCAGTTATAAGATGCAGGAATTCTTTGAGGTATGGAACTTCCACTTGTTAGACCATTTAACCCTCGCCTTCTCCATTTTGATGATCGTCTTTGAGATCGTCGCGGGTGTGGCCCTGCTCCTTGGCTGGCGTATCCGCCTTTTCAGCTGGCTCCTCCTCCTGCTTATTATTTTCTTTACCTTTCTAACCGGCTATGCCTACCTGTCGGGAAAAGTCCGCGAATGCGGCTGTTTCGGCGACTGCATCCCGCTCACCGCCGGCCAGTCCTTTGCCAAAGACGTCATTCTACTGCTTCTGATCGTCTTCCTCTTCAGCGTCCGAAGCCGCATCCGACCGGTCCTGCCGTCCGGGGCCAGCGCCGCCATCCTGACGGCGGCGACGATCTTCTCTTTTCTCTTTCAGTGGTACGTGCTGATCCACCTTCCTGTAGTGGACTGTCTGCCCTATAAGGAAAAGACCAATATCCCCGATAAGATGAAACCGCCGCCGGGCGCCATCCCCGACAGCACCGTTATCACCATGGTCTATGAGAAGGATGGTAAACGGGTTGAATTCGACGCGACGCACTTTCCGGCCGATTTCAACGACAGCTACCACTTCGTCAGCCGCTATGACAAACTCGTTCGCAAAGGCAACGCCGAAGCTCCCATCAAGGATTTCGTTCTGATCACGGGCGGGAACACCGATACCACGGACGCCGTGCTGACCGCAAAAGGTTTCAAACTCTTTGTCTTTATGCAGGAGGTGACGGACTATCATCCCGCCTACAACAAAGACCTCAGCGTTATCCTGACAATGGCGAAGGCTAAACAGATCCCGGTCTTTTTCATCACCGGCGAATACGAAAACATGATGAATTGGGTCGGTCAGCAGGGCTTACCGGATCAGGCCACCGTGCTGAAATGTGACGCCACCGCGATCAAGACCGCCGCCCGCGCCAACCCGACGCTCTATCTGCTAAAAGTCGGAACGATCCTGAAGAAATGGAGCTACGCGGATTTTAAGAACGCCATCCCGGCAATCAACGAATTACCAAGCCAGCCATGATCCGCTATATTCTCCGCCGCCTTTCCTACGGTCTGCTGGTGCTGCTTGGCGTCGTCTGCGCCGTCTTTTTCCTTTTTCAGGGATTCGGCGATCCGTCCCGGCTTGTGATCGGACAGCGGGCAGATGCAGCGACCCAGGACAATATCCGCAAGGAACTATACCTCGACAGGCCGCGATGGAAACAATTCGTCTACTATCTCAATGATATCTCGCCTATCGCCATCCACACCCGCGAAGAGATCTCCCGAAAAGGCCTCCGCGGCATCTTCATTGGCGGCAATACCTGCCTCGCCATCAAATGGCCCTACCTGCGACGATCCTACCAGTCCAGACGCGATGTCTGGGACATCCTCATGCAAGCCCTCCCGCGGACTATCGTGCTCGCGCTCGCCGCAATGATCTTCGCCACCGTCGCAGGGATCAGCCTCGGCGTCCTTGCCGCCGTCCGCAAAGACACCTGGTTGGATACCTCCGCCATCTTTCTGAGCGTGATCGGCATCTCGGGACCTTCATTCTTTATGGGGATCGTCATCGCCTACCTCTTTGGGTTCGTGCTGTCTGACTATACCGGGCTGCACCTCACCGGCAACCTCTTCGAAATCGATCCTTTCACCGGCCGTCACCTCGAACTTCGCAACCTCATCCTGCCCGCGTTGACACTTGGCATCCGCCCACTCGCCATCATCGCCCAGCTTACGCGCGGCGCGCTCCTCGATGTGCTCGATCAGGACTATATCCGCACCGCCTATGCCAAGGGCCTGCCGCCCCGCGTCGTTATCTGGAAACATGCCCTGCGCAATGCGCTGAACCCCGTGGTCACCGCAATAACCGGATGGTTCGCCGAACTCCTCGCCGGCGCCTTCTTTGTCGAAACGATATTTGATTGGAAAGGAATTGGAAAAGTAACCGTCGACGCCCTGGAGACCCTGGATTTCCCCGTCGTCATGGGTTCGGTATTGGTAACCTCTTTCTTTTTTATTGTAGTTGGTGTCCTTTCCGATTTGCTGTACGGCTGGATCGACCCCCGCGTTCGGCTTGCCCGCTGAGGGCTCATTTGATCACCACCTCCGTAATCACCACCTCACCCAACGCCTCATTCACCCGGTGCAGGATCACATCTTTCTGATACATCAACTCCTGCCGCAGCGGCGCGACGGCCGTATCGATATACAACGTATGTCCGTGGATCCTGATCTTATCGGTATAGCGCGCCACGGTCTTGCCCATGATCTGCTCCCAGACCTCTTCGATCTGTAATGCTTGAATCGATCCCTTCATCTTACTTTGACCCAGGAATTTTCGTAAGGCGTCGCCTAGTGAATATTCACCCATAGGCGCAAGTTAGGAAAAGCTTTTAGAGTGGCCAGCATCAGGAGCGCTCCCGTTATGCACATTAACACGAGGTACAATACCGGCTTCTTCTGGCTCCGCGGTTGCATCGGCCGCACCGGTGAAAGCCCGTGGAGAATGATCTCTTTCCTCGATTCATATTGGGGAAGAATACCGGCGATAAGGTTGTAGCCGGTTTCACTGAACATCCAGTCTTTTGGGCTGAAAAAGATGGGTTGGCTTGTCGGCGCTTCCTCCTCCATCTCCAGCGACTTCTTCAACAGATCCGCGGCATATAACCGCAGCCCTTCCTTATTCGCTTTGATGACGCCGAATTCTCCGCTGTCGTCCACCGAATAGGAAAAGTAGGCGTTCTCGGAGTTGTTGGTCTCTTCTATCCGCCGGATAGAAGTCTCAAGGTCGGATGACATAGCAATCAATTTACCAGGAGTTGCAGAATGTGTGTAACCGTAAATATACTCTTTTTTTAGTTAGACTTCCAACTATGTCGCTAAAAAAAATGCGTGGAAATTCGATTAGTTGACCGATCTCAAGTTGTGCTTCGCATACCTTCGGCGCACTCACAGTCCGATGAGCTGATACCGAACCCCCAACTCGTCCAGTTCCCGGCGCATCCGCTCCGCATGGGTATCAGTAATAAAGATCTGCCCGTCATCCTGCACACACACCCGGTCCAGCAAGTTCCGCATTCGGAATTCATCGAGCTTCTCGAACACATCATCCAGCAGCAATAACGGCGAGAAACCCTTTTCCCGCTTGAGCGTTTCATACTCCGCCAGCTTTAACGCAAAGAGCAAACTCTTCCGCTGCCCCTGAGAGGCGATGGTCTTAAAAGGTAAATTGGCATACGCGAGCCCGATATCGTCCCGGTGAATGCCTACCCCGGTTCTTGCCAGCGCCAGGTCTCGCTCCAATCCCTGCCGCAATAACTCGGCAAAGCTGCCATGTAATAACTGACTCTCATACCCAAGCGAGATCGGCTCCGCCGCGCCGGCGATCAGGGTATAGTATCGACCCGCCAGGGGCAGGAATTCGGAAAGAAAGTGACGCCGCCGCGCGTACAGTGCATTCCCCGTCGCCACGAGCTGCCCATCATACACCTCGAGCAATCCCTTGTCCGTCAGCCGTCGCTCGGTCAGCGACTTTAGAAACCCGTTTCGCTGCTGCAGGATCTTGTTGTAGTCGATCAACTTCTGCAGATAAGCAGGGTCGAGCTGCGACAGCAACGCATCCAGGAACCGCCGCCGCTCCTCACTCGCGCCCGTAATGATCTGGATATCGTCAGGAGCAATGATCACACAGGGGAACCGGCCGATATGGCGGGAAAACTTTTCATACGCTTGCCCGTCCGTGAGGAACTCTTTCTTGCCCGTCTCCCGCAGGACGCATACGACCTCTGTCAACCTTCCCTCACTTTCCACCCGGCCTTCGAGCCGAAACCCCGCCGCGCCCCTTTGCACACTCTGCTGATCCGAGCGGGAGAAATAACTTTTTGTAAAACACAGGTAATATAAGGCATCGAGCAAGTTGGTCTTTCCAACCCCATTGTTCCCGCAAATGCCGACAATCCGCTCATGGAATGCGAAGTCCACCCGGGAGTAATTTTTGAATTGGAAAAGGGATATATCCTTGATGCGGAGCAATGGTAAAACAAATTAGGCTGCAAAGTATTATCTTTCCCCTAAACTATGCTGTTATGCGAAAATTTTCGGTCCGCCGGCTATCTGGAGCCACCTCTCCGGGACTATTCGTTACCACCTTCCTCGTACTGACCTTCACCACCTTTCCCCCGGCCCTTCTTCGCGCCCAAAACGCCGAAACCCTCGATACCGCAACCCTCAGCCGTATCCGCACCGAAGCGCTGCAACATTCGCAGATCCCCTGGATCAGCCACCAGCTTACCGATGTGGCCGGCCCCCGACTCACCAATTCCCCGGGCTGGCATTATGCCGCCGACTGGATCGTGAAGACTTTGAAGAGCTGGGGCCTGAGCAAGGCCGCCATCGAACCCTGGGGTGAGTTCGGCTTCGGCTGGTCCGCCGAAAAGACAAGCCTCTCGATGCGCACCCCCTATTACAGCCCGCTCATCGCCTATGCCATACCTTGGAGCGGCAGTACGCATGGCCCGGTCTCGGCACGAACCTTCCTGCTGGAAAGAATGGACTCCGGGTGGGTCGCCGCCCACCTCGGTGAAATGAAAGGTAAGGTGCTGCTCATGCCGGTGCAGGATACCACCGACCCGCCCCGATTCAACGCCGACGCCGAACGCTACAGCGACAGTGCCCTCGCCGCAATCGGTGATATGTATATGCTGACCAAAGAAGAGCTGTCAGGAATCATCCACTATTTCGCGAAATTGACGCCCGTCCAGCGGATGCTCCAGTCCAGCGGCGCCCTCGCCCTTCTGGGGAGTGGTGGCGGTCGCGATGGTACCGTATTTGTCCAGAGTCTTATCGGCTACCGGAAGAAAGATCAGCCGGAACTTCCAAGCCTTAGTGTATCAAAGGAAGACTACCTTCGCCTCGAACGCCTCACCCGCGACGGCCTTCCCGTCACCGTGGAGCTGGAGAGTAACACAAAACTCTATGACCAGGACCCGACCGGCCACAACGTCGTCGCGGAGATCCCCGGCACCGACCCCACCCTGAAAGCGGAAATCGTCATGCTCGGCGGCCACCTGGACTCCTGGAGCGCCGCAACCGGCGCTACCGACAACGGTGCGGGCTGCATCGTCGCCCTCGAAGCCGTCCGGATCCTGAAGACCCTCGGCGTCCAACCGAAAAGGACGATCCGCATCGCCCTCTGGGACGGAGAGGAACAAGGCTTGCTGGGCTCCTTCCACTATGTAAAAAACCATTTCGGCGACCCGAAGGATATGCTGCTGAAACCGGACGCAGCGAAAATATCCGCCTATTATAACCTGGACAACGGCTCGGGCCGGATCAGGGGCATTTTCGCCCAGGGAAACGACAAGGCAGCTGAAATTTTCCGCCAGTGGCTCGTACCCTTCAAAGACCTCGGGGCTTCCACCGTTACACTACATAACACCGGCTCGACCGACCATCTGGGATTCGACGCTGTGGGCATCCCCGGCTTCCAATTTATCCAGGATCCCCTGGATTATGAGACCCGGGCGCATCACAGCAACCAGGATAACTACGACCACCTTGTCATGGAAGACCTCGAACAGGCCGCCGCTATAATGGCTGCCTTTGTCTACAATACCGCGATGCGGCCGCAGATGATACCCCGTAAACCCCTGCCAAAACCCGAAAAATTCATCTTCGACGATCTTGTTCCCTAAGTCACAACTATGTCCGAAATGCCCTATATTTGCACCCCAAAACAGTAAGATATAGTGGCGACCACCAAGTTTTCCAAAGAGACCTACCTGTACTGGTATGAACTCATGCAGCTCATACGCCAGTTCGAACTGACAGCAGAGGAAAAATACAAAATGGAAGGCAAGATCCGTGGCTTCTTCCACGCGTATGTCGGTCAGGAAGCCATTGCTGCCGGCTGTATGACGGCCACCCGACCCGAAGACCCCTTCATCACTGCCTACCGCGACCACGGCCTGGCCCTCAGCAAAGGGGTCCACGCCAACGCCTGTATGGCGGAACTCTACGGCAAAGCCACCGGCGCAGCCAAAGGGAAAGGTGGCAGCATGCACTTCTTCGGGGTGGACGTTAAGTTCTTCGGGGGCCACGGGATCGTCGGCGCCCAGATCGGCACCGGCGCCGGCCTCGCCTTCGCGGAAAAATATAAGGGCACCGACAACGTCGTGCTGACCTTCTTCGGCGACGGCGCTGCCCGCCAGGGAATGCTGCACGAAGTATTCAATCTTGCCATGCTCTGGAAACTCCCCGTCATTTTTATCTGCGAGAACAACAACTACGCGATGGGGACCTCCGTCGAACGGACCTCCAATGTCGTCGACATCTACAAGCTCGCCGACGCCTACGAAATGCCCGCCGACTCCATCGACGGGATGAGCGCTGAGGCAGTTCATGACGCAGTTACCCGGGCAATCAAGCGTGCGCGCCAGGGAGACGGCCCGACATTGCTGGAGATCAAGACCTATCGCTATAAAGGCCATTCCATCTCCGACCCGCAGAAGTATCGGACAAAAGAAGAGGTGGATGAATACAAAGCAAAAGACCCTATCCAACAGGTGCTCCAGACCATCCTCAGCAAGAAATTCGCCACCCAGGAAGAAATCGACGTGATCAACAATCGTGTCGGCAATACGATCGCCGAGTCGGTGAAATTCGCGGAAGAATCTCCCTGGCCCGATGACTCAGAAGTGCTGAAGGATATCTATATCGACAAGCACTATCCTTTCATCGTCGACTAGTGATCAATAAAAAATTAAAAGCCAAATAGTATAACCGATGCCAGAGATCAAACATCCTGCACATCTCGAAGAAGAGAAGAACCCCGTGGCAGAGATCCGCACTACGTGGGAGCGCTATGGTAAACAAGCTTCCTACGCGCTGATTGTCATCATTCTCCTGATCGGCGGTTACTTCGGTTACCGGAACTATATCGCCGAACCCAACGAAAGGAAAGCCGTGGAGGCGATGTACCGCGCGGAATATTATTATCGCGTGGATTCCGCCCGCCTGGCCCTCAACGGCGATGCGTCCACTTACGGCTTCCTGAAGGTCATCGCCCGCTACGGCGGCACCAAGGCGGCCAATCTGGCTTCCTTCTATGCCGGCAGCTGCTACCTGAAACTCGGTGACTTTAATAACGCTGTCAAATATCTGAAAGACTTCTCCACTTCGGTGCGGATCTTGCAGGAACGCGACTATGGTTTGCTGGGCGATGCATATTCGGAGCTGAACCGGAAGGAAGAAGCGGCGGAACAATACAAAAAAGCCGGTACCTATTACGAAAAGGACGAGCTGCTCTCCCCTGAATACCTGTTCCGCTCCGGCTACCTGTACGAAAGCATGGGTAAAACACAGGACGCGATCACGATGTATAAGATGATCAAAGACCGCTATCCGCAGTCGCAACGGGGTATGGAGATCGATAAGTACCTGGCCCGGCTCGGCGCATTACAATAACCTGATCGGGCGAAGCCCGCTAATGATTAATCATCTTCCATGGCAGAGGTCGTCAAGAGTAATCTGTTCACTGCCTCGGATCTCCCGCCGCTGACCGGCGTAAACGTTGTGATCGTTCGCACGGAATGGAATGACGCGATCGTCGGTGCACTGGAGGAAGGCTGCCGCCAGACCCTCGATATGGCGGGCATTGCTCATCGCGTCGTGACGGTTCCCGGCGCCTTCGAGATCCCCTTCGCAGTCCGCGCTTACTGGGATGCCCATAAATACAAAGATGACCGGCCCCGGGCCTTCATCGCACTCGGTTGCGTCCTCCGCGGCGATACCCCCCATTTTGAATATGTTTGCCGGGCGGTTACCGATGGGGTGCTCCAGTTGAATATGACCTTGCCGTTGCCGACGATCTTCGGCGTGCTGACGGTGGACAATCAGCAACAGGCGGACGAAAGGATCGGTGGCATACACGGTCATAAAGGAAAAGAAGCGGCAGTTACCGCGATAAAAATGATATCCTTCCAAAAGACGCTCGAGTGACTATCCAGCTCTTCATACCATGTTTTGTGGACCAGCTCTACCCTCAGACCGCATTCAATATGGTGGGAGTTCTGGAAAAGGCGGGCGTGGAAGTGCAGTACAATACGGAGCAGACCTGCTGCGGCCAGCCGGCCTTCAACGCGGGTTTTCGTGACGAATCCCGCGACGTTTGCGCTAAATTCCTGAAAGATTTCTCCGGCGCCGATTACGTTGTAGCCCCCTCCGCAAGTTGCGTAGGCTTTGTCCGAAACTATTATGGAACACTCTTCGACAACTCCTCCCTTCATAATGACGTGCGCGACATCCAGAAACGCATCTTCGAATTTTCCTCCTTCCTTGTCAACGTCCTGGGCATCGATGATGTCGGCGCCAGCCTTTACGGCAAAGCCACCTATCACGACTCCTGCGCCGCCCTCCGCGAATGCGGCATCCGCGACGAACCGAGGAGACTGCTGTCAAAGGTTAAGGGCCTCGAACTTACAGAGATGAACGACAACGATGTTTGTTGCGGATTTGGCGGGAGCTTCGCCGTGAAATTCGAATCCATTTCAGTGGCCATGGCGGACCAGAAGGTCAATAACGCCCTCAAGACCGGCGCGGAATACATCATTTCCACCGATCTCTCCTGTCTCATGCACCTCGATGGCTATATCCGGCATAAAGGGCTTCCCATCCGAGCCATGCACATCGCCGACGTCCTCGCCAGCGTCTGATGCGCGCCGCCACCCTTCCCCCTTCAGGTTCCCACAAAAAAATAAGACCACCCACATAACCTCGGTTACTGGATGGTCTTGACCCTTAAAACAACCTGTCGCAAGCGTTAAATAGGGTTAAAACCAGGCCTTAAAGATTACCTACGTAATCCGGCCTTGTTCGGATTTAAAAAAAGCCACTTTTTTTTAAAAACGGCTTCGCTTGATTATCAGGTTGTTGCATAAATCGAAATTTTGTTTTTTTCCCGAATGATTATTTAGTTATTTGCGCTTGTTGTCGGATTGCACAACTCACAAATAATCTTTATGGCACGCTGGCTTGTCAAATCGGAACCTTCGGTCTACAGCTTTGACCAATTGACAAAAGATAAGTCGACCGTGTGGAGCGGGGTCCGCAACTATGCCGCACGCCTGCACCTTCGCGGGATGAAGAAGGGCGATGAAGTCTTTTATTATCACAGCAATGAGGGCACCGACATCGTCGGGATCGCCAAAGTGGTCAAAGAAGCCTACCAGGACCCTACCACCGATGACGACCGCTGGTCAGCGGTAGACCTTGCGCCCGTTCGTCGACTAAAGAACCCCGTTAGCCTCGAGCAGATCAAGGCTGACAAACGCCTTTCCGATATGGCCCTTGTCCGCATTGGCCGTCTCTCCGTCCAGCCCGTAACCGACCGCGAATGGAAGATCGTCCTCGAACTTGCGGGAGAAAAATAATTTGCTTGCGCGGTTTAACATTTTATTGGGAATCCTTTTAGTGATCCCGGGTATCAATCTGCATCCCATCCATAGCTAATCACTAAAAACATTTTTATGCGCTCCATGCGATTTACAATGCTTGCAGCATTGCTGCTACTGCTATTCTTTTCCTGTAACAACCGGGCTCCTCGCAGCAATAAGGACATTGCCGCTCCTGTTGCCGCTCCCGCCCCTGCCCGAGCTTCCGCGGCTACAGCCGACACCACGGCATCACTCCTGACAGACGAGGTCGCTCAATACAAAGCCGACGGCCCTCCCGGTGAGTCCAGGAAGCAACCCCATATTGCGACTCCGCCCCAGCCCGCCGCCAACCCCGACTGGGACCGCAAGATCATCAAGACCGCCGACCTCAGTATCGAAACGAAAAGTTTCCCGGCCTTCACCTCCCGCCTGCACCGGCTCGTCCATGACAATGGCGGCTACATATCCCAGGAAGAACAGACGCAGTCCAACGCGGAAATCGCGAACACCGTTTCGATCAAAGTGCCCGTCGACCGATTCGAGGATCTTCTCCAGCGGCTGCCCGCCGACAGCGACCGCCTGATCGAAAAGAAAATCAGCTCTCAGGACGTGGGCATGGAGCTGGTCGATACCAAATCCCGCCTCGAGACAAAGCGACAGGTGCGCGAGCGTTACCGGGACCTCTTGCTACAGGCCCACAAAATGGAAGATATTCTCTCGATCCAGCAGCAGATAGACGGCATCCAGGAAGAAATGGAAGGCGCCGCCGGTCGGATCAATTACCTTGGCCATGCCGCCGCCCTCAGCACCGTCAACCTGAAGTTCTTCCAGGTCCTCGACGCGGGCGCGGTCGAATCCCCCGCTACGCCAACCGTATTGCACCGCATAAGCCTGTCTTTCCTCCAGGGCTGGGATTTTCTCAGCAGCCTCCTGCTCGGCCTTCTGAGCGTCTGGCCTCTCTGGCTCGCTGCAGGCTTCGGTCTTGCCGCCTGGCGCCGTCACCAGGCCCGGACCGTCAAAAAACCGGCATAACCCGGCCACGCCGCCGTGCCTCCCGGCCCTAACACCTCCGATTCCCGTGCCATAAACTCCCTGCAATCCGGGGAGTTTTTTTTATTTTGCACCTATGCCTCCGAAAAAGAAAAAGATCGTCGTCCTCACCGGCGCCGGCATCAGCGCCGAAAGCGGCCTGAAAACCTTCCGCGACTCCGACGGCCTCTGGGAAGGATTCGACGTCACCGAAGTCGCCACCCCCCGCGCCTGGCGAAAAAACCCCTCCCTCGTGCTCGACTTCTATAACATGCGGCGCCGCGATGTCGCCAAAGCCGCGCCCAATGCCGCCCACCTGGGCCTCGCCGCGCTGGAAGCCGACTTCGACGTTCATATCATTACCCAAAACATCGACGACCTCCACGAACGCGCCGGCAGCACCCGCGTCCTTCACCTCCATGGCGAGATCTTCAAGATGCGCAGCGAGCAGGACGAAACCCTCGTCT
>DASZJO010000069.1:0-32728 GCA_035948015.1 Puia sp.
GCGGCCTGCCACCCGACGAGTTTTTCGCTACCCTCGACCCGCTCCTCAAAGGCTTTACCTCACGACTTTTCACCACCACCTGCACCGCCGACCAGCCAGTCGGCAACCTTTGCCCGGAATGGGCCGAACGGCTCGGACTTCCAACCTCCGTCATTATCGGCGCCGGCGCATTCGACGCCCACATGGGAGCCGTCGGCGGCCAGATCGAACCTTACCACCTGAGCAAAGTGATGGGCACCTCCACCTGCGACATGCTGGTCGCACCCATCGATGAGGTTAAGGGCCGCCTGGTAAAAGGCATCTGCGGGCAGGTACCCGGCTCCGTTATTCCCGGTATGATGGGAATGGAAGCCGGCCAGTCCGCCTTCGGCGACGCCTACGCCTGGTTCCGTAACCTCCTGGCCTGGCCCCTTCGCCAACTGATCCCTGATCCTGATACCCTCATCGACAACATCATCCCCACGCTTAGCCATCACGCCGCAACTCTCATCCCTTCCCCCGACGCCCCCCTCGCCCTCGACTGGCTCAACGGCCGCCGTACTCCCGATGCCAACCAGCTTCTAAAAGGCGCCATTACCGGCGTCAACCTGGGAACCGACGCACCGCAACTCTTCCATACCATCGCGGAGGCCACCTGCTTCGGCGCACGATCCATCGTGGACCGTTTTATCACCGAAGGCATCCCGGTGAAAGGCCTCATCGGCCTCGGTGGCGTAGCCAAAAAGTCTCCCTTTATCATGCAAATGATGGCCGACGTCATGGACCGGCCGATCCGTATCCATGCCTCCGAGCAAACCTGCGCCCTCGGCGCCGCCATGTTCGCAGCAACCGCAGCCGGCCTCTACCCAAAGGTCGAGGCCGCCATGTCCGCCATAGGTCAGGGCTTCGATGCTACCTATAACCCCAACCCCGCCCGTACCGCTCTCTATGCCGACCGCTACCAACAATATAAAACCTTCGGCCAATTCGTAGAGTCAAACTCCAAATGAATATGAGCAAATACAACCATATCCAGGAAGCAGCCTTCGAAGCCAACCGGCAACTGCCAAAGCTCGGGCTGGTCCTGTTCACCTTCGGGAACGTCAGCGCCGCAGACCGGGACCTCGGCGTCTTCGCCATCAAACCAAGCGGCGTCCCATACGACGACCTCTTACCCGAAAAAATGGTGATCGTCGACTTCGAAGGGAAAACCGTCGAAGGCAAGCTGCGCCCATCCTCCGATACCCTCACCCACGCCCTGCTCTACAAGACATGGGAAAAGATCGGGGGCATCGCGCATACCCATTCCACTTACGCAACGGCCTGGGCGCAGTCACAACGCGATATCCCCATCTTCGGCACCACCCACGCGGACCACAACACCGTGGACATCCCCTGCGCGCCGCCCATGAACGACGACATGATCCGAGGCGACTACGAATACCAGACGGGCTTCCAGATCATTAACCTTTTCCGCGACCGCGGCTTCAACTACGAAGAACTGGAAATGGTGCTCGTCGGGAACCACGCCCCGTTCACCTGGGGAAAGACCCCCGATAAGGCAGTCTACAACAGCGCAGTACTGGAGTCGATTGCCCAAATGGCCTACCTTACCCTCCAGATCGACACCGCCGCCTCACGCCTCAAAGACTCTTTGATTAAAAAACATTACGAACGCAAACACGGCCCCAACTCATATTACGGCCAATAATCGCCCCATCATATGGACTTAAAGAAACTCGAAGTCTGGTTTGTCACCGGTAGCCAACACCTTTACGGAGAGGCAACCCTCAAACAAGTTGCCGAACATTCTCAGCTCATCGCAAAAGCGCTCAATGACTCGCCGAAGATCCCTGTCAAGGTCATCTTCAAACCCACCGTCAAAACCCCCGATGAGATCTACCATATCTGCCAGGAAGCCAATGCGACAAGGGACTGCATCGGCATCATCGCCTGGATGCACACCTTCTCGCCGGCCAAAATGTGGATCGGCGGCCTGAAGATCCTGCAAAAGCCTATCGCCCACCTGCATACGCAATTCAATCGCGATATCCCCTGGGGCACCATCGACATGGACTTCATGAACCTCAACCAGAGCGCCCACGGCGACCGCGAATTCGGATTTATCATGACCCGGATGCGCCTCAACCGTAAGGTAATCACCGGCCACTGGCAAGATCCCAACGTGCTCGACCGCCTCAACGCCTGGACCCGCGCCGCCGCCGGATGGCACGACTGGCAAGGCGCTAAATTCGTCCGCTTCGGCGACAATATGCGGCAGGTGGCCGTCACCGAAGGCGATAAGGTGGAAGCGGAAATAACGTTTGGCTATTCGGTCAATACCCACGGCATAGGCGACCTTGTCCAGGCGATCAACGATACGCCCGATTCCGACGTCGACCGCCTCGTGAAAGAATACGAAGAACTATACACCGTGGCCGCCTCCCTCCGCAAGGGACAACCGCGCCACCAATCCCTCAAAGACGCCGCCCGGATTGAACTCGGCCTGCGCCGGTTCCTTGAACAAGGCAACTTTTCAGGCTTCACCGATACCTTCGAAGACCTCCACGGCATGACCCAACTCCCCGGCATCGCTGCACAACGCCTTATGGGCAGCGGCTACGGCTTCGCTGGCGAAGGAGACTGGAAAACAGCCGCCCTCGTTCGCGCTATGAAGACCATGGGCAGCGGCCTGCCCGGCGGCAACTCCTTCATGGAAGACTACACGTATCATTTCGAACCCGGCAATAACCTGGTCCTCGGCGCCCACATGCTGGAGATCTGCGAATCCATCGCCGACGACAAGCCCTCTTGTGAGATCCACCCCCTTGGCATCGGGGGAAAGGCTGACCCCGTCCGGCTGGTCTTTAATTCCGCGGCAGGCCCGGCTATCAACGCCTCCATTATTGATATGGGTAACCGCTTCCGCCTCCTCGTCAATGAAGTGCAGGCCGTCGCCCCCACGCACCCGCTGCCGAATCTGCCCGTGGCCCGCGTACTTTGGAAACCCTACCCCGACATGCCAACCGGCTGCTCCGCCTGGATCATGGCCGGCGGCGCCCACCACACGGGCTACAGCCAGAACCTGACCGCTGAGCACATGCGCGACTTCGCCGATATCGCCGGCATCGAATTCGCGCTCATCGGAAAAAGTACCGATCTCTGGCAATTCCGCAACGAACTTCGATGGAATGAAGTATTTTACCGCCAGGTTTGAGACCAATATCCGTAACCCACCGACATCCATAATCTAACGCTCTAACATGAACAAGCTTGCTAATGTTGATATCGCCATCTTCGTTATTTATTTCCTGATCGTATCCTCCTATGGTTACTGGATCTACCGCCGGAAGAAGAAAAAGGTGACCAACACCCACGACTTCTTCCTCGCTGAAGGCTCGCTCACCTGGTGGGCGATCGGCGCTTCCCTCATCGCCTCTAATATCTCGGCGGAACAGTTCATCGGCATGAGTGGTAACGGCTATGACATCGGCATGGCCGTAGCTGCCTACGAATGGATCGCCGCCATAGCCCTCATCATTGTGGCGGTTTGGTTCATGCCTGTCTACCTGAAGAACAAGATCTTCACCATGCCCCAGTTCCTCAAGACCCGCTACAATGAAACGGTGGCGCTGATCATGGCGATCTTCTGGCTCTTCCTCTATGTATTCGTCAACCTGACCTCGATCCTCTACCTGGGCGCCATCGCCATCAATAGCCTTGTCGGCGGGACCGACAACCAGTTCCATCTCATCATCATCGCCCTTTCCGTATTTGCCGTTTTCATCACGCTCGGTGGGATGAAGGTTATTGGCTTCACCGATGTCATTCAGGTCAGCGTCCTCATCATCGGCGGCCTCGCCACCACATATGTAGCCCTCACCGTCGTGAGCAAAGCCTTCGGCATGGGTGACAGCGCACTTGCCGGTTTCAACCAGCTTATCAAAAGCGCACCCGATCACTTCCACATGATCTTCGCTAAACCCGGCCCCAATTCCTCTCCACACGAAGTCCATAACTATCTCACGATCCCCGGCCTGCTTTCTTACGTTGCCGGCATCTGGATCGTTAACCTCAATTATTGGGGCTGTAACCAATATATAACCCAACGCGCCCTCGGGGCCAATCTGCCTACCGCCCGCAAAGGGATCCTCTTCGCCGGCTTCCTTAAACTTCTCATGCCCCTCATCGTCATGCTCCCCGGCATTGCCGCTTTTGTCCTCCACCAAAAAGGAATGATCCAGGCCGAAATGCTCGTCCACGGCAAAGGCAAAGTGAATCCCGACAACGCCTATTCCGCCATCCTCGGTTACCTGCCCAACGGCCTCATCGGGCTTTCGCTCGCCGCTCTTACTGCGGCCATCGTTGCCTCCCTGGCTGGTAAAGCCAATAGCATCTCAACCATCTTTACCCTCGACGTCTATAAAAAATATATCAATAAAGAAGCCGACGAGCAGAAAATGGTTTGGATCGGTCGAATGACCATCCTTGCCGCTCTCTTCCTTTCCATCCTCCTTACCTGGAAAGATGCCCTCAATATCGGCGGACAAGGCGGCTTTACCTATATTCAGAAATATACCGGTTTCATCAGCCCCGGCGTATTCGCCATGTTCCTCCTCGGCATGTTCTGGAAAAGGACCACCGGTGCCGCGGCCGTGGTTGGTGTCATCGTGGGCTTCGGACTATCCGTCCTCTTTAATGAATTCGCTCCTGCCCTCTTCGGCCACGATACCTGGTTTTATACCGCCTATCTGAACAGCGAGGGTAAATACGAGATCCCCTTCCATATCTGCATGGGCCTCTCCTTTATGTTCACCATGCTGATCATGATCCTCATCAGTCTCCGCGGACCTAAAGTCAACCCCAAAGCCTTCGTTCTCGACAAATCGATGTTCAAAGTATCACCCGGCATCCTTGCCATGATCGTCGTTACCCTGCTCATTATATCCGCCCTCTATGTTCGATTCTGGTAAACCATCATATAGAAACACACATGAATAAATATCCCGGTGAAACCCGTTTACTCGTCGCCATAGACTGCATTATCTTCGGATTCGACGGGACCGATATTAAACTCCTGCTCATCCAACGCGGCTTTCAGCCCGAAAGAGGAAACTGGAGCCTGATGGGCGGCTTCCTCCAGCCCGATGAAAGCCTCGACCAGGCCGCTAACCGCATCCTCAAAAAACTGACCGGCATCGAAGGCGTTTACATGGAACAAATGGAGGCTTTCGGCGATCCGGGCCGCGATCCCGTCGAACGTACCGTTAGCGTCGCCTATTTCGCCCTCATCGACATCAACCAGTATGCCCGCCAACTGACCACCGAATATCACGCCGAATGGTTCCATCTGAAAAAAATGCCCGACCTCGTCTTCGACCATCACCGCATGGTGGAGATCGCTAAACGCCAGCTTCGCTACAAAGCTGCCCTGCACCCTATACTCTTCGAACTGCTCCCTCCTCGCTTCACCATCCCACAGTTGCAGATCCTCTATGAAAGCATCTACGACACCAACTTCGATAACCGCAACTTCAGCCGCAAAGTCCTCTCGACAGAATTGCTCGTCAAACAAAAAGAAAAAGACAAGACCGGCTCAAAAAAAGGCGCCTTCTTCTACCGACTCGACAAACGTAAATACAAAGCCAACTTCCACGCTTTCCTCAACTTCATCCCCAACCCGGATAAATTACTGACTTGATCTTTCGATCCCCACAGGACAATCTTATCCAACCAAACCCCCAAACGATCTAAAAAAAAATCTACGTGATCACCTAAGTCTCTCCCATTCACCTCGGAACTGTTAATACATTCCTAAAGCCGATAATTTCTCATACTAAGCCGGTAATTAGTTCCGTGCAGGGTTTGTAGTATGCAATTACAATCGTAATTTCGACTTTATCTAACTGCGCTGCCATACTTTCACCTTATTATAATTTTTTAGTTTTGAATGGTCACAAAGTCGTGACGCGAGGGCAATTTCTATTGCCCTCTTATTTTTTCCTGCACTTGCTCCAATAACTGCTCAGACCACGCCCATCTCTCCAACCTCATTCTTGCACATCCCCCCTCATATTAACACCAATCGAATTCTGTAGTTAAACTTCAGATTCATAAGTTAATTCTCTAATATGAACTAAATAGAAATTAAACATTACCAAATCATTAATCTACCATTATGATACGATTACCATTCCACAGATAACACTATACGTTTTTCTCGACGGCTACTTTTGCCCAAAATTACCTTCACATGCTTTTGAGAAAAACGTCGATCCTTACGTTGATTGGATGCTGTCTCACTTTCCTATCCTTCGCCGGAACGATCAAGGGAAAGATTCGGGACTCGAAGACCGGTGAACCAATGACCGGCGCCACAGTCACGCTCGAACCCAGTCATCGCACCGTCACGGTCAAACTGGACGGCACTTTCACCTTCCGCGCCGTTCACGCCGGCAACTACCGCATCCTGGCCACCACAATTGGCTACCAAACTTCCCAGTCGATGTCCGTCGATCTGTCCTCGGACGGCGATGAAAAGGAAGTCGATATCGACCTCGTCCCCAGCACATCCATCCTCGAAGAAGTAGAGGTCTCAGCTCTTGGCGGCGGCAGCGACAACCACGCCCGCCGACTGGAACAACGCTCGGACATGGTACAAAACATCTTGTCCGCCCGCACCATCGAGATCTCTCCCGACATCACGGTGGCCAACGCCCTGCAACGCGTCAGCGGCGTCGTCATCCAACGCGACAACACCGGCGATGGCCGCTATGCCATCATCCGGGGCATGGATCAACGGTATAATAATACCCTGGTCAACGGCATCAAGATCCCCAGCCCCGATGACAAATACCGCTTCGTCCCGATGAATATCTTCCCGGCGGAAATGCTCGAACGCCTGGAAGTCATCAAAGCCCTCACCCCCAGCATGGAAGGGGACGCCATCGGCGGCACGATGAACCTCATTATGAAGAGCGCCCCCGACAAGTTCCTGCTGAGCGTCAACGGATCTCTCGGCTACTCCACCCTTTTTAACTCCAGCCCCTTCGTCGCCTTCCCTCACTCGGGGATCAACAAGCAATCCCCCGCGGAGATCCATGGCAACGACTATGCAGCCTCGCCAACGGACTTCACGCTGAACAATCTGAATTTCTACAACCGGTCCAATACCATCAACAATACGCTGGGACTGACCATCGGGGATCGCTTCCTCGACAAAAAACTGGGCGTCATCCTATCCCTCAGCTACCAGGACCTTTATAAAGGCGCAGTTTCCGAGCGCGTGGTACCGGACGCCCAACCACTGCCAAGCCCCGACCCCAATACGCTGAACCCCTCCGATTCTTACGTAAGAACCTTTAGCACCCGGACCAACCGCATCGGGCTGCAGAATAAGATCGACTACATCTTTGACAGCAGGAACAAGATTTCCCTCTTCAACCTCTATCTCCACCAGGACCAATTCGAGACCCGCTATACGCCCGATAGCAGTTCGGCCGGCCTCAACTCGACGGCTACCCAAACCCTGGTCAATCCGGAATACCGCAGCCGCTGGCAGATCCAGGACATCTATAACGGTACCCTCCGTGGCGACCACCAGCTCAGCAACAAGGTAAAAGTGGATTGGACAGGCGCCTACTCCCACGCCAAACAGCAGATTCCCGACATGGCTACCTACACCTGGCAACAGTTCGTCTACCGCGAGACTTCCGGGAAGGTGGACAGCATCACCAATACCGTGCCCAGCGGCACGTCAAATGTCGTAACCCACCGCTGGCAACACAATACCGACCAGGATTGGGCGGGCTATGGCAACCTGGAATACAAACCCATCCTCTTCCAGCGCGAAGTGGCCTTCCAGCTCGGCGGCCTCTATCGCTATAAGACAAGGACCAACTATAATAATGAATACGATCTTCAGGCCACCAACGGCGGTGCTCCTTTCACCGGTATCGATAATGTTCCGCTCTATTTCCAGGCCACCGGCCAGAACAAGGGTTCCTTCACAGCCGCCAACGCCCAGACATACACCGCGCACGAAAAGGTCGGCGCAGGATACATCCAGGCCAGATTCATGCTGACCAGGAAACTCCAGGTCCTGGGTGGCGTAAGAGTAGAGAATACCCAGGATGACTACAACACCGCATTGCCGCTGACCTCCACCGTAGGCGCTTCCGGCACGATCAGCTACACAGACGTCCTGCCCAGCGTGCATTTCAAGTACAACCTCACCGACAACCAGGCTATCCGCCTGTCTTATTTCAAATCCATCAGCCGCCCGGGCTTCGGCGACCTGGTTCCCATCACCGATGGCTCAAACGACGAGTTCACCTTCCTGGGCAACCCATACCTGAAGCATGTGCGGGCCGACAACCTCGATGCGCGGTATGAACTTTTCCCCGGCATCGCAGATCAGCTCCTCGTAGGCGTATTCTACAAACACCTTCAAGACCCGATCGAATACTACGTCACTAACGTCAACGGCCCCAGCTCGCTTTATATCCGGCCTCAAAACACCGACGAAGCCACCAACTATGGTGCGGAAGCGGTCTTTACCAAATACTGGGGGATCTTCGGGGTCTCCGCCAACTACACCTACACCCACTCACAGGTAACGACGACCAAGCGTCTCTATACACTGACCCAGACCAACGGTATCCAAACCCTTGATGTCAGCCAATCCCGGCCGCTCCAGGGTCAGGCGGACCACGTGGGTAACCTCTCGCTCCTGCTTAAGAACCCCCGCTGGGGCCTCGACGCCCAGCTGGCCCTGGCCTACACCGGCACCCGTATCGTTCAGGTATCGCCCTACTATGGTCTGAACATTTGGGGGAAACCCATCGCCCAGCTGGACCTTTCCGTGGAAAAACGCATCTACCGCCGTTTAGTCTTTTTCGCCAAGGTCAACAACCTCACGGACGCCCCAAACAAGGAATACATCAAATTCCCGTACTACAAGGTAAATGCCAACCTTCCCAGCGGCTACACGATTCCCTTCCAGGACGCCGGCAGCAACTACACCGTGGCCCAAAAGGATTTATATAAGGTCAGCTATCTGGGTGGAATTCGCTTCAAATTTTAATTGAGAAAATAAAATACACATTTAATAGTACGACTATGTATAAAATGAAATTGGCCCTGACATTCCTTTCCGGCGCACTCCTCCTCGCGGGCTGCACCAAATGGGCGCAAGACAAACAGAATATTTATGTCTACAAGGCTCCGCCCCCGCCCGGCGGCGCCATCCCCACAAACACCCCGCTCTGCGGCTCCATCAAAGGCGTTATGCAGACCGGACAGACCTACACCCTCGGTTGCACGATCAATGTCCCCAGTGGCGATACCCTCATCCTTGAACCCGGTGTTACCGTATACGCCGACACCACTTCCGGCGTCATCGTCCATGGTACACTCATCAGCCTCGGCACCCAGGCACAACCCAACTACTTCACGGTGAAAGGGGTCACCAAAAACCTTACACCCAACCTGCCCCTTGCCGAGGATAACGCACATATAGGCCTCTGGAAAGGGATCATGTGCGATACCAGCTGCCCCATGCTGGTCCTCAAATGGACCCACCTCGATTTCGCCGGCGCAGCTTATGGCAATGTCGATGGACCCGCCGTGGAAGAAAGCTCCGGGACCTCATTTGACCTCCTCTTCCAGAATCCCAGGGGGTATTGCATCATAGAGGACTCCTGGTTCTACGGCGGCACCGATGACTGTATGCGTATCTCCAACGGCAAGCTCCACATCTTCCGCAATACCTATGAAAAATGCGGCGGCAGCGGCGGTGACATCGTCAATTGCAAAGGCGGCTCCGTGGGTACTATCGCCTATAATTTCTTCATAGGCACGGCCTACAACGGACAAAAAGCCTCCAATAAAGGCCAGCCCGTAGGCGCTCCGCAATGTAACATCGTGATGTACAACAGCACCTTCGTCAACGGTGGCGTCCAGATTACCCCGGGAACAAGAGCAGGTGGCATCGATTACGAACAAGGCGCAGAAGGCGCTTTCTTCAACAATGTCTTTATCAATTGCCGCGTAGGCTATAGGGTGGTCAACAATCCCGTCGCCGACACCAACCACCTCACCTACGGCAACAACTACCAATGGGCCGACTCGCTGGTCATCGCCGACCAGTTCTTCACCTTCGGCGGCGTCTGCACCAAGCCGATGCCGACGGATATCCCTAACCCCTCGCTCTACTTGCCGCCGCCGCCCACTTTCTATTACCCGAACCCGCAGCCCAACTCCTATGACGGCACCCCGGTGGTGCAGTACGAAAACCCAAAATTCGTCAACTATCCCCTGCCGGTAGTTGGGCAGCCCCTGTTTGCCTATACCGCCATCGGCAGTTTCGATTTCCATCTGCTGCCCGGATCCCCGCTCATCGGGAAGGGCAATACCGGCGTCACGCCGCTCGTAGTCGTACCCATCGACCCCATCTATGGCGCTACCGCAGTGACACCCCCCGGGGCCGATCTGGGCTGCTACCAGCATGATGGATCCGGCAACCAACACTGATCGCTAACTCGAAAAACCATCGCATAAAAAAACACCTCCGCAAGGGGGTGTTTTTATTTATTCCTTATCGGCGGACCTACGAACCCTTGCGGAAAAAGATATCGCCGCTGATGGTCTCCAGATCGATCGCCTTGCCCCCGCTGCCATTCAACTGGGCATCGACCGTACCGCCGCCAACCCGCCTGCTGCGCTGATTATCCCCCCCCAGGTCGAAATTCGAATACATAGTGCCGGAAATTGTGCGCATCCGGAGCGCCGCCGACTTATCCGGCGACATGGTAAGGTCGATATAGCCGCTGATGCTGTGCGCCCTGACCTCTGCCGTATTCCCCGAGATGACGATATTGCCGTTGATCGTCTCTACGGAAAAATCCGTATTCTCCGGGATATAGATCTCGTGGACGATATTGGTCTCGCACCCGCAGTTGCAGCAGCAATTATTGTCGCTGTCCCTTGAAATTCGGCCGCTGTCGACCCGTATTTTACGTCCATGATAGGTATTGCAATGCGATTTTAGCTTGCCCGTGATATTGACCGAACTGGCAGATTCGTCAAACGCCTCGTTGTAATCGTCGTTATTCTTGTTGTCATTCACGTCGATTGTGCTTTTCACATAGACTTCGTTCTTCTTCCAGGTGATGATCCGGATAGAATCCGAGATCTGGAAATTCATCGAGACAAAACCGTTAGCTGACAGGTTGAAATGCTTCTCGATGACCTTTTGGGCTCGTACCGGGACGGCAGCCGCCAGCACCAGCACGATAAGCAGACTGTTTTTCATGATTTGGTGGTTTGTCCTTTCCTGAGATAGATATTACCGCTGATAGAATTGATTTTAATAGCTGTTCCACCGCCATTGAGCGTCGCGCGGACATTCCCGCCGCCCACCCTTCGCATACTCTTGCTGTCCTGCGAAAGGTCGAAATCGGAATACATATTCCCGCTCATGTTCGACATCTCCAGATCGACCGCGGCCGTTGCCGGGATGGTCACATCCACTTCGCCGCTGATCGCAGCGATGGATATTGGCTTCTCCTTACTGATCTCGCTGAAGACCACATTGACGCCGCCGCTGATGGTGGAAATAACAAGCGGACCAGTTACCTTTTTAAGGTTGACCTCCTGACAACCGTCGAAGTCTACTTCGTTCTTCATATTCTCGATCGTGGTTTCCCCGCCTTTTTCACATCCCCGGTGGATCTTGAGCGCCAGGTTCTCGGGTACCCTGATGTGGTAGTTGGCGCTTTTGCCAATGCCCAGCAGGCAGCGGAAGCTGACCTTATTCCCGTTCTTTTCCATAAACAGCGCAATGCCCGTATTGTCCGTGCCGCCCCCATAAACGGGCTTCAGCCCCTTGGCGCGCTCCGGCACGTCGAATCGCTCTCCCTCGCACGTAATGATGATCTCGTTACCGCTATACCCTTCGATGGGGAGATCGCCGGTAAATTCTTCCAGCGTGAGCTCGCCTTCTTTGGTATTCTCGACGGTTACTTTGTACTCCTGCGCGCTGAGCCTTCCGAAAACAAATACGGTCAGGAGGAATGGAATGACATACTTCATGGTATTCATGTTGTTTTTTTATTGCTATTACATCGTTTTGAGGCTCCGTTGCGCGGCATCTTTGACCGCGGGTAGCGTATTCTTATTGGAAATGATCTCTTTGATCGGGCCGATCGCCCGGTTATCCCGCCTCTCCGCCAGCAGGTTGATAAGCATTACCTGGATGAGCGGCTCGGTTTGTTTCGGCAGGGAAAGGACCAACGAATCCCTGACCGACCGGTTATCTGCAAAAGTGGCTAACGAATACAAAGCAGCCAGCCGGACGTTCACATTCTTATCATGGTTCAGCGTACCAACCAGCACCGTTATGACTTTCTGATCCGGATTAAGCATCTCTTCCGCATAGCTCACAGCCTTGATGCGCTGACTGGCCGACTCATTATCGATCAGCGAGAACAACATAGCCTCCTTCATCTCTTTAATCTCCTTTTGCATGGCGCCCAATTGCTCCGGCACGCTCGACGCCCTCCGTGACCCAACCATCGCCCCGATCCATATCCCGCCGAACAGCAGAAGGCAGGCCGCCGTCGCCATCCAGCCGATCCTTCCCTTTACACCGACCTGTTCGTCTCTGTCATCCTTCGGCCGCCGCAGCAAATCGTCCGCCGTCTCCATATTGAGTTCTGATTGCAGCATTACCTGGAAATTTTCCCTCAGGCCCGATCCGGGCCTTTGCATTTCCTGGTCGGACATGGCAAGCATCAATTCCCGCACTTCCTCCACCTCCTTGCGGCATCCCTCGCAATCGATCAGATGCGCCCGCACCGCGGCCGCCTTTTCAGCGTCGAGCGCCCGGTCAAGATAATCTATCATCACCGCCTGTATTTCTTTGCACTCCATAGTCATTGTTTAAAGTAGAAATTTCTAAGCTGCCTCAACGCCCTGTAAACCTGGACCTTGATAGCAGGGACCGATATCTCCTTCAATTTCGAGATCTCATCGTATTTTAATCCCTGATACCGGCTCAGCACCAGTATTTCCCGCTGGTCAGGCGTAAGCTTGGCCATTGCCGCATCCAATCGCTCGAATTGGTCTTCCGTATACCGCGCCTCTTCACCCGCAATCCGCCCTGCTCCTCCGTACCCCCCGCTTTCATCAGCCCCTCCCTCCTCAACCTCATCCGACATCCGCTCAACCCCTTTCCCTGCCCCCTTCCCGCCGCCCGGAACCCTTTGCTCCTGCCGGAGATGGTCCGCATAGACATTCCGCGCCATCCGGTATACCCAGGACCGAAAGCTCCCGCTGGGCGGATCGAAACTTTGCCGGTACTTCAGTACGCGATAAAACAAATTTTGTGTCAGATCCTCGCTCAGCGCCTTGTCCAGCGTCAGCCGCAGGAAAAAGTTGTACAGCGGCACATGATACCGCTCGAACAGTTCTGTCAACTCGGACAGCTGTCCCTCCCGTACCCGTAGCATTATTTTTTCGTCAGAAAGTTCTGGCACTGGCAGAGCAATTAAGGTTTCCTATATAGATTACTCCGGAATTGCAAAATGGTTACACAAAAAAAGGAGGTTTTTTTACCCCCTATCCCCATTCACCCCCTCTCCCCAATCTTCCCCCTACCCCCTGATATGATAAGCCTTCGGCTGCACAAACGCCCGTATCCCCTGATAAGACAACGTACTCCCCAACCCCGAATGCTTCCGGCCCGACCACGGCACCGTCGCACTCACCCGGTCACAGCAATTCCAATACACCGTCCCCGTATTCAACCGCTGCATCACCTTCTCAGCCCGCTCATAGCTCTTCGAATAGACCGCCGCCGTCAACCCATACTCCGTATCCGCCATGAGCTCAACAGCCTCCGAATCATCCTTCACCCGCTGAATACCTACTACCGGCCCAAAAGACTCTTCCGTCATCAGCCTCATCCTATGGTCCACATCCACCAACACCGCCGGTTCGATAAAATATCCTTTCCCCCGTATCGGCACGCCACCATACAATAACCTGGCCCCCTTGCCCACCGCATCTTCGATCTGCTGCAACAGGAACTCGAGTTGCCCCGGCCGGCTCAACGGCCCGATCTCCGTCGCCGCATCCCGCGGATCACCCACCGCCATCTTCCGTAATTGCGCCGTATACGATTTCACAAACGCATCATAGATCTTCTCCTGCACATATATTCGCTCCACCGCGCAACAGCTCTGACCATTATTATAGACTACCCCCTCCAACGCCGCCCCCGCTACCTTATCGATGTCGTCTACATCATCCATGACATATAAAGGATCCTTCCCACCCAACTCCAACTGGCACGGCACCAGCTTCCCGGCAACCTTTTCCGCAATCGCCCGACCCGTCCGGTAACTGCCGGTAAAGAAATACCCGTTCAACGGCAGCCCCAACAACCACTCACCTGCCTTCCCCTTACCGGCCACGACCTGGAATACGTTCTCCGGAACCCCGGCCCGGTAGAGCAGTCGGCGGATATGCAGCCCCGTTAAAATGGCATACTCAGACGGCTTATACAACACTCCATTCCCGCCGATCAGCGCCGGAATAAAAACATTCACCCCCACCAAATACGGATAGTTCCAGGCCGAAATATTGGCGATGACCCCCAGCGGCTCATAGACGATCTTTTCCCGGGTAGCCCCCTCCGTTACTACCCACTCCTCCGCCAGCCATTTGGCCGAATGATCCAGAAAATAACGGATCCGGCCGCGTGCCCCGTTCAACTCATTATAAGACTGCTGCAATGGCTTGCCCGTCTCACTTGTCAAGGTTTCGGCCAACACCTCCTTCTCCTTATCCAAAAACTCCCAAAACCTCGCGATACACGCAAGCCTCTCCTCCACCGGTAACGCGGCCCACAACGGCTGCCCCTCCCTCAGAAGCCGGTATTTCTCCTGAACCGAAGCCATTGTATGTTCCGTGACCTCCCCAATGATTTCCTCCGTAGCCGGATTGATGATCTGCATACGCGAACTTTTTAAATTTCCTTGCGCAAATATAGCCAACTTTGCGCCGTGACAATTCGAACCAATTATATTGAAAATGCATTTCCACAAATTAATATCGTTTGCAAAGATGCCATGCCAGTATTGGAAAGATATGGCTTCACAACCAGGGACATTATCAACCTTTGCGGCGGCATCCCCGCCCCGCAGATGACGAATATTCGCGTAACTATTGCTGCTACTTATTCCTCAGCTTTAAGTGTGCAAATTTGCACCGACCAACACGAAGTCGCCAGGAACATAGACTTTGAGATCGCCCGGATTGATAATAATTATATGTATGTCAACGAAAAGCGACAAGGTCTGGGGACTAACTTATTCCTCACACAAGTACGCGCAGCTTTACTACATAAGTTTGGGAAAATACACCTGACAGCAATGGGCCCGGAAGACGGGCTAGATTGGAATGGATACTATTTTTGGGCCCTTCTCGGATTTGAAAACACCGATATCGCTGAATACCAGAGCTGGGCCAAAGCGATGGGAAGAAAGGAGCCTACATTAAGCGAACTTGTACAAACACAAAGCGGACGTACGCTATGGAAAAATACAGGTTTTACCTGGATAGGGAACTTCTATCCGACAATGGGCCATCCATGTATGGCCTACCTCCAAAAACACCTGCACCGAAAAAAAATTGATTTTTATCTGGACGTATAGATTCGGCTATGCAGTCTGCACGTGCATTAACTCTTTTTTTACGTCTGCTTGGGATTTCCCCTTCCGGGCTTTTACAAAGGCAACGTGACCGGGATACATTCTTTTGACCGCAGCCATCCCCTCTTCCAAATACAGAACGAATGCAGCCATTCGCTCCATGGAAAGCTTTTTATTCCTATATGATGTCGCACCACTCACAACCCAAATTTACTACTTTTTTTCGGATTCCCCTATCAACGCCTCACAGGCATGACAATTTGCTCTTCCAATTTTGTTGTTTACTAAAATACAATATTGTGCTTTACCACTGAACACTTTTGCATGACATTGACAACCAGTTTAAAAAGCTCTCCTCACCTCCCCAACAAACCTATCCCGTATCGCCTTATAAAGAAACTCATCCTCCAACCCATTCGCCATCATCCTTTCCGGATGCCACTGCACCGCCAGCAAAAACGGCCGCCCAGCCGGTTCCAACCACTCGATCCCTTCGATCGTCCCATCCTCCGCATGACAATTGACCCTCAACCCATCCCCCAGCCGCCCGATCGCCTGATGATGTGCACTATTCACCTCTCCGGAAGAATGCCTCGTTACCCCCGCAAGCAGGCTGCCGGATTCAATCCGCACCCCATGCTGCTTGTCAATACCCGCATTGGCCTCATGCATCCCATCCCCCGCAATCCCCAGGTCCTGCACGAGCCCCCCGCTCAATGTCACATTGATGAGCTGCATTCCCCGACAAACCCCCAGCACCGGCAACTCCCGCTCCCACGCCATCCGCAACACCGCCTGCTCGAACAAATCGCGCTCCTTCTCCCAGCCCGCAGCAGGTGACCGCTTATATTCGGAAGCGCCGCCATACAGCGATGGATCGATATCGATCCCGCCAGACAACACGAGCCCGTCACACTCCACCGCCTCATTCAAATTCCCCAGCGCCGCGGACAGCCGCACCACCTCCACAACATCGCCCCCCGCGACACCACCCCCTCCGGGCATCACCCCCTTTATCCATCGCACATAATTTTCATGCTTCCACTCCGTACCCGTATCAGTAAGCCCGATCTTTATCATATCGCCTCCGTATACAATTTTTTAAAATCCTCCCTGCTTACCGGCTTGGGGTTATTCGGATGCGCAAAATCCGCAAACGCCAGATCTGCCAGCGTCTCGATATGCTCCTCACGAACTCCGATATCCCGCAACCGCGTTGGCAAACCTACCTCCCCGTTGAACGCAAACAGCCGCTCCACTACCGCCGCTCCATCAGCAACCGGCAACCGCATCACCTGCGCGATCCGGCGGAACTTTTCCTCGCTCCCCCCAATGTTATACCGCATCCCATACGGCAGGTTCACCGCATTAGCCAACCCATGATGCGTATCCAGCAAGGAAGACAGCGGATGTGCCAGCGAATGCACTACCCCCAACCCCTTCTGAAAGGCTACCGCCCCCATCAGCGACCCTAGCAGCATCTGACTCCTCGATTCCAGGTCCGGCCGCAGAACCGCCTGCGGCAGCGACCGGTTGATCAGATCAATACCCTCCAACGCGATCCCTTCACACATGGGGTGAAACATCTTCGCCAGATACGCTTCAAGATTATGCGTCAGCGCATCCATCCCCGTCGCCGCCGTCACAAAAGGCGGCAGCTCCATCGTGAGCAGCGGATCGGCAAAGACAATCCTTGCCAAGAGTTTCGGCGAAAACAGGATCCGCTTCCGATGCGTATCGTCCTCCGAAATAATTGCACTTCTTCCAACCTCACTGCCCGTCCCCGCCGTCGTCGGCACTGTAATGAAATAAGGGACCTCCCCGGTCACATATTGATCTCCACCGATCAGATCATCGTAATCGAATAGATCACGCCGATGGTAAACCCGTAATACCACCGCCCGCGCCACATCCATCGCCGCCCCGCCACCAATCCCCACCACACTGTCCCGCTCCGCCGCCACAAAAGCCTCACCACCCTTCAGTACATCCGACTTCACCGGGTTCTTATGAATATCCGAAAAGACTTCCACCGATATGCCCTTCCCCTCCAATGCCCGCCGGATCTCCCCGAAAAAGCCAAGCTGCGCCACCATGGGGTCCGTCACCAATAGCGGCCTCCGCAACCCGTTAGCCGCTAAATGCCCCGGCAACTCTGCAATAGCGCCGGCTCCAAACCGGATAACCGTTGGAAAATTATACTGCCTGATCGTCGAAAAATCTGCCATAACTCGTCGAAAATAGTTTATATGATCTCGAAATACCTTTTCAGCTCCCAATCCGTTACCACCTGCCCGAACTGCCTCCATTCCCATTCGCGCGTCCGGACAAAATGATCGGTAAAGGCTTCCCCGAATAATTCCCTTGCCAGCGGCGACACTTTCATCGCTTGCGTCGCATCCCACAGATTCCGCGGCAGCACGCCGTTGCTCTTATCCGCATATCCACTGCCCTTCGTCGCAGGCACCGTCAACCTCAGGCCCTTGCGCACCCCATACAAACCTGCCGCCAGGCAGGCCGCCATCGCCAGATAAGGATTGGCATCCGACCCTACCACCCTGGTCTCGAGCCGCGTCGATGACGGACTCCCCGGCAACGCCCGTAAAGCCGTCGTCCGGTTGTCCACCGCCCAGGTAGGGGTCGTCGGCGCCCACGCTCCCTCGACCAATCGTTTATAACTGTTGACCGTCGGCGCCACCATGGGCAAAATATCCGGAAGACAATACAACTGCCCCGCCATATAACTCTCCATCAATTGACTCATCCCGGAAGCAGCGGAAGGATCATGGAACAAATTGACCCCGTCCCTCCAAAGACTCTGATGAACATGCCCGCTGCACCCCGGCAACGTCTCGCTGACCTTGGCCATAAAAGTAGGCAACACCCCATGCCGGTAAGCGATCTCCTTTACCCCTGACTTGAACAGCACCGCCCGGTCCGCTGCCTCCATTACCTCCGAATATAGGATCGCCGCTTCATAAACCCCGGGGCCCGTCTCGGTATGTAACCCTTCGAGTGGCACGCCAAACTTTTTCAGCTCATCGAACAGCGCATGAAAATACGCACTCCCCTGTGAGGCCCTGAGAATGGAGTATCCAAACATTCCTTGCGTCATCGGCTTCAACGAAGCAAAAGACCGCCGCGCAGGATCATCCGACGACGCAATGAAATTAAACCACTCGAATTCCTGTGAAAAATAAGCCGTATATCCCTCTTCCTTTGCCTGCCGCACCACCTTCTTCAACAACCCCCGCGGACAAACCGGCGCTCCGAAATCAGCCAGAAAGAATGGCAACCCGGCTTCCCACGGTACCCTCCGCATCGTATCGACATCGACCACCGCTAACGCATCCGGATACCCGGTATGCCAACCGGTAAAAGCCCCGTTATCATATGCCTGATCCCCGGCATCCCAGCCAAAGACCACGTCACAAAAACCAAATCCTTTGTCTACTATGGACTTAAACTTGTCAAAGCCGATCACCTTACCACGCAAAACGCCGTCGATATCCGTGATCGCCAATTTGACTTTCTCCGTCCCCGCAAGCTCCAGCTCATGCAGCAGATCATCGATTGCTATCCGATTGTTCATACGCGATGTTTCTTTTAACGAAAAAACAAAACCAAATATAGGCCAGCCCGAGAATTGAAAAATAAATCACCGATAAATTAATATACTGCCACACCAAAACCACCAGACATACCACCCCGATCACCAGCGCCACGACCGGAAATACCGGATACAACGGGGCCCTGTACGGCCGCTCCAACTCCGGCTCCTTCCGCCTCAGGGCCAGCACCGTGACCATCCCGAACACATACAACGTCACCGCGCCCAGAACGGAGATCGTTACGATCTGATCCGTCTTCCCGGTCAACAACGCGGCAATCCCGATCACCATATTTACCAGCAGCGCATTCACCGGGGTATGCCGCTTCGCATTTACCCGCCCCATCACCGCCGGCAAATACTTCACCCGCCCGAATTCCATCGTCGCCCTGCCCGCCGCAAGGATGAGCCCATGAAAACTCGCGATCAAGCCCATCAACCCGATCGTGACCAGCAAATGATAGTACACACCTTCTGTCCCGGTAATCCTGGATAGAGCCATCGGCAACGGCTTGTCCGACGCCTCCGCCCCCGGCGACGTATACACTATCGCCTCCCAGCCTGCTACCCCGATCGAAGAAAGAAACACGACTACACAAAGCAAGATCAACGTCGCCAGCGCCAACCCGAAACCCAACGGGATATTCCGCTTCGGATCCCTCGTCTCCTCCGCTACATTCGCGAGCCCCTCCAACCCCAGGAAGAACCATATCGCAAACGGTACGGCCGCGGCCACCCCTACCCAACCATGCGGAAACGCATTATACTCCATATTCTTCCACGAAAAATGCGGGAACGTCACCCCGCAAAACAACAATAGCTCGAATACCGCCACCAGCGTCACGGCCAGCTCAAACCCCGCCGCCGCCCGAACCCCGTACATATTGAGCGCAGTGAACAACACATAAGCCGCCACCCCTATCTCCTTCGCCCCAACACCTGGCATGAACAAATGAAAATATGCTCCGATAGCCGCTGCAATAGCAGGCGGTGCAAAAAGGAACTCGATGAGCTGCGCTGCCCCCGCAACAAAACCCCAGTCCTGGTTCAACCCCCGCGTGGCATAGTCGAAAACCCCGCCGGCCTTTGGGATCGCACACGCGAGCTCCGCATAGGAAAAAGTGAACGTGATATAAAGAATGATCGCCCCCACTGTAGCAATCGCAAGCCCCAACGTCCCACCCTGCGGCAACCCCAGATTCCAGCCAAAATACATCCCTGATATAACATAACCTACACCCAGACCCCACAACATCCAGGGCCCCAGGCTTCGCGAAAGAGTAGTCATTTCCCAATATAACAAAAAATAAATAACGACGCCGCCCCTTCGGGGCGGCGTCCTCCCAATTACTACTCACATTATTGAAAAATCAATGTTCCCACTATGGCGTCGGCGTATACGGCGAAACCGGCCAGTCATCCCCATCGAACCCGGTCCTCGCCACGCCCTTGACGGTCAGGGTATCTCCCGGATTACCGGCAAAAAGAAATTGCAGGAAGAGGCTGTCCGTCTTTACACCGGTCCTGGAAAGCCCGCCTTTGGGAAAGATCTTCCCGCCGGCCCATTGCACGGAAGTGCCATAAATGTTCGCCGCCCCGCCCGAAGCTATGGTAAGGCTGCTAAGATTCAACCCCAACAACGCCTTTACATCATAGCCCCCGCCAAGATAGCCCAGGTCGTCGGCCCAGAGCGAGTCCGTCGTATTGGCGATGGAATTATAAGTGACAAAGAATACGTGATTACCGGCCGCCGCCGAGATAGCAAGCTGACCATTCACCGTAGAATAGGCCGTCACCCACCATCCGTTGGAGGCCTGCTGGACTGGCGTACCGCCATAGTTTTGCTTCTTTGTACAGGCAGCAACCAGGCAAATGCTCGCAAGAATACCTATCGCTGAAAATGATTTGACCATATTAATTTTTTTTTGCTTCATCTAATAGTTTGACTCCTCTATTGGCCCCACCATACCGGTGTGGTGATGGGGACGGTAGCGGGTGAATTGGTATTTCGGGAGACTTCGTTATACGGATAGATCAGGCGCTTCGGAAATACCCCCGGTCCAAGCACCGAATTGATGACAACAACCAACTGGCCCGGTACGTAAGCCGGGTCGGTCGAATACACGGGACTCGCCGCCGGCAAACCGGTGCGGTTGAAGTCGAAGTAGCTTTCTATCCCATGGCAGCCATATGCGCACGAAGCCCATTTTTGCCGGATGATCTGCGCCAGCGGACTGAGCGCCTGACCACCCTCCATCTCTGCCCCCCACGCATAAGCGCCGCCGGGGGCAATAAAAGAGCTGGCATCATTGCCCGTGTACGTAAAGGCCACGGTTACTCCCTGATTGTACAAACCCTTGGCATTTGTACCCCCGTTGTATCGCTCGTCGGCCTCCGCCTGCAGGAAATAAGACTCGGCCATGGATATCAGTTCCACCGGGTCCTTGGGCGTTTCCGTAAACTGCGCCGCGGAGGAATAAGCGGTGTTGATCGAACGAAAGTCCCCCTGATTGATGCCCGTGATCGAGGTGGTCAATGGCGTATAATAATAATTCACCCTCGGATCACTGTTTGCGTTCAGCCAGGAAAGCATCGTTACGCTCGCTCTAAGGTTGTACGGCGTATTCAGCTGGCGAATATTTTGTTCATACAGGGGATTGTCCAACCCGGGCGCATTGGAAAAATCCGTAACGCTGGCGTCCCCGGTGGCGGTTCCCAGGAAACTAACCCCACTGCTGAGCAAAGCGCTTACCCCCGCCTGCGCCGCAGCCGGATTCGCATTCACCATCCGTAGGTACATTTTCAACTTCAGCGTATTGCCAAAGGCAATCCAGTGAGTAATGTTGCCCCCGAATATCAGGTCCTGGCTACCCATATTGGTATTGGTATTGGCGGTAAAATCCTTCCCCAGAGCCACATTGAGCTCCGCGATCAGGCTGTCGTAGATCACCGCTCCGCTGTCAAACTTCGGGTTCAGCACCGACTGTCCTTGCAGCGCCTGAGAAAAGGGCATCGAGTTGTAAAGGTCGACCAACACGCCGGCGGTATAGGCCTTCATCACAGTGCCCATTAGGTACGAGTTCCAGTCCTGCACGGCGGCAGCCTGATCCATGACGTATTGGTAGTTCTTCAGTCCGTCAACATACATCTGGGACCAGGGATCCTGTATGAACTGATCCGTGTTTGGCAGGTTATAGGAATCCACGTCCGTGTATTGCTGGGACAGAGCGGCTTGGGTGAAGAACTGAGACCACATCCCGCCCACGATGGCCAGATTCCCGCCCGTGCTGGCAATTGTCGCCAGGACTGCAACCGGGAATACCTGCGCCGGTGTCCCCTGCGCGAGGCTCGGAAAATTCGGGTTCTGATTGATATTGAGCTGCTTTTTACAACCCGGCCCTGCCACGACCAGCACCAGTAAAGCCGCACCCAGACTGATATATTTATTAAGAACTTTCATATCCTGTTTCTAATTTTGATTAAAAGACGATTTTTACGATCGCTCCGAAGCTTTTCGTCAGCGGAGGCCCGGCCAATTCACCGAATTCCCCTTGCAGATCATTGCCCAGATTCGTTGCTTCCGGATCCACATAGACATTGTTATTGGGCGTCCACAACAGGATGTTGCGGGCGAACACGCCAATGGACGCTGACTGCGCCTTGATCCCCGAAGACCAGGCGCTGGGGAGCGCGTAAGCCAGATTGATATCCCTCAGCTTGAGGAAGGACTTGCTAATGATCCGTTGCTGGTCCGCAGAACCGGAAAAACTATTGCTTTCCGAATAGGCATTATAATATTGGTCGACTTCCCCGGCGCCGGTCGAACCGATGTAGGTGGTATTAGGCACATATTTGCTATTGCCCACGGCCACTACTGAATTGGGGACGATGAACGGACGGCGGTCGTTATATACCGTCGGAGCGGCATTCCCAACGAACAGGGCCAGGTTGGCGGTTTGGCTGAACATCACACCCCCATATCGGAAGTCCAATGTTCCGCTCAGACTCCAGTGCTTATACGTGAAAGTATTGGTAAGGCCCATCTGGTAAGTATACAGCCCGCTGCCCTGATAACCTTTGGTCAGATTCAGGCCATAGAGGGACGTCGTGTTTGGCAGAGGGAACCCCGTGAAGGGGTTGACCACGATCTGCCCGGCGGCATTCGTTTGCGGAATCCCGGTATAGATAGAGGCAACCGTCTTCCCCACTACCGCCCGCATCTCCGCATCGATGGCTTGAGTGAAGCCGAATAATAGCGGGTCCTGGGAAGCACCGGTCAGTTGGAGCACCTTGTTCCAGTCCCTGCTGAAGACATAGACAAGGGACCAGGTGAAGTCCCTGGTCGAGACTGCCTTTAGATTGAGGCTTAACTCAATACCCTTATTGCCTATCGTACCCAGGTTCTGGACTAAGGTTGCATAGCCGGTAGACGGCGCTACAGGGACCGCAAAGATCTGTCCCTTGGTCTTTTTATCATAAACGGTTACATCCAGGCCAATCCGGTCCTTCAGGAACCTGACCTCCGCCCCTGCTTCCACCTCATTGGTAAAAATGGGCTTCAGGTTCGCGTTGTTGATCTGGTCGGAGACCCCGAACCCACTGACCCCGTTAAATGGTATGGTGAGAGCCCCAAACGGCAGCCCGATCGACCCGGGTCCCAGCTGGGCCTGGGTTTGATAAGGGCCGGGATCGGAACCGGTCCTCCCGTAAGCCGCCCGAAGTTTTAAGTAAGAGATCGTGCTATTGCTTCCGAGCAGCTGAGAGGCTACCCATGACAGGTCCGCACCCGGATAGAAGATGGAATTTGCGTTGATGGGAAGGGTAGAGGACCAGTCGTTCCTGACATTTCCCGTAAGGAAGAGCTGATCCATGAATCCCAGGGTAACCTGGCCATACACACCCATGCGCCGGTATAGTGCACTTGCATCCGCCACCGTTGGCGGCGTGGCCGTATTGCTGAGATTGTAAAACCCGGGAAGGACAATGGGAGTAATGGAAGCTATTTCCGACCGCTGGGTCGTGGTATAATAGTTGCCCCCCGCAAGCGCATCCAATGAGAAATTGCTGCCCAGGCGGGTAGAGTATTTCAGGATCAGATCCCCGTTGAAAAGACCGAAATAATCGGAGCCCTGCGCCACCGCGCCATAATCAACAGTCCTGGACTGACCCTCGGGGTTCGTTGGGTTGGGGCCATCCCAGGTATTGGCCAAAGGGAAAGCGGAGTTCTTCCACTCAAAGGTGCGGGCACTGGTAATGTCCCCGCCAACCCTTAATTCTGCACTAAACTGCGGAGTGAACTTGTACCCGAAATCGAGGTTGCCGAATACCCGGTCCAGCTTCTGCCGGTTCCCGTTGTTTACAAGTCCGAAATAGGGGTTTTCCGCGTATGGGGTAAAGAAGTTGTTTATGTTGAAGAACTTGTTGTTGATGTCCTTGAACTCCCCGATGGGGAGGTCCACCGGGACCTGCAGCAGCGATTCATACACGCCCCCACCACCCGAAACCGACTGGCCCGTGTTGGGTACCAGCAGCGTCTGGCCAACATAGTTGATGGACGTGTTGAAGGTGAAATTCCCGTAATTGCTGTTCGTCCGGAATGACAACGTATTGCGCTGCTGGGTATTGCTGTTGTCGGGCACGATCCCGTTGCTGCTGACGTTGCCATAGGAGAAATAGAACCGGTTGGCCTCGGTGCCACCCGAAAGGGCGATCGTATTGTTATACTCATGGCCCGTCACATAGAATTGGCGCAAAGGATCCTTAATGGCCACATAGGGCTTCTGCAACTGCTGCCCATCTACGATCGACCCCCAGCCCCGCATCTTGCCGTCGAATGCCGGACCCCAACTTCCGTTTTCGTCGAGGACCGCTACCCCGCCCCAGCCCGTCCCGAACTGGTCCTCATAGGTCGGTAATTTCCCGGCTGAGCTAAAATTGACGGACCCGCTATACTCGACCCTTAACTTCCCCGCCCGGCCCCGCTTGGTGGTGATCATGATCGCCCCGTTCTTGGCGAGGCTCCCATACAGGGAGGCCGCTGCCGTACCTTTGAGGATAGTGATACTCTCGATGTCGTTGGGATTAATATTGTTCATTCCATTCCCATAGTCCGCCCCATCGGTTCCGTTGGTGGAACCCTGGAAATTGGCGTCGCTCATGGGCACCCCGTCAATGACGTACAAGGGTTGGTTGTCCCCGCCGGAGATCACTCCATAGCTCCTCAACACCACTTTGGTGGAAGATCCCGGCCCCCCCGTATTGGAGATGTCAGCCCCCGCGATCTTCCCTTCAAGACCATCAAGAGCGCCGGTGACACCGTTTTTGTTGATGGTGGCTGTATTGAAGGTTTGAGTGGCATACCCGACCTTGGCCTTTGCCGCCGTCTGACCCAATGCCGTAACGACTACCTCAGTCATAGAGCTGCTTTTCCGGCTAACCGTGATGGTAAGGCTGCTCTCAGCGCCGACGGTTATTTCCCGGTTGACGAACCCCGTGCCGCTTATTACCAGGATGTCCCCGGCCTTGGCCGCAATGGCAAACCGGCCATCCTGATCCGCGTTTCCGCCACGGCGCGTTCCCTTGACCTGGATGGAGGCAAAGGCTGCCGGTTGACCCTGGTCGTCAGTTACCCTTCCCTCGATCAGCCTGTTTTGGGCGAAAGTCCAAACCGAACAAACCAACAAAGCCCCCAGGAATATAATGAACTTTCCCGCGCCGGATATCGCATGCCGGCGAATACCCAAGACTGTGGTGGCCATAACGAGGCCCCCCGGCCAGGTACTTAAAAACAACAATTTTCGCATGTTTGACAGTTTATTGTGACAGTGAAAAAATGACAATAGAAAGGCCGCCTGCGCATTTTGCGCAGCAGGATCAGAACCCTCGCGTGTGTAGTAATGAAGACATTAACTGAACTCCGTTCAATTTGGAGACAAAAAAATTAGACAAATAAATGCTTGCCGGTCGCCGGTTTGTAACCGAAGCCGGAAAATTAATAACTGAAGAAGGAAAAGCGGGGTTGGAGATATATCAATGTCTTCGCGGCTTGCGACCGTCATCGAATAGTCAAAAAAAAAGCAGGTGGTAGAAACCACCTGCGGGTCACATGAGAAAACTTCTGGAGACAACTATTCAAAACCGGGGATGCTGCCTCCAAGAAAAAATTTTTCCCCCGGGGGAAATATCTTGACGTAAACAGTCGCTGCAATTTATAGACTTTTTTATTTCGGTGACGGACAAACTAACTCAAGTGGGGAAAAAAACGCCCGGAGGGCGTTTTGCGGTCCCCAGGACCGCAATCATCGAGCCCCGCTCGGCGGCGTCAGCCGCCGCAGCCGAGCAACCACTCACCGCTTGTCTCTATGCGCGCGCCTTCACAATAAATTAACTTTTCTATTACAGTACAATTGAATTACTTTCCGTTATTCCCATTCTACTACTCATCCAACGATCTTTCCCGATTCTCTTAACAACTTAACCGGTCAGCCCCCTAAAAGGCCTGAACGAACGCTGCTATGAACAATAACACGGTGCTCCGCGACAGGACGGTCCGATTCATCGGAATCCCCCTCCTCGGCATTCTTATCCCAAACCTCGCCGGGTTGATCACAAACCGATTTTATCGGTCTATCGAATTAGTAGGCAGTTATTTATACTTCATTTTCGTTTTTCTCCTGGTCTGGGAAGGCAATATCCGGTTCATGTACTTCATCCGCGAAAAATACCCCTGGACCCGGGGCTCATATTATAAGATCATTATAGCCCTCTTCCTCGTCAACGTCGTATACTCCGGCCTCGTCTCGGTCCTCCTGCTGAAAGGCTGGCGCCTCTGGTCTCGTGAACCCACGGACGACAACGTTCCGCTGACGAACAGCGTCTTCCTCATGATGATCTCCGCCTGCTTCATCGCCAATATTTACGAAATTCTGTTTCTTAACCGCGAAAAGGAACGGAACGAATCACAAGTGGAACAACTCAATATCGCCAAAGCCCAGGCCGAACTCGAAGCGCTTAAGAACCAGATCGACCCGCACTTTATCTTCAATTCCCTAAACACCCTCTCCTTCCTTATTACCCGGGATCCCAAAAGCGCCCGCCGCTATAATGACACCCTCGCCCTCGTATACCGATATATCCTCGGTAACCGCGAAAGAGACCTCGTACTCCTTCGGGAAGAGATCGACTTTATCGCCAACTATTTCTATCTGCTCAAGATCCGCTTCGCCGAAGCAATCAGCATGGTCATCGAGATCACCGACCTTTCTGCCGAAAATTTCCTCATTCCACCGATCTCCATGCAAACCCTGGTCGAAAATGCAATCAAACATAACGAATTCAGCGAAGCTACTCCCCTCAATATCGCCGTATCCATCTCCTCCGACTACGTCATCGTTAGCAACGCCATGAAGCGTATCAGCGAGCCCCAACCCAGTTCCAAGATCGGCCTCCGTAATCTCGATAACCGCTACAAATTGATAACAAAACGAAACATCATAATAGAAAACAACTTTGAAAGTTTCATCGTTAAGCTACCGATCATCCGATTCTGAAACCACTACAGGAATTATATGCAACATTTGACTCGCTGACCCGTCATATTATTTCAACGGTATACAGAAGGAGATCGAACTAATTATTTTTGAACAAAACTATTGTCCGATGAAAGTTCTGATAGTCGAAGATGAACAGCCCGCCTTTTGTAACCTGGCAGAAGAATTGCACGTCCTTGACGAAAAGATCGACGTGGTTGCCGGCTGCAGTACCGTCGAAGAGACCGTACGCTGGCTGCACGAGAACCCCCATCCCGACCTCATCCTCATGGATGTCCAGCTTTCCGACGGGCTCTCTTTCTCCATTTTCAAAACATGCAAGATCACCTGCCCGGTCATCTTCACCACCGCCTATAATAAATACCTGACCGAAGCCTTTCAATTTAGTAGCATTGACTATTTGCTAAAACCTATTAGCCAGGATCGGCTCAGCAACGCCATCCGAAAATACAAGACCCTTCAGGCACACTTTGTCGGCGCCATCGACCAAAATTCTCATGACCATCCCGACCATCATAACCACGACCACAACAACTCCCTGCCCCACGACCACAATAACTCCCTGCCCGATTTTATTAGCAGATCCGACCGCAAGCGCTCCCGCATCCTCGTCCGCAAAGGCGCAGAATTCCAAACCGTCCGCATCGAAGACGCCGGCTACTTCTTCACCGAACACAAACTCATCTTCCTCGTCGATAAAGAGAACCGGAAATATATGGCCGAAAAGAGCAACCTCAGCGAACTGGAAGACGAACTGGATAAGAACCTTTTCTATCGCGCCAATCGGAAATATATTATCAACGCCAATTATATCAAACGCTTCAAACCCCTCGAAAAGAGCAAGATCAGCGTGGAGCTGACCCTCCCCGTTAACGAAGAGATCATCATCAGCCAGGAGAACTCCGCCTCCTTCAAAAAATGGATCGGTGAAAGCTAACCCATGCCGCCGCGCCAGGTCGCTAAAAGTGTAAGTAAAACGCCGTCCCCACCCCCTCAACCGACTGCACCTGTATATTCCCTTTATGAAGCAGCAATATTTGTTTGCATAAGCTCAACCCAATCCCACTCCCATTCTTCTTGGTACTGAAGAATGGTATAAAAATATTCTCCATCACCTCGGGCGACATCCCCATCCCATTGTCAGCTACCTTGATGACCGGGCGGCCATTACTCGCCGCATTCCCGGACAACGTTATCAACGGCTGCTCCCGATCCTTAACCGCCTCGATCGCATTCACCACCAAATTGATCAGCACTTGCTCAATAAGATTGGTATCCGCGTCCAGCGAAAGATCAGGATCGATCAGCAGGATATCGAGCTCTATTTGCTTCTGATCCAGCGTAGGCTGCATCAGATGATGCAAATTCTCAAAAAGGTCCCGGGCAAATATCTTTTTCAGGTTGAGCGTGGTGATCTTGTTCAAATTGCGATAAGTCTCCGCAAACTTCAACAACCCCTCACTACGCCGCCGGATCGTCCCGATCCCCAGCTCGAGGTCCTCCAAAGCCCCCGGCTGCCCTTCGAGCATCTGCGTCGACTCCTGCAACCGGTGCAACATCGTCTCTGCCAGCGAAGAGATCGGGGCCACCGAATTCATGATCTCATGCGTCATTACGCTCAACAACTTCTGCCAGGCCTTCGCCTCCGTCTCATCCAACGCCTCATTCACATCCTGAAAAGCGATTAGCTTGTAAACCCGGTTGTCTGTCTGGAAAGCCGTCGCCGCCATGAGGGTCTTGACTACGTTCTTGTCCCTTGATAACGTAATAATCTTACTATCCCCCGGCCGTAAGTTGAGTATCTCGTGATACAACGCCGCATCCCGGCGCTCCAGACTCGCGATCGTCTTGAGATACGGCACGCCCAGCATGTTCTTGAACGACTCATTCATCCAGCCGATCTCCCCGCTTCTGTGCTCATAAGATAAAATACCCGTATTCACCAGCTCCAGGATCTTTTGCAGGTACTGATACTGGGTTTCCTTCTCCCGGCTGATCAGCTTAAAGGTGGAATTGATCTCGTTGAACCCCTGCCGTAAGGATTGTAGCTCCAACGGCGCCTCCTTCACATCGAAATAACGCGAAAAGTCCCGGTAATGTATCGACTCGACAAACTGCTCGACCTCCAGCTGAGCCTTCCTGTGGAAATTATAGAAATCCACTAGCTGAAGACTGATGAAAAGCAGCAAAAACACAAGGTAGGGATACTCCCCCTTGACCAACAACCATGACGCCCCCGACAGCGTGCCAAAAAGGAATAACACGCGGATCAATATCCGCTCCTGATAACGTTTAAACACCATAATACAAAAATTTCGTCGAACCCGCTTCTCTCGGTTATCCCCCAACCGGGGCCACTGTCAAATATCGTATTTACTCAACCTCCGGTACAACGCTGTCCGGGTCAGCCCCAACTCCTTCGCCGCCTTGGAGATATTCCCATTATGCTTCTCGATCACCTTCAATATCGCATTCTTTTCGATCGTACTGAGCTTGAGCTCCTGCGGCTCGTCCGACTGCGCCGGCGCTGACTCGATCGGCGAAAAGATCAGGTCCTTCGCCTGCAATACATCCCCCTCCGCCATGATCACCGCCCGCTCGATCGTGTATTGCAACTCCCGGACATTCCCCGGGAAATGATACGACTTGAGCTTCTCGACCGCCCGCACATCGAAGTCATGCTGCGGCTTCATATACTTGTTGGTATAGATCTTGTCGAAATGCCGCGCCAGCAACACGATATCATCTTCCCGCTTCCTTAACGGCGGCACCATGATCTCCACCGTATTGATCCGGTAGATCAGGTCCTTCCGGAACCGGCTCTCATTCGCGAGCTCCGTCAATGGCATATTGGTCGCACAGATCAACCGGATGTCGATGGGCATGGGCTGATTCGACCCCAGCCGCGTCACCTGCCGGTTCTGCAGGACAGACAAAAGCTTTGCCTGCTGGTGCAAGGAGATATTCCCGATCTCATCCAGGAACAAAGTTCCCCCATTTCCGGATTCGAACCGTCCAACCCGATCCTCCCGCGCATCGGTAAAAGCCCCCTTCTTATGACCAAACAGCTCGCTTTCGAACAATGTTTCCGTCAACGCCCCGACATCAACTTTGATATATGGCTTTTCAGCTCGTAGCGAGTATTGATGTATTGCCTTGGCAATCAAATCCTTACCTGTTCCATTCTCCCCCAGGATCAAGATGTTGGCATCGGTAGGAGCAATTTTCTCGACCTTGAAGAAAATATCCCGCATTACTTCGGACTCCCCCAACAACTCGGTCCCAATGACCGAATCCGTCACATCCGCCCCCGCCTTCTTCGGATCGTTGCGCTTCAAGGCTTCCTTGATCGTGGAAATCAACCGCTCATTGTGCCACGGCTTTACCACAAAATCGCTGGCCCCCTCCTTTAACGACCTCACCGCCAGATCGATATCTCCGTAGGCCGTGATCATAATGACCGCCGCCGCCGACCCGAACTCCTTGATCTTCCGAAGCCAGAACAACCCCTCATTTCCCGTATTGATCGAACTGTTGAAATTCATATCCAGCAGGATCAGGTCAAAACTCCGTTTGCCAAGGATCGAGCGCATATTCTCTGGGTTCTTCTCGGTCACCACATCCGCCGCTTCTGTCTTTAATAATAACCTGACCGCCGTGAGGACATCGGGATCATCGTCGATCACCAATATAGATGCATTCTTGAGATTCATAAAAAATTAAATGGTTTCGTGCAACATTTGCACACTACAAGCATACCTTAAATGTAAACTTATGGCAATTAGTTTTTTACGCAAAATTCGCAAAAACAGGAACTGTATCAAAACCGGACACTTCTTGTATCGAAAATGAACTATGACCCCGGCATTTTGCAGCTAATAAACTGTAAATCATAAGCTTCTTATTCTGGCATGTGTTTGAATAATTACGATTGGAATTTTCTCATGTGTGTAATTCTCCCGGTATCTTTATATTGGGAGATTCTTTAAAAATCACTAAAAAATTTCAAAAACGCTCCCGCCCGGATGGCGGGCACAACAAAAAAATTCTTAATCGTGGTAGACATTGTTAGAAAAAAAAGAAAATGGGGGCCCAAACGACTAATGACCATCGGCGGGATACTGGCCCTCGTGCTGTTGATCTTCTCGGCTTTTTATTTTACCCGGGGCGGCAACAAGCTGAACGTTGACGCCGACCGCATAACCATAAGCGAGATCACAAAAGATAAGTTCCAGGAATCTATACCCCAGAATGGCACCGTGATGCCGCTTATCACCTTCTACCTCAATACAGTCGATGGTGGCGTGGTAGAAGAAAAATATGTGCAGGACGGCGCCATCCTGAAAAGGGGCGATCCGATCCTGAAGCTTGTCAACACTGAAGTGGAAATGCAAATGGCCAGCACTGCCAATACGGTATCCAGCACCCTTTCCGCCATCCAACTGGCCAAGGTGAATGCGGACGAGAATACCGTAACCAAGCTCACTTCCCTGGCTGACGTAGAGTTGGCGTACAGAGAAGCCGAACGCGTTTACAAACTCGATACACTGTTATATACGCGGCACGTCATTGGTTTGCAGGAATATACCACCGCCGTGAACAACTATAACGTGCTCAAACAAAAACTTTATCTCCAGCAACAGATCCTGCATAGTGATACGGTCTCCCGGATAGCGCAGGCCAAACAGGACCAGGAATCTTATGACCGGGCTCAACAAACACTCGCTGTAATGCAACAAAAGGTGAACCAGCTGATCATCCGCGCCCCGATCAGTGGCCAGATCACCTCTTTGGACGCGGAAATCGGCCAGACCAAGACAGCTGGCTATCCCCTGGCACAGATCGACTCCCTCGGGGGCTTTAAAATTAGATTG
>DASZJO010000070.1:0-21521 GCA_035948015.1 Puia sp.
ATCCCCCCGCCTACCAATACCCGCTTCGCCCGCTCGAACACCAGATCCAATGCCGAAATATCATTCGTCATCTGCCATTCCTCCACCTTGCCAACTGAAATAATATAGTCTTCCATACATATAATTGCGACTACAAAAATAAACGTAAAATCACATTTCATTTCACCGCAAATCGGGAACTTTACAGAATGAATTATAGAAAGCTCGGCAACACCGACATGCAACTGTCTGCCATCGGCCTTGGCTGTATGGGCATGAACCACGGTTATGGACAGCCTGACGACGCCGAATCCATCGCCACCCTCGAAAAAGCCATCGAGATCGGCATCAACTTCTGGGACACGGCTGATGTCTATGCCAATGGCAAGAATGAAGAACTGGTTTCAAAAGTGCTCCAGCCCAATCGAAAGAAGATCTTTATCGCCACCAAATTCGGGTTTACTACAGATGGATCCGGCCGTCTTACCGGTTTCGACGGCTCGCCCGCCCACCTAAAAATATGTATCGAGAATAGCCTCCGCCGCCTCAAGACAGATGTAATCGATCTCTACTATGCCCACCGTATCGACCCCAATGTCCCGGTAGAAGAAATGGTCGGCGCCATGGCCGATCTCGTCAAGCAAGGCAAAGTCCGCTTTCTTGGCCTGTCCGAAGCCTCCCCCGCCTCTATCCGAAAAGCCCACGCCGTCCACCCGATCAGCGCACTGCAAAGCGAATACTCGCTGCTGACCCGCGGTGTCGAAACGGAGATCCTGCCCCTTTGCCTGGAACTGAATATCTCATTCGTCCCCTTCAGCCCGCTCGCACGCGGTCTCATGACCAATACCCTCAACCTGGGCCAGCTTGGCGACAAGGACTTCCGCCGCGCCCTCCCGCGCTATCAGGGCGAATTTGCCGAAAACAACCAACAACTGGCAGAAGCCTTCGCCAAATTCGCAGCCGCCAAAGGATTGACCCCAGCCCAACTAGCCATCGCCTGGGTGCTGAACCGCGGCGCCAATATCATTCCTATCCCCGGCACCAAACGCAGAAAATACCTCCTGGATAATGCAGGCGCAATCGACATCCGGCTGACACCGCAGGATTTCAGCGACATCGAAAAGCTTCTCGCCAAATACCCGAACGTCGGCGACCGCTACAACGAAGCCAACTACCGCTTCACCGATAAGACCTGAAGGCCGGCGCCCACGCCGCTACCTGCCCCTCTGTGGCCCCGCGCGCCGACTCCGCCACCCGCCGCCTCACACCGAGATACCCGCCGCCTCACACCGAGATACCCACCACCCGGCGCCCCCTCAAAACAGTCCGGCCCCTGATTACTCAGAGGCCGGTTGTCGGTGTTGTCGGAAACAATCGGGGCAACCGATGTGGGTCATCCAATGGAGACGAACCCGCATAGTATGCGTCCACTTGAGGGGTCTAAAGGGATCACCACAAAGCTATCTCTCCCGTCAACCCCGAACAATACCACTTTAGAGGGATTTATCATGTATAATTTCGCCGGAAATTGGAAAAAATTACCACTTAGTGGTATTCGGCGCCTCATAGCTTATTCCTCCCCACCTCCCCTGGATACAGATCCTGCACTATATCGCTCTGCCAATAACGCTTGGTGCTGACATCCATCACCGTGATCCTTCCGGTGAACGCCGCCCCCGTATCGATATTCCAAACATTGCATTTGTTCATCGGTGTATCGATATCATAGTTGGTGGTAGGGGTATGCCCGATGAAGATCTCATCATACAGCCGCAGCCGCTTGGGATAGAACAAGCTGCTCAACGGGATCCGACTGTCCGCCACCAGGGCCATCTCCCAAAGCGTCCGGTCCCAATAGAAATTGCTGGAGAAATATTCCCTTGCCGGCCCGTGTATTGACGTGAAACCCGCATGAACGAACAGTCGCCGGTGTTCATCCTCGTAATACGGTATCATCTGGCTAAAGAACATTAGATGCCGCATCTTCAGTTCCTCTTCCGCCCCGGCATAACTATCCACCGTTGCCTGCCCCCCCTGGCCCAACCATTCCTCCTCACCGCCAAGCCGAGCCAGCCACTCCATACACCAAACATCATGATTCCCGATCACGAACGTACAAGCATGGCTTCTGTCCAGCTCGATCAAATAATCGATCACCTCCCTCGACTCCGACCAGCCGTCCACATAGTCTCCCAAAAAGATCAGCCGGTCTTCCACGTCCAGCCCCACCCGCTCAAGTACCTGTCTGAGCGCCCTAAGTCCGCCGTGGATATCTCCTATTACGAAAGTCTTTTTCATATAGCAAAATCACTCATCATATTTAGAAAGCCCTATTATAAAAAGAATTCATTAATTTGTCATCCGGCCACTTCCCCAGTTTATGAAACCCCGCCTATACCCATTGATCCTTTGCCTGCTTGCCGCCGCCGCGACCGGCTGCTCTCTTCTCGTGAACCCCCTTCCCAAACTCTGGTTCTACACTTACGGCACCGGCACCCCCAGGGGGAAAGACAGCCTCCTCAACCCCGCCAGCTTCCTCGAGCTCCGGCCCGACGGTTCCTACACCCGCGACTTCGGCAAATTCGAATACGGCTCCTGGCTAAAGAAGGACCATCAGCTGATCCTCACCAGCCATGACCACCTCCTTTCGATCTACCCGCTGACTCTGCCCGCACCAAACGAAATACAGCTCACCTTCACCGGCGGCTACCTGGCCAGCTTCGAAAGCCAGTCCATCCCATCCCTCAAACAGAAAGAAGACCCTTTCTCTGTCTACAACAACGGCTGGCGCATCCGTCCTGCACACAAGGAAACCGACGCGGAGATCCGCCAGCGTCTGTACAATCACTGCCAGTTCTGGGAAGCCTATTTCCGCTGGGCGCTGGATAAGGACCTGACCACCGTTGACGTCCGCAGCACCCCGACGCTGATCAAGATCTACGGCAACGGGTTCACCCTCAAACCTACCGACGACCTGCCTGCCGAATGGGTCGCTTGCTTTTACGACGCGGACGATTGCGCGAAAGCCAGCAATATGATAAAGGAGATCTTTGAACACAAGACCATCGCCTGGGCGCAGACCGACAACAAATTCAAAATGTTCCTTTCCGCCTTTCACCAGCTTCAAAACTTCCTCCGTTGACCACGTCCCCCATTCGCCAACCCTCTCCGTCAACCGGCTTTTTACGGTAGGAACAACGCATCCAGCACGTCGTGATGAACGATATTCTTTTCCAGCCGGATATTCTGCAACAGCGCCTCCAGCCCCTCTTCCGCTTCCTGTTCCGTGGGCTTTGGCCCATTCTTGACCCAATAGTCTACCAGCTTTTGAAAACCCGGCGGCATAATGACCTCCAACGGCTGATTCGTGCCGATCTTCTTCAGCGGCCACCAGGACCAGCCGATATCGTGACCCTCAGCCAGCCGGACTGCATCATGGAACCATTGATCGTTGTTCTCGCCGGTCTCGCCAAGCCATAACGGGATATTGTATTTTTTCCGCAGATTGAGATAGCCCCGGATCGCATCCTCTGTATTCGGGTTCCAATATTTATGAAAGCTCAGCACCATGTTGTTGTCCCACGCAGGGAGAATGCCGCGATAATTATTCCCCCAGCCATTGCCTTCGATAATGATGAGATGATTCTTGTCTACCGCGCGGATCGCCGCCGTGATATCCACCATCAACTGCCGCAGCGGCGCATTCCCCGTCTCTTTTGTCCCGTGGAGATCGGAAGTGTCCCCGGCAAAACCCCAATTCGGTTCGTTGATGATATCGTAGCCCCCGATCCAGGGCTCACCCGCATATCGCTGCGCCAGTTTGCCCCACAACGCAACCATCTTCTGCCGGTTGGCGGCGCTCTCCCACAACGACGGTTTGGCCGGATCGCGATCCGCGATCGGCAGGTCATTCCCCTGGCCGCCCGGCGCCGCATGCATGTCGAGGATGAGATAAATGTGATCTGCCCGGCACCAGCTGAGGAGACTGTCGGTCAGTCTAAAACCAATTTCCAGCCAGGTATTCTTCCCGGCCACGGACTCTTTGTCCACCGGCAGCGTGTACAACGCATAATGCATCGGAAGCCGGACAGAATTGAAGCCCCAGGCCGCCATCGAGTCGATATCGATCTTCCGGATATCGTTCGCCAGCCAGCGGTCATAAAACGCGGCGGCCTTCTCCGGCCCGACCAGCTCGGTTATCTTCTCCCGAATGCGATGCTGCGGCCCCACTTTACCCAGCTTTAGCATATACCCTTCCTGCAGCATCCAGCCGCCAAGCCCAATGCCGCGTAAGATCACTTTTTCTCCTTTTTCATTGACGATAAGCGTGTCCTTAGCCTTAAGAAAACCCTGCCCGAAGCTATTACCTAAAAGGCAGCATAGCAGCAGGCAAACAAGTAGCAGACGAGTTGGTATCATAATTCAAAGTAACATAAAAAATATAAATTTACAGTCAATGGTCTATCACGCACTCTTTTGGCTATGTTATTACGTGTTTGGTGCGCTGATCTCCCTCAGCATCCATCACATCTATGACCCTCGATTCTACGCCGAGCTGCTAAGTCTGTTGCCGCCCGACATGCTGATGGTCTATGTCAACCTGTACCTGCTCGTCCCGGCGTTTCTGCTGACAAGAAAATATCCTCTTTATTTCCTGACCGTATTATTAACCATGTCCGCTACGTCCGCGATCAATATCTGGCTACATCATCTGTACACAATAAACGGATCCCCGTTCTTTTCGGGTAACAGCGAACTGACGGTCCCCAACTTTGCCACACAACTGATCAATTGTATTTACCTCGTGGGATTGACTACCGGGTTGAAGTTTTTCAAAGACTCGATGGAGCAGCGCCGGCGCATCCGCGAGCAGGAAAAGCAACAAATTGCCCTCGAACTGAATTTCCTGAAAGCCCAGGTCCATCCGCATTTCTTTTTCAATACCCTTAATAACCTCTATTCCCTCACGTTGCAGAAGTCAGACCTCGCGCCCGAAGTCGTTTTGAAGCTGTCGTCACTGATGAGCTATATGCTCTATGAATCCTCCGCTCCTTACGTGCCCCTCGAAAAAGAGATCGCCAACCTCGAGGATTATATCGCTCTCGAACGACTGCGATTCGGAAATCGCCTGTCCCTCTCCTTCGAAAAAGACGTTTCGCCCAACCCCCCGCAGATTCAGTCCGGCTCCCCCCGGATACCCCCCGACCCCATTCGCATCCCGCCACTCATCCTGTTAACTTTTGTTGAAAATAGTTTCAAACACGGCATCAGCCAGACCATCGGTGACGGCCGGATCGATATCTCCATAAAAGCCGACCGGAATAACCTGCTATTCAGTATCGGCAACTCGATCGCCAAACCCGTGCATCCTGCCGGCGAACCCCTTTCAACCACGAACGGCCTCGGCCTAAAGAACGTCATCCGTCGCCTCGACCTTTTATACGGCCCCAACTATCGCCTCGATAGGTCCCAAACTCCCGCCGCCTTCCACATCACCCTGAAAATCCCCCTTACATGACCGATATCCGCTGTCTCGTCGTAGACGATGAACCCCTGGCCATCGATGTCATCGTCACCTATCTGCAACAACTCAACATTCGGCAGATCGCCACCGCGAACAATGCCATTGAAGCATTCCGGCAACTACAACAAGAGCCGGTCGATCTTTTATTCCTCGATATCCAAATGCCCCAGCTCACCGGCTTCGACCTGCTGAAAAGCCTGCCCCACCGCCCCTTGGTCGTCATCACGACCGCCTACCGTGATTATGCCGTCGAAGGCTTCGAATGGGAAGCACTCGACTACCTCGTCAAACCGTTTTCGTTCGCCCGTTTCCTTCAGATGATGAACAAAGCATCCCGCGCCCGCGAAACCCCACCGCTAAACGAACATAAAGACGCCATCTTTCTTAAAAATGACCGCCATCTCGCCCGTATCGGAATAGTCAGCATTCTCTATATCGAAAGCCTCAAGGATTATATCCGCGTCTTCACTACTGGCGGTGACTATCTCTGCCATCAATCCCTGACCGACATCACCTCCCGCCTTCCCGCTGACAAATTTCTCCGCGTCCACCGCTCCTATACCCTGGCCCTCGACAAAATCGACCAGGTCCGCCAACACTGCGCCCATATCGGCACAAAAACAATCCCCATCTCCCGCGCCCACCGCCAGGAACTCTACCGCCGCCTCGATAAGTAGCCCGCCCGCCCCCATCCTGTCCGTCGCCCGTCCGCCTCCGCGCCCCGTCAATCGTCGCCCCGATCCGTCCATTCGTCGAAATCCCTGCCATCCGTCGAAAAATCCTTGGCCCTCGCCATCCCCCAACCGTATCTTCCCCCCCGATGAAACGCATCCTCTCCATCGATATCGCCCGTGGCCTCGTCATGGTCATCATGGCACTCGACCACGTCCGCGACTACCTGGACACGTGGTCCCGGACCCACAGCCCCACCGATCTGGCCTCCACCACGCCCCTGATGTTCTTCACCCGTTGGATCACCCACTTCTGCGCCCCGACCTTTGTCTTCCTGGCCGGCACTTCCGCCGCCATCCAGCTTGTCCGCAGCACCGATCCCCGCCTGACTCGCCGCTGGCTCCTCCGCCGCGGCCTCCTTCTTATCGCACTCGAATTCTCAGTCGTCAACTTCGGACTGTCCTTCGACCCCAAATTCCGACTCCTGATCTTTGAAGTGATCGGAACGATCGGCGCAGGAATGATCTTCTTGTCGTTTTTGTCCCGCCTTCCCTACCGCTGGCTGCTCCTCCTTACCGCACTGATCTTTTTTGGCCACGACCTTTTACCCCTCCCGCCACCGATGGCCATGCCCGCCGCCAACTCGTCACTGGCATACAATATCCTCCGCTCGGTTGGCTGGTCCCTTGGCTCATTTCAGCCGAGCCCCAACCTGTTGATCGTTATCGCCTATCCCATCCTTCCCTGGCTTGGCGTTATGCTCGCCGGTTTCGTCGCCGCCCGTTGGTTCGAACGACCGGCCACGGATAGACGACGACTCTTCCTGCGCGCAGGACTCGCCGCCCTTGCGCTGTTCATCATCCTTCGCTTCGCCATCGGCTACGACGACCCCGATATCAGGTCCCGGCAACCCCAACAGCTTTTCACGCTGATGTCTTTCCTTAACGTCAACAAATACCCGCCCTCGCTTCCTTTCTGCCTCCTCACCCTTGGCGGTCTCTGCCTCTTCCTCGCGGCCATCGAAAAACCCTCGCCCCAACCCGCCAATGGTCAACCCAACTCCCAACCCATTACCGGTCAACCCGCCTCCCAACCCCACTTCGGCCAGTCCACCCCCCAACCCCCCGCGGTCTCCCGCATCCTCCTCACCTACGGCCGTACACCTCTTTTCTATTTCGTAATCCACCTTTACCTCATTCACCTGATCCTCATGGTCGTCCTTTTTGCCCAAGGCTACTCCCTCAGCCAACTCAATTTCGGCCCGTTTCAATTTGGCCGCCCTGCCACCGGCGGCGGCCTCCCCACCTGGTGCATCTACCCCATCTGGATCGGCATCGTAGCTGTCATGTATCCCCTATGCCGCTGGTACAGCAGTTACAAGTCTACCCATCCGGAGAAGAAATACCTGCGATATTTCTAATGAAATTTCATCACAATGAAAATACCCACCAGGACGGCTACCGTTACCAGGTGAATGATCCACATCACGGGCACCTGCCACTTCAACCGATCGATAACCATACCGTTCTTTTCCCATCGTGTCGTTTCCTCCAGTTGAAGTTCACCCACCTTACCATCCAATCGCTCAACCGCGGTGTTCAATGCTTGCGCAGTCTCTTTGAATGCCCGAAACCCTTCCTTTATCATCCCACTATGCTCCTCCAGCTGCCGCAATCTGCTTTCATCCAACTGAACTCCATTTTCCATCTTCTGAACCGCAACCTGAATGGAGTCGATCCGTCCATTGATGGCAGAAATTGTCTCATTCACCGCCAAAGCCCTTCGAATTTGCACATTCAACTCTACATTTTCCGTTATCAGGGTTGCCGCCTTCTGTAAGAGTACCTCCGCCACTTGCTCATTCATCTCAATCTAATTTAAAAGTTATTTAATGCATTCTCAGCCGCGGCCTCTGCCTCAGCCGCTTTTCCTCCTGCTCTTGCGTCTCCCGCCGACTCAATTCCTCCTGTCGCTTCATCTCCTCCACCTGCCTCGCCGCCTCCCTCTCTTTCAACACTTGGTCCTCCTGCCGTACTTGCTGTCCGATCGCCCGCTTCTGCTCCTCCCATTGTCTCAACTCCTGCCGCTCCTTCACCGTCCTCTCCAACCGCCCCAACGAAAACTCCCGGTCGATCTCACTCCCGCGAAACGCCTCGCTCTGATATAAGAAACTTATCCCTACCCGCCGCCCCGCCTCGTCCAGCCGATACCGCATTCCAATCCCTTCCGATCCCAGCCGCCGCTCGAGTTCATCCATGTCTTTAACCTGCGCAAGCGCTGTTTTGACACTCCTGTACACAGCATATTTTCTCAAGTCCGACCGATCCAGTGCATCGAAATTGATCTGCCGCAGGTCTTTCGCCGCCACCGGCACAAGCCCGTACTCATCGTTCAGCTGTTGCACCGTGTCACGACCCCGAAGCACCTCCGGAAAATTGTGGATAGGTTTACCGTCATAGTCGATCCGGTTGGCCAGCAGGTGAACATGCTCGTGGCGCGCGTCATTATGTGCGGCAATCAGCAGTTGCGTATTCACCATCCCGACGCCATCGAAGTATTTCAATGCCAGCTCAACCTTTCTCCCATTATCCAGCTCCTCCTTCCGGTGGAAGGTCAGCACGGCATGAAAGACCGGCTTGCCGATCGTCTCGTGCAATTGCGCTACCACCTCAAAATCCCTGGCCGCCAGCCGGTAATTATGCCCCCTTACACCTTCCTGATAAAGGACTTGCGCACGTTGCCGATCCTGCATCACATATTGACACGCCCGGACGAATGACATGCTCGGCGAAAATATTCTGCCAATCATAACTTCAATTTATTGATAAGATTATCCACTGCATCCCGCCCTCCGGCAAAAGTTCCCATCATCCCTTCCATCCCCTCCGCCTTTGCCAGCTTATACAAGCCCTCCAACACATTCGACACCCCAACCGCCTTTCGAAACAATTGCCTGTCTTCCTCCCCGAGCCTCGCCATCACTACCCCATCCAGGCTCACCCTTCGAACATAAACGGCCATCGCCACCCCCGCCTCCGCTGCCTTTCGTTCCAACAGCTCAAACTCTGCCGCCGTCAGATTCATCGTTAACCGCCGGCTCCGTTTCAATTCCCCAAGCACTCGCCTCTTCTTCGGCCCGATCTTTTTCATAGCACAACTTTCCGAAAAAAAATCCAGATTGACCCCTTCAAAAAATGAAGGGGTCATAGTCAAAAAAAGGGGCAAATAGACGCACCTTTTGCTCGCCGAAAAAGGATCCTTCGCAAACACTGCCGAATAATCAGGTAAAAAAAATATTAGGACGCTAAATGCCCGGTGAACCCCAAGGCTACTAATTTTTCATACGCGCGCCAAACCTCCTCCGGGATCTCCTGGTAGATCTGAAACCCCTTCGCCGGATAGATCCTGATCCGCTGCAAGTCTCCCACCATCAGCTCGATCACCCGCTCCATCGGCATCTCCGGCGTCGCGTAGTCTTCGAACGCGATCTGCGGCGACGTGACGATCAATTCCTTATCCGGCCAATGCTTTTTAAAGGTCGCATAGCTGCGCCTTTCCATATAAGGCTTTTGCACCAATAAGAAGGACTGCGGATGCAGCCCCTTGTCTTGCAATAATTTTTGTGTGAAAAGAATGTTTTCCCCAGTGTTGGTGGATTGATTTTCGATAAAAATAGCTTCAGCCGGCACCCCCATATCCAGCGCGATCCGTGACATCAGGTCTGCCTCCGGATCTTTCCACATCGCTTTTGTGACCTTACCAAGCCCGCCGGAAAAAATTAATATCGGGGCCAGCCCCTGCAAATAAAGCTCCGCCCCCCTGTTCGCCACCCGAAGATCGAGACTCCCCAGCACCAGGATAACATCCGACGGCACCGGAACATGGTACAGATGATGATAATCCCACAATTTCCTGGCTTCGATGAGCACTTCTTCCGTGATCATGCCGCAAATATACAAATCCATAATTTTCACGAAATTTAGCATATGATCAGCCGGAAATTGCTCACACCTGAACCGCAGCAAGCCTGCCCGACATTCCGCTTCGCCGATCATACCCTCCTGACCGAAACCACCGCCAAACCCTACACCTTCCCACAACATATCCCAGGCCCCGGTATCCTGACATTGTTATCAGGCGCCGGCCGTTTCATCCTGAACGGCGAATCTATCCCGCTCGACCCTACCCGATATCTGCTCATCGATCAAGGCACCCGCCTCTCCATCCGCTTGCCCCGCCCCGACACACAGCCGCTGTTCCTCTTCTTCCGGTCTGAGACCGTCACTCAGGCCCTAACCAAACAACATGCCGATTTTTGCTGGCTCGAACGCCTCCACCCTTTGAATGACACACTCAAAGAACGTCTCGAATGGCTCGTCCGCTTCGGTAGCAGTTGTAGCTCCTTCAGCGCCCTCAAGGCCGATGCAATGATCCGCGATATTTTACTTGATTTAGTGCGTCAGGCCCGGGCGGCAGAAGCTACCGCCGAACGGCTGGCCGTCTCCCGGCGCTCGACCCGGATCGGGCTGTACAAACGACTTTCCCTCGCCCGCGAATGGATAGACGCTAACTACCCTTCATCTCTCCCCCTCGAATCCATGGCGGAAGCGGCCCAACTAAACCGCCAGCACTTCCTCCGCATGTTCCGCGATTGCTTTGGGCTGACCCCCCACCAATACCTCATCGACGTCCGCCTCACCGCGGCCCGTAAACTCCTCTCAGAAACCAATGAACCCATCACTTCCATCTGCCGGATGACCGGTTTCGAAAGCCCGCCCTCTTTCAGCAGCCTCTTCCGCAACCGTTTCGGCGCCTCCCCAAAAACCTGGCGCCAACGCCTCAACCCCTGACCCGCCATCCCCGCGCTCGCAGCCCCGACTCCTCAATCCCTGACCCGCTTCGCCCGTCAAAGCTTCAGCGAAGGCGGCCCACCTCACAGCCCCGGCGCCGCCCCCGGCCTCACGCCGTCAGCACATTCTTCAACTCCACCTTCCGGTTCCGCATATCCAACCCACCCTCCAGGATCGACTTCAGATTGATGAGATAAAAGATCCAGCCCTTCATATTCCCCAAATAATGGTCCCGCGCCACATCCTCGACCGTCGGATCGAACGTCTCCGCCAATTCAATGATCGTTTCATCGCACTCGCGGTAAATACTGATCGTCACCGGCAAATCCTGCGAGAAGGTGAAGCTGATCACGCTCTTCCCATCCGTCGACAGGAATTTCCCGATATGCCTCAGACTGTCCGGATGCCCGTACCATTGAAAATGATACTCATCTCCTTTCTGTATCCTATCCGCCTTCTCCCTAGGCTTGCCGCCGGCTTTCACCCCCGCCTCCCTCAGGAACCAGGACTCCAACCCGACCGGTGTCGACACCGCCGCAAATGCCTTATCAACAGGCGCCGTCGTATTGACGCGCAATTTGAATTCACTCCAATTGTTACTCATAACTTTTTTTCTGCAAGGATACAGCTCCCTACCCCTAACACACTTATCCAAAATGGACAAATTGCAAAAAAAAGCGGCGGGCTTCGCCCGCCGCAGTATCATCTAATCTTAATTAATTTACATGATCTCCCTCTCTTTCAACCCCTCCGGCGTCGCCACCAGCAAGGTCCCCTGCGTATACTTCTCGTCATGCTGGCTCGCATCCAGACCCTCTTCCTCCTCTTCCCGGCTGACCCGCAGCGGTACGATGAAGTTGATAAACTTGAAGATCAGCCACGAGACTGCAAAACTATACCCTACCGCGATCGCCATCGCCTTCGCCTGGATGAAAAAGAAGGAAGGATTGTGGTAGGCCAGACCATTTGCACCTGCCGCATTGACCGCCGTCGTCGCAAACACACCCGTCATCAGCATTCCGACCATCCCGCCGATCCCGTGACAAGGGAACACATCCAGCGTGTCATCCAGCACCGTCTTCGTGGCTTTGAAATGAACCGCCAAATTGGAGATGACCGCCGCCAGCACGCCAATAAAAATACTCTGCGGTATAGCCACAAACCCCGCCGCCGGCGTGATCGCCACCAGCCCTACCACCGCCCCCACACAGAACCCGACAACCGAAGGCTTCTTGCCCCGCAGCACATCGAAGAACATCCAGGACAACCCCGCGGAAGCAGCCGCCGTATTCGTCGTGGAGAAAGCAGAGACCGCCAGGCTGTTGGCGGCATTGGCCGAACCGGCATTGAAACCGAACCAGCCGAACCACAACAACCCCGTCCCGATCAGCACATAAGGGATATTCGCCGGATGCTGTCCCAATCCCTCTATATGACTCCTACGGCGCTTCAGCACCAGCGCACCCGCGAGTGCCGCGCAACCCGCGGAAATATGAACCACCGTACCACCCGCAAAATCGAGCGCTCCCATCTCGGCCAGGAACCCCTTCGGATGCCAGCTCCAATGCGCCAGCGGCGCATAGACCAGCAGGCTGAACAGGACTGTGAACAACACATAAGCCGAGAACCGCATCCGCTCCGCGATCGCACCAACCACCAGCCCGGGCGTAATGATCGCAAACATGAGTTGGAACATCGAGAACAATGCCTTCGGGATCGTTGTCGCCTGCTCCCAGGGAGCGCCGCTTACCACGCCCCTATAAAAAAGGTGGGTCAGCGGATTGCCGATAACCCCATGAATGTCTTCGCCGAAACACAGGCTGTAACCGACTACGATCCACAGCACACCCACCACGCCGGCAGCCACCACGCTCTTCATCATCGTAGATAGGACGTTCTTTCGGTTAACCATCCCGCCATAGAAAAAGGCCAGCGCGGGCGTCATCAGAAATACCAACGCCGTCGCCACCAGCATCCAGGCCACATCCGCCGGAACATACTTCGAATCCGGCACCGTCGGCGCCAGGCTCGGAACAAATATGGCGATAACCGCCACCGCCGCCAGGATCAGGAAGGGTAAGATTCGCTTAACAGTGAGTTTGCTCATAACTTCCAAGTTTCATATTAAATAAAAAACAAATGAATCAAAAAACACCGGAAAGTTACATCAAAAATCCAAAAGACGGTCGTCCTAATTCATTATAAAAAATTGAAATGTTTATAATTATTCGAATTAAATCATTGATTATAACACAGTCATAAAAAATAACAAAAATTCCATGTTTAAAAATTGTCTAATTTTTCAGGCTTTTTTTACCAATTCAGCAAACACGCATCTCTAAATCCACAATTGAAAATTCTCCCCCAACCATTGAAAAGCCTTACTGGCCGCCAAAAAGCTCAGTATTTTTGACCATGCGGCTTAATCTGCGCAACGCAACACCCGTCCAATTACAATTCTTAATCTGGGGCTTCGTACTACTGCTCACTTTTTTCACCTATCTCCCGGATGGTCTCGGGCTTGCAACCGCATTCGCTATAATGAATACCACCGCTTACGCCGTGATCATCTATGGGAATATCTCCTTCCTTTTCCCCCGCCTATATCTCAAGGGTAAGGCGATCGTATATATGATCATCGCCCCATTGGCCGTGTTCGGTTTGGCGGTCGGCCGCGCAGCTCTGTCCACCTGGGCGCATAGCCGATATTTACCGGAAATGCCGGAGCCATTCAACTGGCAGGAAATCTTTTACTTTACCAGCTCCAGCCTCTTCATCTTTGTGATGAGCTTTGTCTTCCGCATCGCCATCGACTACTTCCGCGTGAAGCGCCAGGCCGAACAAATGCTCGAGCAAAAGGGCCTCGCCGAACTCAACCTCCTCAAGTCTCAGGTCCAGCCCCATTTTCTGTTCAATACGCTGAATAATATTTACTATGAGGCTTTTCGCGAAGCGCCCCGCACGGCCCTGCTGATCGGGCGGCTCTCCGATATCATGCGCTATTTTGTCGACGAAAGCCCTAAGGAAAAAGTGACACTGGCCACCGAGATCAAATTCCTCGAGAACTATATCGCCCTCGAAGAGATCCGGATCCGCCACGGCGTGAAAGTGACCTTCGACCAGCAATACGATGGCAACCCCCTCATCCCACCCATGCTCCTGATGACCTTTGTGGAGAATATTTTTAAGCACGGTATCGACCGCTCCGCCCGCGGGAACGCCTTCACCATTACCTTGCAGCAGGAAGGGAACTACCTCACCTTCACTACATGTAATGGCCTGCCCGCCGAAACCCCACCCGTCATTCACGCCGGGATCGGCTTGATCAACCTCGAAAAACGCCTAATTTTGTTATATGGAAATCGCTTTGAGCTGCGCACCACCCAAACCGGGAACAGCTATAAGGCCTTTCTGAAAATCCCGCTTGTATGACCAGTGCCGACCATCCCCGGATTCGATTGCGCTGTCTGATCGTCGACGACGAACCGAATGCGGTCAACCTCCTCGAGATATTCATCCAGCAGAACACCTCCTGGGACCTGCTCGCCAAATGTTATGACGCCCGCGAAGCCCTCGCCTTCCTCAAGACCCATACCGTCGATCTCATCTTCCTCGACATCAACATGCCCCATCTCACCGGCATGGAAATGGCGGCACTCCTTCCCCCTTCGACCCGCATCGTCTTCACCACGGCGTATTCGGAATTCGCCGCCGAAAGCTATGGTTTCCCCACGATCGATTATCTCCTGAAACCCATCACCCTCAAACGCTTCTACGCCGCGCTCCAAAAGATCGAAGACTACTTCAGCCGCCCCGACCACCAACCCGGCGCCGCCTCGCCGAACCCCATCCCTCCTCAGTCCACCGCCCAGCCTCAACCGAACCTCTCCCCCCACCCGCCCACCGACGAACAATATTTCTTCGTCAAATCCGGCCGCGCCCTCCAAAAGATCCTGCTCAAAGACATCCTCTACTTCGAAGGCGAGAAAGAATATGTCCGCGTCGTCACCCCCGTCCACAAACTCCTCGTCTACCGCCGCCTCAAAGACATCGAAGAACAACTCTCCGCCTCCTTCGCCCGCGTCCACAACTCCTATATCGTTAACCTCGCCCGCCTCGAATCCATCCGCGACAACCAGGTCTTCGTCGGCGGCAAACAAATCCCCATCAGCGAGAAATTCCGCGAAGCCTTCATGAACCGCATTAAAGAACGCGTATTTTAGCCGGCTCACGTTACCCCGCCTCTTTATCCCCTCCTTACTTTACCTGAACAACCGCGCCCTTGTCGGTAACCTTCCATTTAGTTCTGTAAATCTTATTTGGTTTGTCGCTTCCCCGGGGATAGTAAGATTGGATCGTCTCGAACATTGACTCGCTTAACAATAATTTATATCTTCGATTGTTATACGCTGAACTCTCATCCTTGTCAGCATCGGTATAGACGATTCCGCTTGCCGTGTTGTGATAATCCGAAGGTCTGAATACCAGCAAAAATTTAGAGTTGGAGACCCTCCTGTCATCATATGCGATTATCGCCCCTATAAATCCATTGGAAAAGCGAAAGACCGTGTCTCCGGTAAAGCCGGCCCTTGAAAACATCCCGGTATAATAAACGCTGTCAATCAAGGTGTGGCTTTTTATCTGCTCAACCGACAATTCATCCTGCTCTGCGATGCTGTCAAGGAAAGGGGAAGAATTTGCTGTCTGCGCCACTGCTTCTTGCCGCAACAGGCAAGTCAAAGAGCCGATAACTGTAACGATTAATATAAGTTTCATTTAATATAAATCTCAATATTTTTCTCGTTCACCCGGGTGTGGATCCGCGGCCTCTGATTGTTGCTGATTGTCGATCGTCCTTGTCTTTGGATCAAGCACAGGATAAGTGTACGTAGTCGGACCCCAGCATTGGCCCTCAGGAACTGTAACCTGATACGTCCTGACCTTGTCAGTACTTCTGAAAGGATGGCCAATCGTATACACCTGGTTACCGTCTTTATCTAAAACATTTCTCATTCCGCCGACAACTAGTTGTCAGCGTATTGCCGGAGGCTGGCTAGCCGTACGATCGTAATTCTAGAGTAAAACTGAAAGGATTGAAAAGAAGCCAAAGGAAATTACGCGAGGCGCGCAAGCGCAGATAGGTGGTGCGTTCCATCGAAGCTAAGTGTTTAGTTGAATGGTTAATGATTCGTGCGACTAAAAAAGGGAAAAGTTCAGAGAGGGAGGAATATCAGGTAATGGTAAGAGCTAAGTAAGGAAATCTATTCGTTAATTCCTAATAAATCCAAAAAGTTTTTTTTTAAGAATTGGCGAACGTGCGGAATTAGACATGTAACCCCTTCGATACCACGCAGTTTTCTTGATCAATACCACCCCCTCCGCCCGCGTCATCACCATACGCTTCACCCCGGCAAATGCACAAAAACCCTTACTTTAATCTCTCGCTCATTTTTGAAAATCTCCAAGATAGAAATTCCCTTCGTTATGAATAACCCCATCAAGAGTATAACTCTTTAGCCCACAATAATGTCCATGATACACAGGTATTGTGTCTATTATAATATTCTCAATATTATAAATCCTGGATAGATTTCCAATTTTTAGGCAAACAGAAAATGATTCATTAGTTGATATACTATCCTCCACATGTATTGAGCCGCGAACTGGAGTCGAATTAATATCGTTACTTTTTGAAAAAATGGCGGGTTCATACAAATTCATTGCTCCTGAAATCCTGGCAGAATGATGCTTCGCTATAAGGACGCTATCAACCGCTGTTGCGTCAAATGAACATATAAAAAAAATATTACATGATATGCAAGGCTTTTCAATCACCGTATCCTTTGACCGATCATCATTTTTACAAGACGGTAATAAACAAGCGATACATATGCCAAACCAAATTATTTTATTCTTTCGCATCCGTCGAACCTTAAAGTATTTTTTAGATGTGGCTGCATCAGCAGTAATAGTTACTGTACCTCCCGATGTTTGCACGTCAAATAAGTATTTATCCGGGGCATCTCAAATGGCCATGGTCTTTGCAATCATTCCACAACTTTCACGTTCTCATATCCGGGCATATATTCCCATCCGCTATCCGGAACGGGCGGCGCTTTTTCCGGCACCGGATAATCAAATAGGATCCTTACATTAGTCGGATTGTTATAGGCAAATACAACATAATATCGTCCCCCATGGGTATTGGGTTTACCAATCAACCACTTTTGCGTGGTATTTGAACTTGAGTACTTGGATCCGGCAAAAAAATAATCATAGTCGACCACCATGCTCCCTTTAACATTATTGTGCTCGGCTGTAGTAATCCCGATGGCATATCTTGTAAAATCCTCTCTTTCCTTTTTAAGTTTGGCAAGCCTGATATTATTAAAGTAAATAGTTGAAAATAAGGCAATTAACACCCCAGCAGGCGGAATAATATTCTCCCAATGCATTTTCTTCGTTTCCGGATTGTAAATAGCCTTATTAATCCATTTTCTAATCTTTGTATTCATTCCATTTATTGATTCCGTTGAGGGTAATTTTTTTGGAGGTCATTCGTAAATTTTCGTGCCCAAAAGGATGCCCGCAATAAATCTCCAGGTGTCATGAGACCAATATACAGCATCCACTTTTAGATTAACAAATGACCCATTGCAAAATCCCTGAAAACCTCATATATTTACGCCTCCTCACACGATCCACTTCTATGATCGGCCATCCATCTCCTACTGGGAACCATTTACCTTTTTCCCAAACTCGGACCGGCTATGAAGAAAACTATTTTACCCCTGGCTCTCTTACTAACTTCCTTCCTCGCCTTCCATCGGGCATGCGCCCAGGCCAACACCACGGACTCCCTGGCTATGGTCGATCTGTACAATAGTACCAACGGACCGGGATGGACCAAACATACCAATTGGCTGACGAGTGCGCCCATGTATACCTGGTATGGGATCTTTACCGGGGATTCAGTCCACGTGGAGTTACTATCGCTGGCAAACAATAATTTAGTTGGTACCCTTCCTTCTTCCCTCGGCAACCTGACCAGCCAGGGCATGTATATCGATTTATCCAATAATCGGCTTTCCGGCGCTCTCCCCGCCTCTTTGACCAACTTGCCCGGCGAATATACCGTATCACTCTTTTTCTCTCACAATCAGTTAAGCGGTACCATCCCCAATTTTCAACAAACATTTTTATTCCTGGACCTCACATATAATGACTTCACATTTGCCACCCTGGAACCTTACAAGACGTCGAGTGTGTGGCACCAAAACAACGGTCTTCTCGATTCCGTCGAGGCTGACCTTCCATTGATCCTAAACGGCAATACGCTCTCCATTGCCGCGGGCGGCACATTGTCAAACAACACCTATACCTGGTACAAGAATGGGACGGTCGTCGCGACAAATACCGGCGACTCCACCTATACCATGACCGGCTCCGGGACTTATGGAGTATCGGTCACTAACTCGACCGTCCCCACCCTAACATTGTACAGTATCCAAAATGCTAATACGACGGATTCCCTGGCGCTGATCGATCTTTATAACAGCACGGCTGGTGCAAATTGGGTAAAAAATCAGAACTGGGCGACATCCGCGCCCATGGCCTCCTGGAATGGTGTGGAAGCCAGATTTGGTAGGGTCCAAACACTTTATCTGCCTTATAACAACCTCGCCGGCCCACTACCCGCATCAATAACCAACCTCACAGCGGCAACCAACATCGAGCTCAGCTACAACCAACTGAGCGGTCCCATACCTTCAACTATTAACAACCTTCAATCTCTGGCCTGGCTTGACCTGAACTTTAACCAGTTGAGCGGCACGATACCCGCAACCCTTGGCAATTTGACGAATTTGAGAGGTCTCATCCTTGCAAACAATCAACTCAGTGGTACGATCCCTCCTTCATTAGGCAGCATGACATCTTTGTCGACCTTAACGGTCTACAGCAATAAGCTCACCGGCACCATCCCGGTGGAACTGGGCAATTTGCTTAATGCTTATGACATCACACTCTCTTACAACCAGCTGACCGATACTATTCCGGCATCCTTCGCAAACTGCAGCAAGCTCTTCGAACTTGACCTCAACAACAACCTCCTGACTGGCCAGATTCCACAAAGCCTGGGGCGGATAAAAACGTTGACGAACCTTAACTTGAATGATAATCACTTAACTGGAACAATTCCTGATTCGCTCTGTTTCTTGCCCCAATTAGCTCACTTCGCGTTATTCGATAATCAACTAACCGGAACGCTGCCCGATTCATTAGGGAACGATGCGAATCTGATCGGCATAACCGTTGAAAACAACAATCTCTCCGGTACGATCAGCGCCAATCTCTCGGCACTCTATCTGGATAGCTTTAACATTTCAGGCAATCAGTATAATTTTTCGGTCCTCCCCATACCCGTACAATCCTTCACTCATTTCATCTACGCCCCCCAACAAAACATCCCCCTCACCCGCGTCCAGGCCAACCTATCCGTTTCCACAGGCGGCAACTCCGCCCACAGCACCTATACACTTTTCAAAGACGGCACCTCCATCGCGACCCAAAACGGTGATTCCCTCTTTACCATCGGCGGTCTCGGCAACTACAACATCGTCACCACAAACACCGATGCCCCCTCGCTCACCTTGTATTCCGATACCCTAAAACTCGGCCTCGTCCTCCCCGATTCCTCAATAACTACCACCCAAACCATTTCCGGCACCACCGCCGTTGACATCGATACCAGCATCTTCCGCATCGTCACGCTTACCCCCGGTACCGGCGCCAACGGCCTCACCGGCAGCGTCACCGCACTCGAATCGATTGACTCCTCGATCCAAACCTTTAACGGCACACCCTATGTCGAGCGTCATTACGATATCACGCCCGCGCTCAACCCGTCAACTTCCACGGCAACTATCACCCTATACTATACGCAGGCAGACTTCGACACTTACAACACTTACGTAACCTCGCACAACATCAACGTTCCCTTATTACCCACCGGCGGCATCGACAACGGAAATATTCTCATCACCCAATACCACGGTTCCTTCACCGGAACCTCCAGCCCCGCCAATTACAGCCAGGGATCAGAGGTCATCCACCCCACGGTGGCCTGGGATGCAACGGACAACTGGTGGACGGTCACCTTTCCCGTCAACGGATTCAGCGGCTTCTTCCTGGGGACCAGCCCTACCCCCCTTCCCCTAACACTTCTCCAATTCACCGGCACACCCCAGGGCTACGATGTTAACCTGAAATGGCTAACGACCGGCGAACAAAACACCAGGCAATTCATCGTCCAGCACAGCCCGGATGGCAATTCATTCGACCCGATCGGTACCGTCGCCGCCAAAAACACGTCCAGCCAAAACAACTATTCATTCACCGACACCCACCCCGCAGCCGGCAACAATTTCTATCGGCTGAAAATGCAGGACGTCAACGGTCAATTCACCTACAGCCCAATCGTTCTCGTAACGATGTCCACCCCACCGTCCGCCTGTGCCATCTACCCCAATCCGGCAACAACCAGTACGAGCCTGCTCTTCAGTTCCAATTCACCAGCCAAATATGCCATCGAGATCATCGACCTTAACGGCCATATCCTGACACAACTGGCCGGCACAACGACTGTAGGAATAAATAAAGTGGATATCGATCTGCATGGCTACGCACCCGGGACATACACGATAACCTTGATCGATCAGGAGCACGGCCGGCAAAGTATCCGGCTATCGAAGGAATGACCCCAATTCCGCCTCAGCCAAATAATACATTTGTTCAACATATGAGCGAGGTCCAATATCAACACTTTTTCGCAATTCACTCTCATACGGCTTAATTTCCCCCAATTCCAGGCACCTGACTGCCTTAACAAAATGAGCTTGAGATAAATTTCGCTCCTTAAGAAAATCAATAGTTGAAACCTTTGAAAATAATTCCTCTTCCGATATTCGACCTATCACATAGGCACCTAACGGGCCCGGCCAATTAACCGCTCTTTTTGCTTTCACTATTTTTTGAATAGCTTTCGCAGATTGCTCCTTCAATTTTATATCTTGTAAACTTATAGATGAAAAATATAGAATAATTTGCAACTCCACGCCACCCGCTGCATCGGTATATTTGCTTCCTATCCCTTCTTTCCATATTTTAACACTTTTTTCTTTCTCATTCAAAAACCAATAAGCAATCCCAAGAAAAATAGCGTCACTATCTGTTTGATTTTTTGTCATCTCTCTTATGTAAGAAATTAATTCTGCAGCTTCCACATATTTTTTGAGATGAAACAGCGCGTAAACCTTGTTGCGCAAAGTAAAAATGTTTTCATTGGCTTTATAGTCCATATCTGCTTGTAAACAAGCCTCTTCAAATTTGTTGGTCGCAATAAGGTCCCACACCCCCAATTTGTTCTCCATATTATTGAAGTTTCAACATCCTGACCCTCTCCACCTTCTCTTCCCCCAACCCCATCTTCCTCGCCG
>DASZJO010000071.1:0-34775 GCA_035948015.1 Puia sp.
TCCCGCCGCTGCTGCCTAGAATAGCCTTTTTGAAACCCATTTTTGAAAAATAGTCGCGGATCCCAAGGATCAGCGCATGGTGGATCTGGGCGATATTCTTTTCGTCGACGAGGTATCGGACGATGCTTTCGGGATCGTTCTGTTTGGCGACCCGCATGTCCTTGTCAAAGAGTTCCGGACGCGGACCCTTGGCTTCCGCCGCGATCCCGGGCCTTTCCCCGGCCGGAGGCCAGCCTTCCTCTTCCGCGCCTTCGCTGACGGCTACGGACAGACCCGGCAACAGCTCCTCATAAAGCGGAGGTATGGGCCCTTCGGTCCTGGCGTGGTGTTCCGGCAACGGCACGACGGCAAAGTCCTCTTCGAAATAGTTGAATTCCTTTAGCAGGTTGCCCTGTGCGTCGTAGACTACACTGCCGCCGTCGAAAACGATCTCGGTCTGGGACCCTACCGCATTGCAATAGTACATAGGCAGGCCGTATTTGAGCACATTCTGACGCACAACCTCCTTGCGGTCGTCGTCGTGGTCGTAGTCGAACGGGCTGGCGGAGATATTGATCATGAGGTCGGGGCGTTGCGGGATCAGTTGATCCATCGGGCAAATACGATACAGCGGGTTATCCCCCATATTCCAGATATCCTCACATATCGTCAATGCGATACGCCTGCCTTTAAACGGGATGACTTTCCATTCGAGACCGGGTTCGAAGTACCGGTATTCATCAAAAACATCGTAAGTGGGTAGACAGGTCTTATGTGCGACACCTTTTATCTCTTTTTCAAAGAGCAGCCACGCGGCGTTAAAAAGTCCTTTACCCTTATTCAGGGGATTGCGGGCCGGGCTGCCGACAACCACTCCGATGGTATCCGCCGCTTCGCGGATCCGGTCTACCGCCGCATAGCATTTTGAAATAAAGTCATCGAATTCCAGGAAGTCGCGGGGTGGGTATCCGCAGACGGAGAGCTCGGAAAAAACCACGAGATCGGCCCCGGCTTTTTTGGCCTGGCTGATGCTGTCCAGGATCTTGCGCGTGTTGTCCTCAAAGTTCCCTATGTGGTAGTTGAGTTGCGCTAAAGCGATGTTCATGATGCAAAGTTACGACTTGCAAACTTACGTGCCGGGAAGTTATATCTTTGTCAGCTATGCATCGTATATCAGCCATTCGCCTGTTCCCCTTGCTCTTTTTGTTTGCCGGCTGCGGCCACGACGGGGATCGACCCGATGTTTCCGGCGTAACGGTTCCGGAGATCCATATCGAGCGGTTCGATAGGGCCTTTTTTGATCTGGATTCTAACCATATCAGGGAAGGGTTGCGCGGCCTCGATCAGGAGTACCCCGATTTCACCGGTGATTTTGTCGCAAATATCCTGGGAGCGGGTCCGTTGGGCGATACCAGCGTTCTGGCATTCGAGGCGGCGAGACAATTCCTCATCAGCTATCTACCGATCCGGGACTCGTTAAGGACCAAATACGAGCGGCTGGATTGGTTGGAAAAAGAATTACGGCAGGGATTCCGCTATATCAAATACTATTTCCCCCGTTATCCCCTTCCGCGGAATGTGGTGACCTTTATCGGCCCGATGGATGGACCGGGGGTTGCCATTACGACCAACGATCTGGCGATCGGGTTGCAGTCCTATGCAGGGAAGAATTTCTCGTTCTATCTCACCGGCAAGGGCCAGGATATGTATCCGGGGTATATCTCCCGCCGGTTCGAGCCGGAATACATTACTCCCAACTGCGTAAGCGCCATGGCGGAGGATATTTTTCCCGACAGCAGCGAGGGCAGGCCGTTGATCGAGGAAATGGTTGTCAAGGGCCGGTATTGGTGGCTGCTGGGTAAATTGATGCCCGATGCCCCCGATAGCATAGTGACCGGTTATACGGATGCACAGTTGACCTGGTGCGCGGGTCATGAGGCGGATATCTGGGGGTTTTTTTTGCAGAACACCGATCTGTATACGATCGATCCGGATATCATCAAAAACTATATCGGAGAAGGGCCCTATACATTGGGGATGCCCGGTCGCTCGCCCGGGAATATCGGCGCCTGGGTGGGACGGCAAATTGTGAGAAAGTACATGGAGGGGCATCCTAAGCTGCGGCCGGTGGATCTGATGCGGGTGCCCGCACGGACATTATTTGAAGAGACAAAATATAAACCGCGATAACCGAGCGAAGCGAAGTTCAGAGCGAAGCGAAGGTTATTTTTTGATGCGTTCTTTCAGGAGTTTGCGGGCGGCCTGGATCTCCGTAATATCTTTAAAGGAGTCTTTAGGGATCATGAAGAAGGAGCGGGGGTTGAAGTAGACGTGGAAAAAGTAGATCGTTTCCTTAAAGTCGCTGAAGTCTTCCCAGCGCCATAACTGATTCCCTTTCTTTGTTTTAAGCAGGACACCCTGGTCGGTCAGGCTGAGGACGAAATTATCTTTGAACGTGGCGGACTTCTTATAAATGCTTAGGGGCAGCAGCCAGCGGATGCCGATCCAGAGGGAAAACCAAAGGATGGCAAAGACCAGAAAAGGGAGAGATGGGATCTTCCTCAACGCGAAAAGGATAAAGGACAGGATCGCAAAGACATTGATCATGATTATGGCCAACCTTATCTCCGGACGCCCGATGAAATGTCCGCGCAATCCATCCATTACTTCCTTTTTATTGTAGCCAAATTGTACTGTCATTCCGCGGTATTGTGTCGCCGGTCTTTTATCAATGTGCAGTAAAATTAACGAAAAACCACTCGCTTCCCAGCGAGTGGATCCAAAATTGAATTTGCCCTAAACCTTTTTATTATGAATGATATGTTTAACGCATGTCCCTGCAACGCGAATAATGGTTGCTGGCTGCCTGTCCGGGAGTCACGCTACGATTGCAGGAAAATAAGGTGGTAGTAGAAATGATGATGATTGCGGCTACGAGGATACGTTTCATGTTTTTCAATTTGGGTTTATAGGATCTAAATTGACGGCCAGAGGCCGTTTGTAGACGTCGTTATAACGTCCGGACCTGGCAGTAAAGTACAGTGATATCCGGGAAAAAAATAATCCGATTCCTAAAGGAGGCCGGGGTGAAGGACAAATTGGGCCCCGGATTTCGTTCCGGGGCCGCTGAGTACTTACTTAACTAGCTGCAACCCATACTGTTACCACAGTTCAAGCATTTGTAGCAGGTGCCGCTGCGGATGGTAATATGACCGCAGGTGTTGCAGGCGGGAGCGTCGCTTTGCATGCTGCGGGCGGCCGCATTGACGGCGTCCAGCTGGCTGACTTTGGCGGGTCGGGCGGCAGAGGGGGTGGGACCTGCTGCTGCTTTGGCTACTATCCGGACGTCACTGAGCTCGGGCGACCTTTTGTTCGCTTCATCCGGATCCGCTAAGTCCCAGTCCTCCTTACCGGTATTGGCAACTTCGGGCCGGTCGAGTACATGTACGAGATCAGTCCTTCCGAGATATTCGTAGGCCAACGAACGGAATATAAAGTCAACTATGGAAGTGGCGCTCTTGATATTCGGGTGGTCCACCATGCCGGAGGGCTCGAAGCGGGTGAAGACGAATTTCTCTACGAATTCTTCCAGGGGCACACCGTATTGGAGGCCGATGGAAATGGAGATCGCAAAACAGTTCAACATGCTCCGCATGGTAGCTCCTTCTTTGGCCATGTCGATAAAGATCTCGCCGACCGTTCCGTCGGCATATTCCCCCGTGCGGAGGAAGATAGCCTGGCCGTTGATCTTTGCCTTTTGGGTAAACCCACGGCGTTTGGCGGGCAGCGTTCGGCGTTCGACGATAGTTGCGAGCGCTCGCTTGAGTTTGGTATCGGGAGAGGCCTGGACCCTTTTTTGGACCTCTTCGAGCAATTCCTGAACGGTCAGTTTGCCCAGGTCTACGATATTCGATTCGCCGATGGGTTCCGGCGTAGTCTCGGCGGAGGCGGCAGCATCTTTCTCTTCATCTTTCTTTCTCTTATCGGACTTTGTACTCAGCGGTTGAGATAGTTTGGATCCGTCCCGATAAAGGGCACATGCCTTCAACCCGAGCTGCCAACTAAGCAAATAGGCATCGGCTATCTCTTCTACGGTAGCTTCGTTGGGAAGGTTGATCGTTTTGGAGATGGCGCCGCTGATAAATGGTTGGGCCGCGGCCATCATCCGGATATGACCGTGGGCATGGATGTAGCGCTGGCCTTTTTTGCCGCATTTGTTGGCGCAATCGAAGACCGGTAGGTGTTCTTCACGGAGATGGGGTGCTCCTTCTACTGTCATGGTTCCGCAGACATAGTCATTAGCCGCTTCGATCTCCGCTTCGGAGAAGCCAAGCGCTTCGAGAAGGCTCCAATCGAAATTGTAATATTGAGCGGGTTTGAATCCGAGGCGTTGCAGGCATTCTTCGCCGAGGGTATAGACGTTAAAGACAAAACCGATCTCAAAGGCCGAGCCGACCGCCGCATCGAGCTTTTTAATCTCATCGGCGATGAAGCCTTTTTCGCTGAGTGTTTGATGATTGATGAAGGGAGCGCCGGCAAAGGTAGCGGACCCGACGGCATACTTAACGATCGCGTCGATCTGTTTATCGGTATAGCGAAGGTTCTTCAGCGCGGCAGGCACGGACTGGTTGATGATCTTGAAATAACCGCCGCCTGAAAGCTTTTTGAATTTCACCAGTGCAAAATCGGGTTCGACGCCGGTGGTGTCGCAATCCATGACCAGTCCGATCGTACCGGTGGGAGCGATCACAGTTGCCTGGGCGTTGCGGTAGCCGAATTTCTCGCCGAGCTGTACGGCTTCATCCCAGGCCTTGGTGGCTGCTTTGAGCAGGTAATCCGGGCAGTATTTTGCCTTAAGGCCCTGGGGTTTGACTTCCAGGCCTTCATATTCATCGGCGTCGTAGGCGGCGAGGCGGTGGTTGCGCATGACGCGGAGCATATTTTCTTTGTTGTCCTCGTAACGTGGAAAGGCGCCGAGTACCCCTGCCATTTCCGCGGAGGTCCGATAGGCGACGCCTGTCATGATCGCGGTAAGGGCGCCGGCGATACCCCGGGCCTCTTCGCTGTCATAGGCGATGCCCATGACCATGAGCATGGAGCCGAGGTTGGCATAACCGAGGCCGAGAGTCCGGTAGTCGTAGGAAAGCTGGGCTACTTCTTTGGAGGGGAATTGGGCCATCAGCACGGATACTTCAAGAACGGTAGTCCACAACCGGCAACTGTATTCGAAGCCTTCAACGTCGAACGTATTGGTATCTTCGTTATAGAAGCGGCGAAGGTTAACCGAAGCCAGGTTGCAGGCGGTATTGTCGAGGAACATGTATTCGGAGCACGGATTAGAGGCGCGGATGCGGCCGCCGGCGGGACAGGTATGCCATTCGTTGATGGTCGTGTCGTATTGGGTGCCGGGGTCGGCGCAACGCCAGGCGGCGTAGGTGATCTGGTTCCAGACTTCGCGGGAGGGAATGCGTTTCATCACCCTCTTGTCGCTGCGGGCCGTCAGTTCCCAGTCTTCATTGTGCTCCAGCCGGTGGAAGAATTCGTTGGGGATGCGGATGGAGTTATTGGAATTCTGGCCGGAGACGGTGCGGTAGGCTTCGCCTTCGTAGTCGCTGGCGTAGCCGGCAGCGATCAGGGCGCCTACTTTTTTCTCTTCCTCTACTTTCCAGTTAATGAAATTCATGATCTCGGGGTGATCCAGGTCGAGGCAGACCATTTTTGCGGCCCTGCGGGTCGTGCCGCCGGATTTGATCGCGCCTGCGGCGCGATCACCGATCTTCAGGAAACTCATGAGGCCGCTGGATGTACCGCCGCCGCTCAGCTTCTCCCCTTCGCCGCGGATATGAGAGAAATTCGTGCCTACTCCGGAGCCGTATTTGAAGATGCGGGCTTCACGGACCCAGAGATCCATGATGCCGCCGTCATTGACGAGGTCGTCTTCTACGCTGAGGATGAAGCACGCATGAGGTTGTGGTCTTTCGTAAGCGGAGGAGGACAGTTTCAGCTGATCGTCCGCCGCATCTACGAAGTAATGACCCTGGGGCTTGCCGGTGATCCCGTAGCTTTCGTGCAAGCCCGTATTGAACCATTGCGGTGAATTAGGGACGCAGGCCTGGTCCAGGATGCTATAGACCAGCTCTTCGTAAAAGATCTGCGCGTCTTTCGGTGAAGCGAAATATCCATAGCGTTCGCCCCAGACCTTCCAGCAGTTCGCCATGCGGTGGGCGACCTGTTTGACCGAAGTCTCGCGGCCGAGCGAACCGTCGGCTTGGGGAACGCCGGCTTTGCGGAAATATTTCTGGGCAAGAATATCGGTCGCAATCTGGCTCCACCGGGCAGGGACTTCGACGTTGTTCATCTCGAATACAACTTCTCCACTGGGATTACGGATAACCGAGCTGCGGTAATCATAGGTGAACAGATCGAATACATTGATGTCTTCCCTGGTGAAGCGACGGGTGAATTGCAAGCCCTTAACAGATTGCGGTCTTGTTGCCATGAGTCAGTCCCTTTAATTGATGAAAATGATGAATAGTTTTTGCGGCGGGTCGGTGGTTAACGAAAGTATTTTTTGATTTTGATATTTCCTTCTTCGAGATATCCCCACATGTGCAAAACAGATGTCTGTTTTTTCAAAGATGAGGTAGATCGCGGCTTTCGGAATCTTGCGCAAAGTTCGGCTATTTTTTTATGCACACCCAGATGAGGGGCACATCGATGGAAAGCCAGTGGGCAGTTAATGGGGAGCTCTCAATAACAGATTGCTAATCAGCCTGCTCCACGAGGTCATTAAATTCCGGATGACGTTTAAGATAAGCCTGCACAAAGGGGCAATAGACTTTTACGGGCAGATGATTGGCCCGGGCGTAGTTGAATGCGTATTCGGCCAATGCGGATCCGATGCCATGGCCGCCCAGTTTTTCAGGGACTTCGGTGTGCATGAGGACGATCCTGCCGTCGTGTATGCGATATTCGAGCGAGGCCAGATCGTTTTCGACCAGGACCTGGAATTGTTGTCGATCGGTGTTATTAATAATTTTGAGTGGTTCCATAATGATGTCATGAATTTGGCCTTCGATACCCTCCGGCCGCGTCGTCAATTTAGGGCATTTTCGTAATATTACGCGATTACGTATGTACGCCGCCGCTAATCCGGATGGCCCCGGTCAGGGTGTTATTTCGTCGAATTCCCCCTGTAAAGCCGAAAAAGTTTCGCATTTTTGCACGACCGGATGTAGTCCGGCTTACCGAATGAAGAAAGTCATCTATGAATCCCTGTTGGCGAAAAAGGCAAAAGGCCAGCGTTCTTTCGTGGTGCTGATCGACCCGGATAATGTAAATCCTCCAAAGTTAGATGAATTGGCGGCGCTCGCGGTTGGAGCAAGGGTGGATTATTTGCTGGTAGGCGGGAGCCTGGTGATCTCCAATCATCTTGACGAAGTAGTACAGCATATCCGCCAGAGTTGCTCAATCCCGGTCATCCTTTTTCCCGGCACTCCTGCGGGGGTATCACGATTTGCGGACGGGCTTCTGTACCTTTCGTTGATCTCTGGCCGTAATCCAGAATTGCTGATCGGTCAGCACGTCATTTCAGCGCCTGCGGTCCGGAAGAGCGGTTTGGAGATCATTTCCACGGGCTATATGGTTATTGACGGCGGTGCGCCCACTACCGTCTCGTATATCAGCAATGCGACCCCTATTCCCGCGGACAAGAACGAAATTGCGCTTTGCACGGCGATGGCTGGGGAGATGCTGGGGATGAAACTGATCTATATGGACGCCGGCAGCGGTGCCCGGCACCCGATCCGGGAGGAGATGATCGCCTGCGTGGCGGCCAATATCGAGGTTCCGCTAGTGGTTGGCGGCGGAATCCGGGATCCGGAAAGAGCCTATCGAAATTGCAAAGCCGGCGCTGACATTATCGTCGTCGGCAACGCAATCGAAAAGGACCCCGGCCTTATCCGCGAAATGGCCGCGGCGGTTCATTCCGTTCCGCTCGAGCCGATTGGTTAGTGGTGGGACAGTGGTTATTGAGCTCACAGACGCTCGATACCGGCAGCACAAAGGCGGCGCCAGTTATTTTCAGGTAGTTGGCTGGCATCCAGGCAAAAATGCAGAAACCGGCGATCGGGACGCCCGGGTTGGGGAGCCTTTAGGGAAAGGTTTAACCGGGGCGCGCAAGCAACCGGGCGAAGCGGAGGGTAAAATTTATGTAAAAATCACAATTTAATCCCCTAGGATTCAAAAAAATGTGCAACTTTGCGTCTGCGTTTCGAGAGGCTGTCCGGGACAGCTTTGGAAAAAGGAATTTTATCACAAATTTCATTCGACATTGAAATGAAAAAAAACTCACCCATATCACGCCTCACTGTGATATTGCACGCCTTCAACCAGCGTGGGTTTTTTGCTGCGCACGTGTGCACAGTTTTTTCCGTCCGTCCCATTCCCTTTTGGGTACGACGTTGATACAACTTCACTATAGCGTCCCTTTTAGCGGCGACACAAATCCCTGTCTCTCCATCAGACCCCAAAGGTCACTGACGGAGGAATATTCATCATCAAGGCATCGTTGAAAATCATGGAACAACATCAATTCAAAATACTTATAGCTGACCCATCCCACCAGGATTTCGCCCGGATAATCTGTGACGAAATGGAGTCCTCGGCCATGGCGAGAGGCACCGGTATCGCCAAGCGCAGTCCGGACTATATCCAGCAGAAAATGCGCGAGGGCAAGGCGGTCATCGCGTTCACGGAAGACGGGATCTGGGCCGGGTTCTGCTACATCGAGACCTGGAGCCATGGCGAGTATGTCGCCAATTCCGGCCTGATCGTCTCGCCGTCTTTTCGGAAAAGCGGGCTGGCGAAGCAGATCAAGCGTAAGATCTTCGATCTCAGCCGGGCGACCTATCCCGAAGCAAAGATCTTTGGGCTGACGACGGGGCTTGCCGTCATGAAGATCAATTCGGACCTGGGTTATGAACCCGTCACCTATTCCGAGCTGACACAGGACGACGCCTTTTGGGCGGGCTGCAAGAGCTGCGTCAACTATGAGATCCTTATGAGCAAGGAGCGGAAGATCTGTATGTGTACCGCGATGCTGTATGATCCGAAGGACCATTACGAGCCTGAAGAGACTACCCAGGAATTTAAAAAACATTCCAAGCTGTACGAGCGGTTCATGCGCATCAAGCAGTGGAAGCTGCTGGCCCCCTTCCGAAAGAAAGATAGTGAGGGCAACGGCGGCAACGGTGGCGGCCGCTCCCGGTCCCTGTTCCACACTTTCTTTCATCTCTAAAAACACAGTTGAAACTCATGAGCAACAAAGTCGTCTTGGCATATAGCGGCGGATTGGATACTACCTATTGTGCGGTCTACCTTAAAAAGGTCCGAAATTTCGAGATCCATGCACTCACCGTGAACACCGGCGGATTCAGCACGGCGGAGATCCAACAGATCGCGGACCGTGCAAAGCGTCTTGGCGTAACTTCCTTCGAATGCGTTGATGTCACCAAAGAATACTACGAGAGCTGTATCAAATACCTCATTTTCGGCAACGTCCTGAAGAATGCCACCTACCCCCTTAGCGTCAGCGCCGAGCGGATGGTCCAGGCCATCGCCGTAGCCAACCACGTGAAGAAAACAGGCGCGACAGCAGTCGCCCATGGCAGCACAGGTGCCGGCAATGACCAGGTTAGGTTCGATATGGTATTCCAAAGCATGTTACCGGGCGTAGAGATCATTACCCCGATCCGCGACCTGCGTTTAAGCCGGGAGGAAGAGATCGCCTTCCTGAAGGAGAACGGGGTGGAGATGAATACGGAAAAGGCAAAATACAGTATCAATAAGGGTCTCTGGGGGACCTCCGTAGGCGGAAAGGAAACCCTGACCTCAAAAGAATACCTGCCCGAAGATGCGTGGCCGACGCCGGTTACCGAAAAAGGAACCCGTCACCTCGAGCTGGAGTTCGAAAAAGGGGAATTGCGCAGCGTAGACGGAAAGCCCTTTCCCAACCCCGTAGAGGCAATCCAATACCTGCAGTCCATCGCCCAGCCCTACGGCGTGGGGAGGGATATCCACGTCGGCGACACCATCATCGGGATCAAAGGCCGGGTTGGCTTCGAAGCAGCGGCGCCGATCATTATCATCAAGGCACATCACCTGCTGGAGAAACATACCCTTACCAAGTGGCAGCTTTATTGGAAGGACCAGTTGAGCAGTTGGTACGGCAACTGGCTTCATGAAGGGCAAATGCTCGATCCGACCATGCGAAATATCGAGAAATTCCTGGAAGACACGCAGGCGACGGTCAGCGGCAAGGTCTTTGTTACGCTAGAGCCATACCGCTATACGATAACGGGGATCGAGAGTTCGCATGACCTGATGAGCAGCAAATTCGGCAGTTACGGGGAGATGAATAAGGGTTGGAGCGGCGATGACGTCAAAGGCTTTGCGAAGATCTTCGGCAATCAGACCAGCATTTTTCACAAGATCAACGAGAGCAATCCATGAATTCGATAAGAGCGGGCATTATTGGCGGTGCAGGATATACCGGCGGGGAGATGATCCGCCTGCTGATCCGGCATCCCCGGGTCGGGATCCGTTATATCCATTCCAGGAGCAACGCCGGCAAACCGGTGTATTCGGTTCATGAAGATCTGTTTGGTGAAACCACACTAAACTTCGACGCGGAATGGAATAGCGATGTCGATGTCGTATTCCTTTGTGTGGGACATGGAGAGGCGAAAAAGTTCATGGAAGAAGCAGGGACTAGCCTGGACGGAGTGCTGGTAATCGATCTTTCGCAGGACTTTCGGCTCGGCGTCCATCCCTGGGTCTATGGCTTGCCGGAGCTCAATCGCGAAGCGATCCGGGAGGCAAAAGCTATCGCCAATCCCGGCTGCTTCGCCACTGCGATCCAACTTGGGTTGCTGCCGTTAGCCAAGGCCGGATTGCTGCGGGAAGTCTACACGACCGGGATCACCGGGTCGACGGGGGCCGGGCAGGGGTTGTCGCCGACTGCACATTTCTCGTGGCGGGCAAACAACATTCAGGCGTATAAGACACTCACGCACCAGCACCTGAATGAGATCGGTCAAACGCTGGGGCAGCTGCAACGCGAGGCGGAGGGTGCGTCGGGCGAGGCGGGTGCGCCGGCGGTTCATTTTGTCCCGTGGCGGGGGGATTTTACCCGCGGCATCTTCATCAGCAGCCAGCTGCGATGCGATAAGACCAGGGAAGAGCTGTACGGACTCTACGAAGATTACTACCGCGATCACCCGTTCACCCACGTCAGCCGGACGCCTGTTTCGCTGAAGCAGGTGGTAAATACCAATAAATGCCTGATCCAGCTGGAACAGGAGGGGGACCAACTCGTCGTTCACTCGGCGCTCGACAACCTGCTGAAAGGAGCTTCGGGTCAGGCCGTTCAGAATATGAACCTGCTGTTCGGGCTGGAAGAAACGACCGGCCTCCAGCTTAAACCAACCGCCTTTTAAAGACACAACTATGAAATTATTCGACGTCTATCCGCTCAATGATATTACTATCGTTAAGGCCAGGGGTTCCTATGTTTGGGACCAGGAAGGGCAACAATATCTTGACCTCTATGGCGGCCATGCCGTCATTTCTATCGGCCACACACATCCGCATTACGTGCAGCGGATCACCGACCAGTTGAGCAAAGTGGGCTTCTATTCGAATTCCATCCATATCCCGCTTCAGGAAGAGCTGGCTGACAAGCTCGGGAGGGTATCCGGCCGGCCCGATTATCGGCTCTTCCTTTGCAACTCGGGCGCGGAGGCGAATGAGAATGCACTGAAGCTGGCCAGCTTCCACAATGGCCGGAAGAAGATAGTGGCCTTCAGCAAATCCTTCCATGGCCGGACTTCGCTGGCAGTAGCCGCTACGGACAATCCTGCGATCGTCGCGCCGGTCAATCGAACGGACAATGTCATATTCCTCCCCTTTAACGATGAGGCGGCCTTAGAAGCCTACTTCGCGCAACACGGCGCAGAAGTCTCTTCGGTGATCGTGGAAGGCATCCAGGGCGTAGGCGGGATCAATGTGGCTTCCGACGGATTCCTCCGGGCGATCAGCAGACTCTCCAAAAAGTATAACGCCATCTTTATCGCCGATAGCGTTCAGTGCGGTTATGGGCGGAGTGGAAAGTTCTTTAGCCAGGATCATGCAGGTGTCGACGCCGATATCTATACGATGGCCAAGGGGATGGGCAATGGCTTTCCGGTTGCCGGCATAATCATTGCGCCGCAATTGCAGGCAAAACATGGGATGCTGGGGACGACCTTTGGCGGCAATCATCTGGCCTGTGCCGCCGCATTGGCGGTATTGGAGGTAATGGAGCAGGAGCAATTGATGGCCAATGCCGCCGAGACAGGCGAATACCTGATGGCAGAGCTCCGAAAGATCCCGCAGTTGAAGCAGGTAAGGGGCAGGGGGCTGATGATCGGATTCGATCTGCCGGACGACCTGAAAGAGCTGCGGAAGAATTTGTTATTCGGCCAACACATATTTACTGGTGAGGCAAAACCGAATACGATCCGGTTACTACCGTCGCTGGCGCTCCGGAAAAAGGATGCCGATGCCTTTCTGGAGGCGATACAGGAAGAGATCCACGCCATGGAAGGGGCGGCGCCGGCGGTGAAATAAATGCTAGAACGATGAAAAATTTCATTTCTGCCCATGACGCAGCGGACATCGACAGCCTGGTGAGCCAGGCATTGGCCTACAAGGCCAACCCGTTAAAGGACAAAAGCCTTGGAGCAAATCGCCGGGTCGGCATGTTATTTCTCAACCCGAGTATGCGGACAAGGCTATCCACGCAGATCGCGGCGCAGAACCTCGGGGCGGAACCCATTGTCTTCAATGTGGACAAGGAAGGCTGGGCGCTTGAGTTCGAGGAAGAAGCCATTATGAGCGGCAATACGGTCGAGCACGTCAAGGATGCAGCGCCGATCATGGGTAACTATTTCGATATCCTGTGTATCCGGACGTTTCCGTCGCTTAAGAACAAGGAAGACGACTACAGTGAACTGTATATCAAACAATTCATCAAGTACTCAGGGATACCGGTTGTGAGTTTGGAGAGCGCTACGCTGCATCCGTTGCAGAGCCTCACAGATATCATTACCATTCAGGAGACAATGGGCGGTTTGACCCGCCGCCCGAAGATCGTACTCACCTGGGCTCCCCACGTAAAGGCACTACCGCAGTGCGTCGCCAACAGCTTTGCCCAGTGGATCAACGCCTGGGGTAAAGCCGACTTCGTTATTACCCATCCGGACGACTATGAACTGGATACCCAATTCACGAAAGGCGCTACTATCACGCACGACCAGGATGCTGCCCTGAAAGACGCGGATTTCGTCTATGTAAAGAACTGGAGTACCTATACCGACTATGGTAAGATCTATTGCAACGACCCCGAGTGGATGCTGACCAACGAAAAGCTCCGGCCGACCAACCAGGCGAAAGTCATGCACTGTCTGCCGGTGCGGCGGAATGTTGAGCTGAGCGACGAGATCCTGGACGGCCCGTCAAGCATCGTTACGCGGGAGGCCGCCAACCGCGTGTGGGCGGCGCAGGCCGTGCTGGCGGATATCCTGCGAAACAAATAAGCATGCAACTATCAATCATAAAGATCGGTGGCAACATCATCGACGACGAGGCTAAGCTTGCAGGGTTCCTGGATAGTTTTGCAGCCACCCCGGGAAAGAAGATCCTGGTGCATGGGGGCGGCAAGCTGGCCACCAGAGTTGCCGAAGCGTTGGGCATAAAACAGCAACTGGTCGACGGGCGACGGATCACCGATGCAGAAACGCTGAAGGTAGTTACGATGGTTTACGCGGGAACGGTCAACAAGAATATTGTTGCTAACCTTCAGGCGCGCGGATGCGATGCGATCGGCCTCACCGGCGCCGACGGGAATAGCATTCTGGCCCATAAGCGGACCCATCCCGCGATCGACTACGGCTGGGTAGGCGACGTGGACTCAGTGGACGCCGCATTCCTCACGGGCCTCTTAACCCTCGACAAAACCCTGGTTTTTGCACCCATCACCCACGACGGGCAAGGACACCTGCTGAATACCAACGCCGACACCATTGCCCAGGAACTGGCCCGCGGTCTTGGGAGGTCTTTTGATGTCAGCCTGGTCTATTCATTCGAAAAGAGCGGAGTCCTTATGGATGCCGACGATGATAATTCGGTCCTGAGCCGCATCGGGCCGGCGGAATACCAGGACCTGAAGGCCAAACAGGTGATCTTTGCCGGGATGATCCCCAAGCTGGACAACGCTTTTGCCGCGCTTCGGAGTGGGGTTCGAAGGGTCATTATCGGCCGGGCGGAAGAGTTGCCGCTGCTTCTTGCCGGAAAGGCCGGGACAACCATCGTCAATGAATAAGGAGACGCAACATATCGAAGCTATCGGGCTGTTAAAAGAGCTGATCAGGATCCCTTCTTTCAGTAAAGAGGAGGATAAGACGGCCGATGCGATCGAAGCCTATCTGCAATCAAAAGGAATCCCCACCCACCGCCTGCTCAACAACATCTGGGCAACCAACCGCTACTTCGACGCCGCCAAGCCGGCCATCCTCCTGAATTCGCATCACGACACCGTCAAACCAAACAAGTCGTACACCCTGGATCCATTCGACCCGATCGTTAAAGACGGCAAGCTATACGGCCTGGGGAGCAACGATGCCGGCGGCTGCCTGGTATCGCTGATCGAGACCTTCCTTTTCTACTACCACCGTGAGGACCTGACCTGCAATCTGGTGCTCGCTGCGACGGCGGAAGAAGAGATCTCAGGGCATAGCGGGATTGAATTGCTGTTGCCTTCACTGGGGAAGATCGGATTCGGGATCGTCGGCGAGCCTACAAAAATGCAGCTGGCCGTGGCGGAGAAGGGGCTGCTGGTGCTGGATTGCGTGGCGTATGGCACGGCCGGACATGCGGCCCGCGAAGAAGGCGAGAATGCGATCTATAAGGCGCTGAGGGATATCGCATGGTTCCGGGACTATAAAGCCCCAAAAATATCCGCGTTGCTGGGACCGGTGAAGATGAGTGTAACGGTGATCGACACCGACAATAAGGCACATAATGTCGTGCCTTCCCAATGTCATTTTGTAGTGGATGTACGCGTGAACGAGCTATATAATTTTGAAGAGCTGCTGGGCGTGATCCGGGCGAATGTCGGATCTGAAGTTCTCCCACGGAGCCTGCGGATGCGGTCGTCCTCCATCCCCTTAGACCACCCCATTGTGCAGTCGGGGCTCCGGCTTGGAAGGACCTGTTATGGCAGTCCCACCACGTCCGATAAGGCACTGATGCCCTTCCCCGCATTGAAGACGGGGCCAGGCGATTCGGCGCGGAGCCATACGGCTGACGAATATATTTTCCTCGGCGAGATATCCGAAGGCATCCGGGGCTACATCGATCTCTTAAAACCGATAATACTATGAGCAAACTCTGGACTAAGGAAAACACGTCCACGTCAGTCCTGATCGAAGAATTCACCGTCGGCCGCGACAAGGACTTCGACATCCTGCTGGCGGAATACGATGTACTCGGCAGCCTGGCGCATACGGAAATGCTGGAGGCGGTAGGGCTATTGAGTAAGGAAGACTTCGCCTTGATCCAAAAGGGCCTCCAACAGATCCTTGCGGAGATCCACGCCGGCAGCTTCACCATCGACAAGGATGTCGAAGACGTCCACTCACAAGTCGAAGGGCTCCTAACCCGGCGGATCGGCGAAGCCGGCAAGAAGATCCATAGCGGCAGAAGCCGCAATGACCAGGTTGCGGTAGACCTTAAACTCTACCTGCGGGCGCAGGTGCTTGCTTTAAAGGACGAGGTGCATTCGTTATTCCAACAACTCATCGGGTTGAGCGAGAAATATAAGGACAAGCTTCTGCCGGGCTATACGCATTTACAAATTGCGATGCCTTCGTCTTTCGGGTTATGGTTCGGGGCTTACGCCGAAAGCCTGGTCGATGACCTCGAGATGCTTGCCGCGGCTTACCAGGTCGTGAATAAGAATCCCCTCGGCAGCGGCGCCGGTTATGGTTCTTCGTTCCCGCTTGACCGCGAGATGACCACACGGCTGTTGGGGTTCCGCACGCTGAATTACAATTCCGTCTATGCGCAAATGAGCCGGGGGAAGACGGAAAAGATCGTGGCGGCCGCCCTCGCAACCATCGCCGCAACCCTCAGCAAATTCGCCATGGACTGTACCCTGTATATCAACCAGAATTTCGGGTTCATTTCCTTTCCGCCGGAGCTGACAACCGGAAGCAGCATCATGCCACACAAAAAAAACCCCGACGTGTTCGAGCTGATCCGCGCCAAATGCAACCGCATCCAGTCGACACCGAACGAGCTGACCCTGCTGATCACCAATTTGCCTTCCGGATATCACCGGGACCTGCAACTCACCAAGGAGATCCTGTTCCCCGCCATCCAGGAAGGGTTGGCCTGTCTGCAAATGACCAGGCTGATGCTGGATCATATCGAGGTCCGGGATAATATCCTGGAGGATGAGAAATACAAGTATCTCTTTAGTGTGGAGGCCGTCAACCAACTGGTGAACCAGGGTATTCCCTTCCGGGAAGCCTACCGCCAGGTCGGCAATGCGATCCAAAAGGGAGAATTCCAATTCGATTACCGCCAGCAGCTGCATCATACGCACGAAGGCAGCATCGGCCGGCTTTCGAATGACAAGATCTCGGCCGAAATGGAAAAAGTGTTGCTGAAATTTGCCTAACTTAACGGGAGTTACAGACCAAAAACTACTACATAATGAGAACATTTTTTACCATCGTCCTGTGCCTTGCAGCGCACTCCATGCTAACCGCGCAGATCGACACCGCTGCATTGAAATCAGCTGCTATTACCGGGATCCAATCGAAGTATGGTGACTATAAGGCCATCGCGCTGCAGATCTGGAACTATGCCGAAGTGGGATACAAGGAAGTGAAGAGCTCGGCGCTGTTACAGAAGACGCTTACCGATAACGGATTTACCGTGAAGGCCGGGGTTGCGGAGATCCCGACCGCCTTCGTCGCCAGCTACGGCTCAGGCAGCCCTGTTATCGGCATCCTCGCGGAGTTCGATGCCTTGCCGGGACTGGCGCAGCAGTCCGTTCCGGTAAAAATGCCGGTCGACGGGCAGGCGGCGGGGCATGGCTGCGGCCATAACCTATTCGGGACGGCATCGGTAGCGGCGGGCATCGAGATCAAAAATCTGATCGCCGCCGGCAAACTGAGCGGGACGATCCGGGTCTATGGTTGTCCCGCCGAAGAGGGCGGGGACGGGAAAGTGTATATGGTGCGGGCGGGATTATTCAACGACGTCGATATCGTGATCCACTGGCATCCGGGAGATGCCAACTCAGTGTCCTTTACAAGTACGCTCGCCATAAAGACGGCCAAGTTCCGGTTCCATGGGCTCGCTGCTCACGCAGCTGCGGCGCCGGACAAAGGGCGGTCTGCGCTGGACGGGGTGGAATCCATGGACTATATGGTCAATATGATGCGGGAGCATGTTCCGCAGGAGACCCGGATCCACTATGTTATAACCGATGGCGGTAAGGCGCCGAATGTCGTCCCCGATCGTGCGGAGGTCTTTTACTATGTCCGGCACCCGAAAAAGGAGGAGGTCGTTCGCATCTTCGATTGGGTCGTTGCCGCCGCAAAAGGCGCGGCGATGGGAACGCAGACGACGGTAGACTATGAAATCATCAGCGGTTCGCACGATCTGTTGATCAACAACACGCTGGCGGCGGATATGCAGTCCAACCTGCAGCAGGTCGGCGGGGTGAGCTATACCCCGGCTGAAACGGAATTCGCGCAAAAGATCCAGGCATCCTTTACCTACAAGGTGCCGGCGCTGACAACCGCGGGTGTAGTGAAGCCGCTCAAGTTCAACGATGAAGACGGCCGCGCGTCCACAGATGTTGGCGACGTCAGTTATACGGTACCGACAGTAGGGCTGCTGGCTGCTACCTGGGTGCCGGGCACGCCGGCACATAGCTGGCAGGCAACGGCTTGCGGCGGGATGGAGATTGGGTTCAAGGGGATGATGGTGGCGGCGAAGACCATGGCGCTGACAGCAATTGACTGCTATCTTAATCCTTCACTTGTCGCGCAGGCGAAGTTGGAATTCAAAAAAGACAAGGGCGATTACCAGTATCAGGCGCTGCTGGGGGACCGCAAGCCTGCACTGAATTACCGGGATTGACCTATGGAAACCGAACGTACAACTCTCGCCACCGAACGTACAACCCTCACCTTATTGCAGGAAGCCGATCTTCCTGACATGGCCGCAATGGCGAAGGAACCAGATACTTTTCGCTATATCAAAAAGTTAAGGGTGATGACCGATGAGGAATATCAGCGGTTCCTGCGGGTCAAGCTGGAGCAGATCCAGTCGAAGAGAGGGTATCATTGGGCGGTTTGGTTGAAGGGGGACGGTAGTTTTGTAGGGGCAGTCAACCTCAACCCGATTGGTGGAACGCAGCGGCTGCAGATCGGTTGCCAGCTGATGAAGAATTACTGGGGGCAGGGATTCGCATCCGAGCTGATGAAGTGGGTGCTGGATTTTGCTATCCGCGACGCGGGGCTCAGCGAAGTTTATGGCGTCTTTGAAAAAGACAATGTTATTTCCCGGCGCCTGTTGAGCAAGCTGGGCTTTGTTTGTATAGAGAAAAAAACGGAAGAGGGTGTAGAAATAGAAATTCATCGCTATCATATTTAGCTTACCCCAAGTTTTGTTTATATTCGTATTCAGATTAATATTAAGACATTGAGCAGAATAAAAATCAAAAACTTTGGCCCCATTAAAGAGGGTTTAACGGAAGATAATGGGTGGATCGAAATAAAAAAAGTAACTGTTTTCATAGGCAACCAGGGCAGCGGTAAAAGTACGGTTGCGAAGCTTATTTCCACCCTTAGCTGGATAGAGAAGGCTATGGTGAACGGCGTATTAAGAGAAGGTGAATTAAGCACTTATAATCGCTTCTACAAAAGACTTACTTATCAAAGAATCAACAATTATTTGCGAACTGAGACAGAAATAGAGTTCAGTGGGAAAGCCTATACATTACATTTTAAAGACGGCGCCTTTCATGCAACGAAAGCTCCTGCTAATGGGTATGCGTTACCAAAAATAATGTATGTACCAGCCGAAAGGAACTTTTTAAGCGTGGTTGACAGACCAGACAAGTTGAAAGAGCTGCCTTTACCTTTATTTACTTTTTTAGATGAGTACGACAGAGCAAGAAATGTATTTTGGGAAGGTCTTGACCTGCCTATCAACAAAGCACAATTCAAATATGACAAGCAAAACAAAATTGCACATATAATAGATAACGGTTACGAATTAAGGCTTTCGGAAGCTTCAAGTGGGTTTCAATCCACAGTCCCTTTATATCTTGTTACAAAATACTTAACCGAATGGCTAGACAGAGATGAAGATTTCTCTGTGAAAGAAAGTTCAATAGAAGAGCAAAGGAAAATAGAAAGGGAGGTAAAGCAAATAATGGATGATCCCCAGCTTACTCAAGACATTCGGCAAGAATATTTGAGACAGTTTAGCGCAAGGAGAAAACCTGTATGCCTTATTAATATCGTAGAAGAACCGGAACAAAATCTATTTCCAGCTTCACAGAGAAATGTATTGTTTGAGCTTTTAAAGTACGATAACATTAAAGCGGAAAGCAGGTTAATAATGACAACTCATAGTCCTTACATTATTAATTATCTCACTCTTGCAGTTAAGGCACACAAAGTGAAATCGGAGATTACGGATGAAAACCAAGTAAATAAGCTAGCTGAAATTGTACCATTACAATCTATGCTTGATCCTGATAATTTGGTTATTTATGAATTGAATGAAATTGAAGGGAGTGTCAAAAGATTAAACGATTATAAAGGTTTGCCATCGGACGAAAATTATCTGAATGACCGCCTCGCAGAAATAAATGGACTATTTACTAAACTCCAAGAAATAGAAAAAGGATGGCGGTAAATTTTGCTGACCCTAACTGCGTTGCTATTACGAATGAAAAGGTATTTTGGATTTGTGATGATCCGCCGCCATCAGCAAATCGGGCTTATCTTGATTTTAGCGACGATACAAAATGGTTTGCTTGGGTAGACAATGACAAAGAGAAGAATGTCACTTTCACTGCCATAGATCACTGTATAGAAATAAAAAGACCTAACGGCGAAACAGAAAGTAGCTGTGATTGTATGCTGCAATACGATACCACTCTCATTTTTGTAGAATTGAAAGACCGAGATAGTGGCAGATGGTTGGGTAAAGCAAGAGATCAGTTACAAATAACAATTGATAAATACAAATCCAATGTAGGTTTGAATGGCTACACTCGTTTCTACAGCTATGTTGCCAACAGGCAAAGACCTTATTTCAATGCAGCCAGCCCTGCATTAGCAGAACAGTTTGAGGACGATACAGGGTTTGTATTAGTTATAGATCACTTCATTAAAATCGAATAGGCTATAAGTCATTCCGGGTTGTGGATGCCATTGGCAGATTAGGATGAAAATAGACATGGTGGTCGGCGTGCCGGGAATTTCGGTTATTGAAGAAGGAACCGAAGGCGAACGCTTTGGGGTGATGGCATATATAGGGGGTTTAATGAAGCTGGGATGTATCCACCCGGGACGGTGTATCCTTGCCTTCCACGATCGTCAGTGAGCTGAGCGCAATGGCTTTGATGATTGCCGCCATATTCTTCAGGTTGAGCGTGCTCACTTCGTCTTCTGGAGTATGGTAGGTTTTGTCGATGTCGATCTGCGTCGTGGAAATGGTATGCGCCGGAACTCCCTTCCGGGCGAGAGAGGCATTGTCGGAGCGGTAAAACAAATTCTGGGTCGGATACGGGTCGGGATAGAAGGAAAACCCGGTTCCGGTGAGGTTGCGCTGAAGGATGGTGGACATGGAGGAGCGTTCGAAACCCGTAATAAACGCCGAATTCTCGCCCCATTTGCTTGGCGAGCCGATCATTTCAATATTGAACATCGCGACGACCTTATCGGGGTCGAACTGGCCGGAAAAATACTGGGAACCGTATTCACCGATCTCTTCTGCCGTGAAGGCCGCGAAGACCAGCGTTCGCCCGTTGTTATGCAATTGCGAGAAATAGCGGGAGAGCAGGATCACGGCCGTCGTGCCGCTTGCGTCATCGTTGGCTCCGTTGTAGATGGAGTCGCCCCTGGCGTCTGGTTTGCGAACACCCAAGTGGTCATAGTGGCCCGAAAAGATGACGTACTCATCCTGGTGTTTGCCTTTACCGGGGAGGATACCGACTACATTGGCCAGTTTCGACTCCTGGACATTCTGATATGCCGTCAGGGAAAAGTGGGTGGATGCGGTCGGCGACAGGACAAAGACGCTTGAATATTCGGATTTGAATTGCTGACCGGCCATGCGGTTCAGGCGACTGAAGGTCTTCGCAAAACTGGTGTCGACAATCACGAAGTAATTCGCCTTTGAGTGCAAATAGAAAAGCGCTTTTGTCCGGAGATCTTCGCCGGTTTTGATGGATGCCAGCTGATAGCCGCTATGGTCGTTTATTTGAAGCTGTGGGGCGGAACTGATCACGATGGTATTGTCGGTATTCAGCGGGGTGCCGTCGAGACTGCCGTGAACGGAGTCCAGGTGTGCACGAACCATGGAAAAAGGTTGCCGGTAGCTCGCCGAACCATTCCAGGTGTTGAGCCCTGAGGCCCTGAACTGGGTCTCGATATAATCGGCCGCCCTTTCGATATCGGGAGTGAAGACTGCCCGGCCGCGCATGGCATCGGAGGCCAGGTATTCTTCGAGCGATTGTACTGCCTGAACATTGAAGGTAGTATCCGGTCCCTGGGCAAATAGCCGGATGGGCGCGATCGCCGCAATCAAAAGGATAAGGTATATTATTCGCATAAAGCGGGATTTATAAGCTCATCATCTCTTTGAATTTCACCGTCTGGCGGCGGCTCACTTCGATCTTCTCTCCGCCTTTCATTTCCAGCAGCAGCCCCCCGTTGAAGTAGGGCTCGATCTTTTCGATCAGGCGGAGGTTGACGATATGTTTGCGGTTGGCGCGGAAGAAGACCTTTTCGTCGAGGCGTTCTTCAAGAGCGTTCAATGATTTTAGGATCAATGGCTTGTTAGGCCCAAAATAGACTTTGGCGTAGTTGCCGACGCTTTCGAAGAGGCGGATATCGGAGAGTTTGACGAACCAGCAGCGTTCCCCGTCCTTGACAAAGACCTGGTCATGTTCGTTGAGGATGCTGCGGTTGACAGAGATGGGATGGTCGGAAATAGGCTCTTTGTCTTCTTCCAGCTGGAGTTTCTGAAGGGCATCAGCCAGCCGTTTGGGTTCTACGGGTTTCAGCAGGTAGTCGAGAGCGTTCACTTCAAAGGCCTTCAGCGCGTATTCATCGTATGCTGTAGTGAAAATGACATTGGGAGCCCTTTCGAGTTCCGAGAGCATATCAAAGCCGGTCTTGCCCGGCATTTGAATATCCAAAAAGATCAGGTCGGGGTTGAGGCTGTCAACCTTTTCCGCACCTTCAGCAGCGTTAGCGGCTTCCGCGATCACTTCGATCTCGGGAAAGTCCAGCAGCAGTTTCTTCAATTCATTTCGGGCAAGGCGTTCGTCGTCGATGATGATGGCTCTGATCATAGTTTTGGGCCTTGGGGCCATTCGTGTTAATGATTATTTACTTCCGTCAACCGGTATAAGTACCCGGGCCTGAACACTATTTCCGTCAATTTCCCGGATGTCGAAATTTGCCTTTTTTCCAAAGAGGATCTGCAGCCGGTTCTTGGTGCTGGCCAGCCCGAATCCGTCGACATCGCGGCTGCCATTCAATGCGCCGGTATTGACGATCACCAGTTCGTGATAGTTCCCGCTGAAATCGGAGACGATCTTTACTTTTCCGCCGTCCACCTGGCGGCTGATCCCGTGTTTGATGGCATTTTCGACCAGGGTTTGGAGCATCATCGGGGGGATGGGCTGATCCAGAGTATCCTCGTCGATCACGTATTCCACCTGGAGTCGCTCCTCAAACCGGATATATTCAAGCGCCAGGTAATCCTTGACAATATTGAGTTCCTTTTCGAAGGTCACGGTTTCCAGTTTCTCCGCCTGCATACTGCTCCGGAGGATATTGCTGAGCTCGGTGACAGCCTTGCGGGCCCGGGCCGGGTTCTCGTCGATCAGGGCGCGGATGCTATTGAGGGCGTTGAAGATAAAGTGGGGATTGATATGGGCTTTTATCGTCTTCAGTTCCAGTTCCTTTACGAGGGCCTCCAGCTTAAGCGTATCGAGCTGCTGTTTCCGGCTGCTTTCAATGTAGTGATAGAAATAATAGATCAGCGTCCAGGGGATGATGGGGATCGCGTATTCCGAGACCGAGGCCATCAGGTCCGCCAGAAAATCCGGTGTCTTTGTCGCGTGAATGAGGCTCAGCACATCGATGATGCCGATCCGGATCAGGCTGGCGGCGATACAGGTGAAAAGGGTGCCGATAAGGAATTTCGGCAGGGCCTTCTCGACCGGAAGTTTAAGCCAGCCGGAGCTCCGGATGACCTGCCGGAAGAGATGGGTCGTAATAAACCCCGGGATCACCAAAATGGCCGTATAGAGGTAGATAAGATTGATGGCCGTATTCGAATGCAGCACGGTGGTATTGGCGACGGGAATGACCACAGAGAGGCTACCCCACCCTCCAATCTGACACAACCAATAATATCTGTTTGCGTTTTTTGGCATTTAGCGTATTAACTTATGGACCTTTACTTGGACCGGCCCAAAACTAGGCTTTTCCCCCTCCTTTCGCCCGTTCTTTTGTACTAATGGCCAAATTCCCCCTCTTATCGGTCCAATGATGGAAAATATGTAAATTTGTACACTTAACGAAAGAAGGAATGGAAATCACCGCGGGCCCCCTGCTCCAAACAGTGAATTCACCTGCCGACCTCAGGAAATTGAGCCGGGAGCAATTGCAGCAGTTGAGCGACGAACTCCGGCAATATATCATTGACACGGTGAGTGTCCATGGGGGGCATTTTGCCGCCAGTCTGGGCGTGGTGGAGCTGACGGTGGCGTTACATTATGTTTTTAATGCACCATACGATCAGCTGGTATGGGATGTAGGGCACCAGGCTTATGGTCATAAGATCCTGACCGGACGGCGGGAGCAGTTCGCCAGCAACCGTAAATACGATGGGTTGAGCGGGTTCCCGAAGCGGGCGGAGAGCGAGTACGACACGTTTGGGGTAGGTCATTCTTCCACTTCCATCAGCGCGGCGCTGGGGATGGCGATGGCTGCCAGGTACAAGGGGGAGAACGATCGCAAGACCGTGGCTATTATCGGTGACGGAGCCATGACCGCGGGGCTGGCCTTTGAAGGTATGAACCATGCCGGAGTAGCCGATACCGATCTGCTGATCATCCTGAACGACAACTGCATGAGCATCGATCCCAATGTCGGTGCGTTGAAGGAATATCTTACCGATATCACGACGTCGAAGACCTATAACAGGCTAAAGGACGATATCTGGAAGGCCCTCGGCAAGTTGCCGGGCGGTCAGTTCAGCCGGGAGATTGCCAGTAAGATCGACCACAGTATAAAGGGCTTTGTCAACAGGAGCAGCAACCTTTTCGAGTCGCTGAACCTCCGGTATTTCGGGCCGATCGACGGGCACAATATGACCAAGCTGGTTGATACGCTGGACGACCTGAAAGGCATGCCCGGGCCAAAGCTATTGCATATCGTTACGGTGAAAGGAAAGGGCTATGCGCTGGCGGAGAAGGATCAGACCAAATGGCATGCGCCCGGGCTCTTCGACAAGATCACCGGCGAGATCTACAAGAAACATTATCCCTCTCCACAGCCGCCAAAATACCAGGATGTATTCGGGCATACGCTGATCGAGCTGGCGGAGAAGAATCCAAAGATCTTTGGGATCACTCCGGCGATGCCCAGCGGCTCCTCCCTGAAGTATATGATGGAGGCCATGCCGGACAGAGCATTCGACGTGGGTATTTGCGAGCAGCATGCGGTCACGCTTTCTGCTGGTATGGCTACGCAGGGAATGCGGGTCTTTTGCAATATCTATTCCTCTTTCATGCAACGGGCATACGACCAGGTCATCCATGATGTAGCCATCCAGCAATTACCGGTCGTGTTTTGCCTGGACCGGGCAGGATTGGTGGGTGAGGACGGGCCGACGCATCATGGCGCCTACGATATCGCCTATATGCGTTGTATCCCCAATATGATCGTCAGCTCACCGATGAATGAAAGTGAACTACGCAATCTCCTTTATACGGCACAGCTCGAAAGCAATCAGCATCCTTTTGTGATCCGCTATCCGCGTGGCGAAGGCGTCATGCCCGAATGGCGGACCCCTTTCCAGGAGATCCCTGTAGGCAAGGGCCGGAAGTTAAAAGATGGCCAGGGGCTCGCCATCCTCAGTCTGGGACATCCGGGGAACTTCGTCACGGGGGCAATCCGTCAGCTCAGGACCGAAGGGCTCGATCCGGCACATTATGATATGCGATTCGTGAAACCTTTGGATGAAGCCTTGCTGCATGAGGTTTTTTCGCGTTATGATCGCATCCTGACAGTCGAAGATGGAACCGTGTTGGGCGGGTTTGGCTCGGCCATTCTCGAGTTCCAGGCTGCACACGGCTACCAGGCGACGGTCAGGATCCTCGGAATACCCGACCGTGTCGTCGAGCACGGCACACCGAAGGAGCTCCAGCATGAATGCGGCTTTGATGCACCGGCTATCAGCGCAGCTGTGCGGGAGATAATGAAGGATAAGGTCAACGTGATCCTGTAACAGTGATCTTCTAATACATGCGGGTACGACCGTCAGGGGCGCTGCTTCCATGGCTTATTGCGCTTGCCTCCGTATGCCGGGGGCAGGAATATCTTTTTGTTCGCTATACTCCCAGGGATGGTCTCGTGAATAGCCGCGCGCGGTTCCTTTACCAGGACAGCAAGGGTCGGTTATATGTCTCGACCTTCGGCGGATTGAGTGTCTACGACGGATCCCGGTTTATCAATTACACCACGGAAAACGGATTATCGACCAGCATGGTCAATGATGTCATCGAGGTGGGGGATGACTCATTATTGATCGTTCCGAATGGCAGGGCAATGCATGTCATGGTCCATGGCGTCATCCGGAAGATTGAAACAACGGATCATTACTATCCCGTCACCAATCAGCTGGTGAAATGCAGCGACGGATTCTTCTATTCGATATCGGACGACGGGTTTTTCCGCTGGGAGAGAGGACGATTCGTGAAGGTGCCCCTGAAGACCGCCGATGGGATGGAGGCGGGGCCCTATCTGATCAGTGCGGTCGAATCCGAAGGCCGGCTGTTCATTTTGACGGACCCGCATTTGTCGAGTTATCCGGGTACTGCTTCGCTGGTCGTCTTTGATCTGAAGACGCATCGGGTATTGACGGCGGGAAGACCTTATTTCTTCACGTCGCTTGCCCGGTCCCCTTCCGGCGAAGTCATCGTTTCGACGTTGACTGGAAATTTTACAGTCGACCTGCCCGCATTGAAGATGGATACCGTGAAGATGCTGCCGATGTTCTCACCTTATGGAGCGGCGGGTGGGATTCTGTGCAATTATATGATGTTCGATCGCTCGGGCAATCTATGGCTGGTGGCCGGAAAGGAGGTTGTCAGGATGGACCGCAACGGAGTGTCCGCCTCCATTGGAGACATTGGTGCTGCCGGCGATCTCCCGGTCGGCGAGATCAACTCCTTATTCGAGGACAGGGAAGGCAATATCTGGCTGACCAATACGCAAAACGGAATTGCAAGGTTGCAGAGCCAGCAGGTTAGGTGGCATCCCCAATTCCAGCCGGACTTCACAGTGAACGATATTTTCGCCCGGCCTTCGACTGATTCGGTTTGGGGTTATGACTGGGGGCGGCACAGTTTGCTATTGCTGACCGGCAAAACCCGGGAGGTCTTTCGCGGGGTCGGTCCGTTACCGCCGAACGGGCATATTTTGTTCAATCAATCGGGCTGGCTGATCGATCAGAATACCATCTACCAGTTACATTTTTTAGCCGGAAATCGCTTCCGGGCGACGGTTGCATTCCAGGACACTGCTGCCATCGACGGCAGGGATTGCCAGGACCGGAGGGGTTTTCTTGTACTTCCCACTGCCCGGTTGACCGTCTTCGGTCCAGGAAGGATCGGTCAGCTTCCGGTGAGCTATCTCGCGGATCAGGTAGCGATCGACAAATTCAACCGGATATGGGTGGTCACCCGATCCAACCGGCTTCTGCTTGTTACGGAGAAGGACACCGGTCGGGAGATCAGGCTGAGCGTGGTCGCCTCCTGGCAGGCGACACCCGGCGGCAGTAGTCCCAGGTCGATTGCGGTTGATACTGGTGGCAGGGTCTGGGTGGGAACCCGCGACCATGGAATTTACTGTATGTCCTTTGACGGGCTGCAGATCCGGTCGGTCAGACAGCTTACGATGAACAACGGATTATCCGAGAATTTCATTCGATATCTGTATTGTGATGATGACAATACTATTTGGGCAGGATCACCATCGGGTCTGGACAAGATCCGGTTACAGAATGACAGCTTCACGGTCGCGAATATAGCGCCTGGTCATGATATGAGTGTGGAGAAGGTCGCTCAATCGGCAGGCGGCGTCCATTGGGTGCTGGCTTATGGCGGCTACCTGCAGATCTTCCCAAAGGAACCTTCGACGATCGGGTACCGGCCTCCGGTGTTGTTCTCCCGGGTCCTGGTCGGGAATGAGGTTGTTCCGGATGTGCCGGGCCGGCCGTTGTCGTTGCGATACGATCAGAATGGGCTGTCTTTTTATGTCGGCGTACCCAGTTTCACCGATGAAAGCCTGACCCGCTTCAGATATTTGCTGGAAGGGAGCAATGACGCGCGGTGGAGCGCTCCTTCGAACCAATCGGCGATCAATTTTGTGAACCTGCCGCCGGGCAATTATGTCCTGCATGTCAAGGCGCAGTTCCTGTCGGGGATCTATCCGGATCAAACCGGCGCGTATGCTTTTCGGATCCGCCCGCCGTGGTGGCAGACGGTGCTGTTCAGGGTGACAATGGCCGTCTTTCTCGCCGCGGGAGTTGGATGGGCGATACGCAGCTACACGAGGAGACGTCTCGAGGCGCAGCGGGTTTTGCTCGAACGGCAAAAGGCCATTGAGAAAGAGCGGACGCGGATCGCCACCGATATGCATGATGATCTTGGCGCAGGGTTATCGCGGATCAAGTTCCTGAGTGATACGATCGGGATCAAACAGCAAAGGCAGCAGCCGATCGATGAAGAGATCAGCGGGATCCGGGATTATTCCAGGGAGATGATCGACAAAATGGGGGAGATCGTGTGGGCGTTGAATCAGAAGAATGATCTGCTCAGCGATCTGTTGTCCTACACCCGGTCTTATGCGGCGGCGTATCTGGTGCAGGCGGGGATCCGGTCGAGGATCGAGGCGCCCGAAGAGTTCCCATACCGGTTTGTCAGCGGCGAGTTCAGACGCAATGTCTATCTCGCGGTAAAAGAAGCCTTGCATAATATCGTCAAGCATTCACAGGCGCAGGAGGTGTATATCCGGATGGAGGCGGGCAAGGAGCTTGTAATTGTTTTGCAGGATGACGGGATCGGGTTTGACCGGGCAGCGATCCGGCCTTTTGCGAATGGTTTGCAGAATATGGAGCGAAGGATCGGGGAATTGGGGGGGACTCTTACCATACAAATCGAAAGTGGAACAAGAGTAATAATTTCGGTTCCCGTATAATCGGCATCGCGTAAAGCAACATCTATAACTTTTATACTATTGGCGGGGGCCCCGTTTAATGGTAGATTTAGTTCCAAATAGCCGGCCTCCGGCGCGTTTATCCCACATATATGCCCATCAGTTTAGCGATTATAGAGGACCTCGATGAAGTAAGAGATGGATTGAGAAATTTTCTTGCGTTGAGTACTGAATTTCTCGTTCTGGACAGCTTCAAAACGGCAGAGGATGCGTTGGCCGCCTGGACGCGATGTCAGCCTGATATTTATATTGTCGACATCAATCTGCCGGGCATGAACGGGATCGAGTTTGTGCGAAAGGCTGCCGCCGAAGGCGGGCGGACACAGTTCATGATGTTCACCGTGTATGAGAACGATGAAAAGGTGTTCGAAGCGTTGAAAGCAGGTGCGTCGGGGTATTTGTTGAAGAATACGGGTTTGGTGCATATCATCGAAGCGTTGAAGGAACTGCATCAGGGGGGGTCGCCGATGAGCTCGGCGATTGCGCGTAAGTTGGTGAGGTCGTTCCAGGAACGGAATGAACCAGTTAAACATCCGATTGCCCCCGCGGCGGAACCCGCGTGCTGGGACTCTTCTTTGTCGGCGCGGGAGAATGAGATCCTGCAGTTACTGGCGCGGGGGTTATTGTACAAGGAAATCTCGGATCAGCTGCATATTTCCACGAGTACGGTCCGGCAGCATATTCACCGTATCTATGAAAAGCTGCATGTCCAGAACCGGACCGAGGCGATCAATAAAACGTATAAGAAATAACTTTTGTTCTATTGACGCAAGACCCGCCAGAGAGTAGTTTCGCTCTGATAACCCCCCTTAAATAAAAGGATATGAAACGAATCGCTGCGCTCCTGATCATGCTGATCCCTCTTTTTCTTTACAGCCAACAATGGCCAATGCCGCCGGATTCAAGTGGGCACAAAAAACAGCATAATCCCATCGGCATCGGTATCAAAGCCGGGTTTAACTTTTCCAATGTGACCAATGCCTCTCAGATCAACGCCGCCAGCCGCACCGGATATCATCTCGGGATCTTCTGGGCTCCGCCTTCGAAGCGAATAATCAGTTCACGGACGGAACTCCTTTATTCCCGGCATGGGTATAATTATTCGGACAGTGCGTCAAAGGCCAACGGATCGATCGACCTCGACTATATAATGTTCGCGCAGTATGTGTGCATCAATATCACGAAGTATGTCCAGATCCAATTTGGCGGGCAGACCGGATATCTGTTGCATGCAAAGGCCGACAGCGGCCAGATGATGAATACGGGAAATGCCCAGGCCAATCAGCTGCTTAGCTTCTACAACCGCTTCCAATACGGGTATGGCGGAGGTATCGAGATCCATCCCTATTCCGGGCTGCTCATCGGTGCGACATACATTATCAGTCTCAGCAACCTGTACAATTTTTCCAATTTTAGCAGCGGGGGTCAGCCGTCCTACGCTCCCAGCGTTAACCTGAAGAATAATATCATTCAGATCTCCGTGGGGTGGCGATTTTGAATCACGCAAACATCGGTACTTCGATCGCCAGCAGCTCCGATTGGGCAAGGGCGCGGATGGTGAAGCTGTCAGCGCCCGTAATGCCGAGGCCGTCGCGGTTAGACAGGGCGGCATCGCCGATCTCTACACTTCCGGTCAGCACGAAGACATACACGCCGTTTCCGGCAAACGCATTGTCATAGCGAATGGTCATGCCGGCGTCGAGCCGGGCGAGGGCCAGCCTGGCCTCCTGGTTGATAAACAGGCCGCCATCTTCGGGGCGTGGGCTGACGACGAATTGCCATTGGTTGACACGCCCTGCCGGATCGAAACGCTTCTTATCCAGACGCGGCTTAATGTTGAGTTGCTTTGGGAAGATCCAGATCTGCAAAAAGTTAACAGGATCGAAGTGCGAGGCATTATACTCAGAGTGCCGGTTGCCACTGCCGGGACTCATGATCCGGACGTCGCCGGTGGAAAGAATGCCTTCAGTACCGGGGCTGTCGCGCTGAGCGAGAGTGCCTTTGAGGGGGATGGAGATGATCTCCATATTTTCGTGGAGCTCGCTGTCGAATCCATTTCCGCCTTTGACAGTATCGTCATTCAATACCCGCAGGGCGCCAAAATGAACTTTGTCTCCGTCGTACCAGTTGCCGAAGCTAAAGGAGTGATGGCTGTCCAGCCAGCCGTAATCGACATGCCCGCGTTCGGGAGCAGGGTGAAAGATATTGGTCATAGAATATTAATTTGCCGATGGATCCTGGAACCCCGGTAAAACGATCCCTCCCGTTTCCGGGTCATCCGGACGATCAGGATTGAATTCCACGATAAAGTTATTGCGCCCTTCACCGGTCAGGATAGTCATATAGTTCTGCTGCACCAGTTCCAGCATCGATAGAAAAAGGAAGATCGCGTGGAGTCGGGTCTCACAACTATCGAAGATCTTCTCGAATGACAGGGTATGCTCCTTCATCACGACAGCCAGGATATGTTCCCGGCTATCCTCCATTGTATAATTGTACCGGACGACGGTATGGACGGGCCGATTCTGGCGCTGCTGGATCCGGAACATCAGCCGTTCGAAAGCCTTTGTAAGTTTGAACAGCGTGATAGCCTGAATTTCAGTGCCTTCTCCCGCTTCTTCGCCGACGAGAGAAAGCTCTTTCTGGAGGTTGCCTCTTTTGACCATGAGATGCCGGATGGCCTCCATTTCGGCCAGGGTGGCGGCAGCTTCTTTATAGCGTTTGTATTCCAGGAGTTTGTCGATCAGTTCCTGGCGGGGATCGATCTCGTTGCCCTGCTCGTCGAGTTCCTTGCGGGGGAGAAGCATCCGGGCCTTGATCCGCATCAGGGTGGAAACAAAAAGGATGAATTCACTGGACAGCTCGATGTTGGGATTGTCCTCGGAATGGATATAGGCCAGAAAATCCTGGATGATCAGGTGAATGGGTATATTATAGATATCCAATTCATCCCTTTCGATAAAGAAGAGCAGGAGATCGAATGGGCCTTCGAATTGGGGTAGCTTGATCTGGTACGAGGTCATAACGAACCCGAAAATAACGCATTTTTCCCGGCTGGGGTGCAGGCGCCCCGGGCAGGTTTTCCCCAAGTTATTACCGGGCGGGGTGCTGGAGCGGGGACTATCACTGGGCAGGGGCCGGCGGAGCTGGAGACCATCACTGGGCAGGGGCCGGCGGAGGCGGAGCAGGCACCGCCGGAGGCGGCAAGGGCTTCCGGGCTTTTTTCGCGAATTTGTAGGCCACGCCGATGCCCAGGACTTCCTGCAGTTGGAGGGCCGGGCCGCCAGCTGACCCATCGGCTTTTACCGACTTGATCCTGTCATCGTAAATAAGGGTCAGATTCAGGTTCATGCTGATCACACTGGTCACCTTTACATTCAGCACATTGGTCATGTATAAGGCTATATTTTGCGGATGATCCAGATAATCTGAAAAAAGGTCGAGCCTGCCCACATAGGCTGCCGTCTTACTCAGATTGGAGCTATAGTTAACAGAGACATAGGCCCCGAATTCGAAGCGGGAGGTTTTTCCGGAGTCGACACCGTAAGCTCCCCTGGCGGCAAGAGAGTCGTTCCTCACGATCAGTTCCCGGGCAGTGATCGGCGAGAGAAAAACGGAAAAGTTATTATTGGGCTTGTAATTCATCCCTATTGAAAGCAGAGCATAAGCCGGCGCGAGCAGATCGGAAGTCAGCTGCTTGGTATTGGAACTGGTATAGTTGTAACCCGGCGCAAACTGGGTCCTGAAATCGAACAGGACGCTGAGGTACCACTTTTTTCCCAGATCGTACCCATACCTGGAAGTAAGGTCGAAGCGGTCATCTGTTTTACGGGAACCGAGACTTGTTGTACTGGTAACCCCGTACGCGCTCAGCAAGTAATTGTCCCAGGATCGCCTGCCATCCGTATAAAAGGCGTAAAGATTCAACAGCGTATTGAGCGAAAGCGCGCTTTTATCACCGCCCGCCGCCCAATTGCTCAGTTCCGCCTGGTTGAAGGTGAGGTTAAAAAGGCCGCCCGTTTTCCAGGTCATCTTTGTCGTATCGTTTGGGTCTTTAGTGATGGCTGCACCTTTCACAGCATTTTGCAGAGATTGGGCGGGGTTCTGGGCCTGTATATATGAAATGCTCCCCAGGATAAGCGCAGCAATGGTAAGGATGACTTTGTGGTCAATCTTCATGACGTCGTCAGTTTGATTTAGAGATAGAATCAAAAAAGTTGCCAGGATACGTTCCGCGAACGTTATTTGCGGTTTTTCAATTCATCGCGGATCTCAGTCAACAATTTTTCTGTCAGCGTAGGTTCGGGGGGAGCGGCGTCTTGTTTCTTTTGGAAGCGCTGGACCGCCTTTATGATCAAAAACAATATAAAGGCAACGACGATGAATTTAATGACATTGGATAAGAAGAGGCCGTATTTCACTGCTCCCCACTGCAGTCCGTCGATATTGTCGAGTTTGGCGATCTTGAGTGCGGGCGTGAGAATGAGCGGGGTGAAGACATGTTCCACCAGGGAAGAAACGATTGCGCCAAAGGCGGCTCCTATAATGACTGCAACGGCGAGCTCTACGACATTCCCGCGCATGATAAACGCCTTGAAATCCTTGACGAGACTCATAGTAGATGTTTTAGTTGTTAAACAGCCATGATCTCCTTTTCCTTTGCAACAAGGTGTTTGTCGACCAGGCTAATGTGTTTATCAGTGATATCCTGAATTTCCTTTTCTGCGTCTTTTGCCTCATCTTCACTGAGCCCGTCTTTTTGAAGTTTCTTTATTTGTTCGATGGCTTCGCGGCGGATATTCCGGATGGCAACCCTGGACTGTTCGCCTTCGCCCGATGCACGGCGGACGAATTCCCTCCTCCTTTCTTCGGTTAGCGGTGGCATGAACAAGCGGATAATATTGCCGTCATTTTGGGGGGTGACGCCGAGATTGGCGTTGATGATCGCCCTTTCAATAGGTTGCAGCATATTCTTTTCCCAGGGTTGGATGGTGAGGGTGCGGGCGTCCATCACGGAGATATTGCCTACCTGGTTGAGGACGGTAGGGCTGCCGTAGTAATCGACGGTGAGGCCTTCCAGCATTTGTGGACTGGCCTTTCCGGCTCTTATCTTAACCAATTCACTTTCAAGATGGTTGAGCGCTTTTTTCATGCTGTCCCGGGCATCCTCCAGGATGAGTTCAAGATCGTCTGACATAAATGCTAAAACATTGTTGACGTGCAAACCTACGGGAAATATGGAATCATTCCAACACCGCAAAGGGCCACGCCGGCAGGAAGGCCCTTCGGTTAGTTATTTTGTTCCAGCACGGAATCGTTGAGCGCCACCAATTGGGATGCTTTGGTCAATTGTGCGTTCTCTTCTTTAGCGGTTTTGGCTACGAAAAACCGGGGTGCAGGCATCAGATAGTAGATGCCGGCGATCAGCGTAAAGAATACGAAGAATACCGAGAAGATGAGGAGGGTGCAATTGAGGGATCTTGCGAGGAACACGATGCCAATCATGATCAGGTTGATCGCGACCAGGGTCAGGGTGATCGATCGGTGCGAGAAGCCGCGATCCAATAAGAGGTGATGGATATGGTTCCTGTCCGGGCTGAATGGGGGGCGGCGATGCAGGATCCGGATGCCGAAAACCCTAAGTGTATCCAGCAGCGGGATCATCAGGATGGTGAATCCAACTGCCGGGGAAGCGTTGATCGGAAAACTAACGCCTGAGGTGTTGGCGACGTTTATAAATTTGACTACAAGTATAGCGTTCACGGTGCCAACCAGCAAGGAACCCGTATCCCCCATAAAAATCTTAGCGGGCTGGAAATTGAAGATCAGGAAGGCCAGGAGGCTGCCGGCCAATGAAAAGGCGAGAACGGCATAAGACGGCATCCCGATCCGGAGAAAATAGATGCCGAAGATCGTTGTCGA
>DASZJO010000072.1:0-23173 GCA_035948015.1 Puia sp.
TCCAAAGGCATCCACCATCAGCTCGATATCCGCCCGAACCGGGACCACGACTGGCCGGTCTGGAAAGAAATGTTCCCCTATTACCTGTCCATGCTACCCTGAAACAATCTCAACCTCAAAAACATTAGCGTATGAGCAGTCCCAAGAAGATCGGCATTCTATTCGGAAAAGAAAGAAGCTATCCCATGGCCTTTATCGAAGCCGTCAACCGCCGGAACGTCGCCGGCATCACCGCCGAACCCGTCCGCATCGACAAAGTCGTCCAGGGAGAATCGGACCACTACGCGGTCATCATCGACCGGATTTCACAGGACGTTCCGTTCTACCGGGCCTACCTCAAGAACGCCGCCCTGACCGGGACCGCAGTGATCAATAACCCGTTCTGGTGGAGCGCCGATGAGAAATTCTTCAACAATTGCCTTGCTGTCCGCAACGGCATCCCCGTGCCAAAAACAGTCCTACTCCCCAGCCGTGACCTTCCCCCCGACACCAGCGACCAATCCTTCTCCAACCTCGCCTACCCGCTGGACTGGCACGGCATCTTCAGCTATGTCGGCTTCCCTGCATACATGAAGCCTTTTGCCGGCGGTGGCTGGAAGAACGTCTATAAACTGCACCACGCGGAGGAATTCTATCAAAAGCACGCGGAAACCGGTCAGCTCGTCATGCTGTTGCAGGAAGAGATCGTCTTCAGTGAATACTACCGCTGCTACTGCATCGGCGGAAAATACGTCCGCATTATGTCCTATGAGCCGCGAAACCCGCACCACCTTCGTTACCAGGCCGACTTTCACCCCTCCCCTGAAAGACTGAAGGCAATGGAAGAGATCGTTCTCCACATTAATCGTCTCCTCGGCTACGACTTCAATACCGTCGAGCTAGCCGTCCGCGACGGCATCCCCTACGCGATCGACTTCTGCAACCCCGCTCCCGATGCCGAAAAGGCCAGCGTCGGCGAAGACAACTTCAACTGGGTCGTAGAGGCTTCAGCCGAATATGCGATCGAACGCGCCCTCGCACACCAGGAAGGCAGAGACAACCTCACTTGGGGTGACTACCTCAGGAACAGCATGCCTCCGCTTCAATAATTTTTCCCCGCCAAAATCCCTTTCCTTAGTTAATTTTGCCTTCACACAATTCTTCACCCTCCAAAACCTTGTTTTATGTATACCATCTTTGATGAAAAGGAAGGCGACTATATAAAAGTCGAAGAGCCCGACCACAGCCTCACCTACACCTACGCCGACTATATGAAATGGCAATTCAAGGAAAGGCTCGAGCTCTTCCGCGGCAAGATCTTTAAAATGGGCGCCCCCAATATGAACCACCAGGTCGTCGGCGGCCGCCTGTTCAACGAATTTTACAACCACCTCAAAGGAAAAACCTGTCAGGTATTCATCGCTCCCTTCGACGTCCGCCTGCCAGTAATGAATCGCAAAAAGGACAACGAAGTCACTACAGTCGTGCAACCGGACATCTGTATCTTCTGCGATCCCGCCAAGCTCGACGATCGCGGCGCCTGCGGGGCCCCCGATCTCGCCATTGAGACCCTTTCCCCCGGCAACAGAAAGGACGAGCTCCGCATGAAACACGAGGTCTATGAAGAAGCCGGCGTCAAAGAATACTGGATCGCCGATCCCGCAAAAAAAGCAGTGCTTGTCTTCACCCTCCAACCGAATGGAAAATTCTCCATGCCCGCTATCTACACCGCCGGCGACCGTCTGGAAGCCCAATGCGTACCCGGCTTTTCTATCAACGTGGGCGAAATCTTTACTTCATAAACGTAGCTGACCTATGGCCGACATCAATTACAGCAATTTTACCCTGGGGATAGAAGAAGAATACATGGTCATCGACCCCAACAGCCGGGAACTCAAAAGCCATGAGCAACGTATCGTGACCGAAGGGCAGAAAATGATCAAGGACAAGGTCAAAGCCGAAATGCACCAGGCCGTCGTCGAAGTAGGCACCGATATCTGCCGGGACGTCAACGAAGCGCGTAAAGATATCTCCACGCTGCGCAAGACGATCTCCCAGATCGCCACCGACATCGGCCTGCGCGTCGGCGCATCTGGCACCCACCCCTTCAGCCACTGGGAAAGCCAGCTCATCACCGACCATGCCCGCTACAACGAGATCGTCAACGAATTGCAGGAAGCCGCCCGCAGCAACCTGATCTTCGGGCTCCACGTCCACGTCGGCATGGAAACCCGCGAAATGGCCAACCATATCGCCAACTCCACCCGGTACTTCCTGCCCCACATCTACGCTCTCAGCACCAACTCGCCCTTCTGGGAGGGCCGCAAGACCGGCTACAAGTCCTACCGCACAAAGGTCTTCGATAAATTTCCCCGCACCGGCATCCCAGATTCGTTCGAAAGCATCGAAGCGTATGATAACTTTGTCAAGCTGCTCGTCAGGACAAACAGCATCGACAATGCCAAGAAGATCTGGTGGGACCTTCGTGTCCACCCCTTCTTCAACACCGTGGAATTCCGGATCTGCGACGTACCCATGACCGTCGACGAGACGATCTGCATCGCCGCCCTCTTTCAGGCCATCTGTGCCAAGATCTATAAGCTGCGCTCCCGCAACATGAACTTTATCCAATATTCCCGCGCCCTGATCAATGAGAATAAATGGCGGGCCAGCCGCTACGGCATCGACGGCCACCTCATCGACTTCGGTAAGGAGGAAGAGGTAAATACCCGCGTGCTTATCTATGAGCTGCTTGACTTCGTCGACGACGTCCTCGATCCGCTCAATAGCCGCCAGGCAGCCCATTACGCCGGGAAGATCCTTGAGACCGGCACCGGGGCCGACCGCCAGCTGAAAGTCTACCAGGACACGGGCAACCTCGTCGATGTGGTCGACTATATCCAAAGCCAGTTCTTGTCCGGCATCCAATAAAAAAACGGGCCGCCAGGCCCGTTTCCTCATATCTTTTCAGCCCGCGGGTCATCCGTCAATCATACGGATTATACACCATATTCGGGAAGAACTCATAACAATCCGTGTACGACGCCTGCGCACCCGTATTTAACCCCCCCGTCACAAATCCCCTGTTCTCTACCGTCAGCCCTACCGGCCCCGTACGATCCGTCCCCTTGAATGGCGCCTTTTGCGTCCAGGTATCCGTAGCGAAGTCATACTCCCAGGTAAAATTGATATCGGAAGCACTATTCGCCCCGCAGGTAATATACCCCTTGTCACCCCCTAACGTTCCCAGGATCACAAATGCAGCCGCGTCGTAACGAATAATGTTCGTATAGCCATCATCGTAAGTAGCCGGGCTCGTGTTATAAATATCCCGCAGCCGTATCCACGTGATATCCGTGTTGACGGAATTGGGATTGAAGCGCCAGAAATCATAAGCCAGATTGCCGCTCGCCCATTTAGTGTTCGGCGTATGCCCGGCCACGATATACCCCTGGCCCTGGTAGATGAACGTAGAAGCCCCTGACCGCTGGTTCCCCGGGAAATTGTCCTGATGAACCCACTGCCCCGTTGCCGGACTGAACCTCCAGACATCCCCGAAGTAGTTGGTGCCGTCCGTACCGGTCAACACATACCCCACCGAATCGAAGCTGAACGACGCAGCATCATACCGCGGATAGGAACGGATCCCATCGGCGAGCGAACCCGCTTGCGTCCACGCGCCTGTGCCGGGATTATAGGCCCAGAAATCCGAATAGATCGTTATTCCGTCATTGGCCAGCCCCGTGCCGATATAACCCTGCCCCCCGGCCGAGAATCCGACCGCGTTGCTCCTGGGATTACCGGGGAAATTCGCGACCGCTGTCCAGGTACCCTGAGCGGCCGGACTGTCAACACCGCCCGCCCCCTTCGGAATAGTACCCGGTGTATACATCCACACCGCTTGCAGCTTCTGGGACGGGAATGCCGGGTTCACACCCGTGCCTACATAAGCATTATTGCCGATCACAAACGACGCCGCATATCCGACGCCGATACCATTGCCGCCTCCGAACGTTGTCCTGCTGGCCCAATTCCCATTTTCAGTATAGTTGAGGTTGGTCCTGGTACAACTGAACACGATGCTTACCAGTAGCAGTACAAACAATGTATAATTAATTCGCTTCATACCTATTTCTTGATAAGATAATTTGTATCCGTGGAATCCTCCGGAAGACGGACATGCAGCTGTCGCATTTCTTCAATGCTGATGACCGGTATCTGGTTCGCTACCAACCGTTCATACACTTTTCGTCCCACCGCCAGCGCCTCTTCCTTCGACTGAAAACCATGCTGACCCTTGATATCCGGAATAATGTTCTGATGAATGTAGGGACGACCGTTCGTCAATATATCATAACCCCAGCCCAACGGCGTCTCGATCGCTCTCAGCTCAACCAGCACATGGTCTTTTTTCCACATCATCCGCCGGTACACGCCGAAACATATACACCCAATGATCGCTGCAAGCAATGCCAGCGAGAGCCCCCACTTCCGGAAAAAGGCCTTGGTCTTAGTCATATTGGTTGTAGACCTGTTGCGGGAAGAATTCTTCACAATCCGAGAAGGCCGCCGTCGACCCCTGGTTCAAACCCGTAGCCACAAACCCGCGCGTCTGATTCTGCAGCGAGAACCCTACCGCACCCGTCCTGGCCGTGCCCTCATAGGGCGTTTTCTCCGTCCACAGATCGGTGGCGAAATCATATTCCCACGTGAACGTAACATCACCGCCGTTCGTCGCCCCCAGCGTAACATAACCCTTATCTCCGATAGAGGTCCCCAGTTCAATGAAGCCTACAGCATGCGTACGGACAATATTGGTGTACCCGTCATCGAAAGTGGCGGCATTGGTATTGAAGATGTCATGCAACCGGTTCCAGCTGTTTGTAGCAGTATCGCTTCCGGGTTTGAACCACCAGAAGTCATAACACTGCGTGCCGCTGGCCCATTTCGAACCGTTAGTATACCCCGTCACCAGGTAACCGTTGCCCTTGTAAACCCACGTGACCGCACCCGAACGCTTGGAGCCCGGCATCGCCGGCAACGCTATCCACGTGTTCGTCGTGGGGCTATAACGATAAATATCATTGAAATAGTTATAGTTGTCCGTTCCCGTCAATACATACGCCGTCGTATCGAAACTGAAGGAGACCGCATCATAGCGGGCATGACTATTGCCGAACTGATCTACCAGCGAGTCGATCTGCGACCATCCACCGCCAGGCGTATAAGCATAGTAATCATTCAAAGGAGTGAACCCGTCATTCGCCAATCCCCCGCCCAGGTAACCCGTGCTGCCGATCGAGAAGGCAACCGCATTGCTGCGCGCCTGACCCGGAAAGTCCGTGACCGATGTCCATGTGCCATACGCACTGTCGTATCCATAAGGTGTCGCCGGGATGCGTGCATAGCTATATCGGAACATGGCAGTCAGCTTGACATTGGGAGTCAGCGGATTGATACCGGTACCGATATAGGCCGCATCGTTAACCACGAAACATGCCCCCGCGCCCATCGCTACCCCCTCAAAGGTGGCCCGGCTTACCCAGTTCCCACTCTGGGTGTAGTTTAAGTTAGTTCTGGTGCAAGAAAACAAGATAGCCAGTAACATTATTGCGAACAAAGTAATGTTGATCCGCTTCATATTTTTTGTTTAATTTTTCGCTAAAATATTTGAAGTCCCCATAGGAAATTCGTTAAAATGTATTATCTGACATATTTAATAGACAATATCCATTATTTTATATACGAAATCCCAATTCATCCCGTCCTACCCGTGCCCAGGCGGGGGGACCATCGGTTTGCATTCTCTATCCCGCTGAAATTTAATGACTAACAAGGCATTTTGCCCCCCGTTGACCGCCGAAAAAGCGGCCCTAAAGTTAAATAGATTTGTATATAAAAAGATCGGATTGGTCGTTTTTTTATGCCCATTAATACATACTAACAAAACAGTAACAATCCAGCCCCCTAATATTGCAGAAATTAGCCTGAGAGGCATGACTATCATACATCATTACCTTCGAAAAGAACTGCTTATACTTTCCTCGTTCCTGATGGCGCTTGTATTTCTGACCAGTTGTGAAAAACAGCCGGATCTTGGCCAGTTCGGGAATTCCAACGTCACCGATAACAACAGCGCCAATATCGTTGCTGTCGATTCCAGCACCGTCCTCCTCTCCACAGTATATGTGGATTCTGTTGCCTCCTCTGCCACTACCTACCTCCAGGTGGGTACCTATAATGACGCTTATATGGGTCAGATCACCTCCCAGGCCTACCTTCAGGTCCGGCCGCCGGCAGGCCTTCCGTCCCTCGATCCGCTGCGGGATTCTTACGATTCAATCGGCATGGCGCTATTCTTCCGAAAGTCCAATCCATTCTACGGCGATACCACCCTCCCTCAAACCTTTGAAGTCCACCAGGTTATCGATACCCTCTACCAGCTGCCTTCCTATGCCTACGGTTGGTGGAGCAATCAATATCTCCCGATCGGACCGGCACTCGGCTCCACGACCGTGAGCATCGCCCCCAACCTTCCCTATACCAGCCAAAACTCCGGCGATACCGTCAAGATCCGCATGGATGACGGCTTGGGCCAGCAGCTTTATAATATGGCCTACAACAAATCCGACACCCTGACCACACTTAGCACCTTCCTGAACTGGTTCAAAGGCCTCTGCATCACCCCCGGCTCCGGACCAGGCGGCGCCATGTATGGCTTCTTCGACAGCTGCCTCCTGCGCGTATACTACCAGGAAAATTTAAACGGCGTCTCCAAAACCAAATCCATCGACTTCACCTTATATAACCGTTCCTCTCAGTGGAACTATATCACCAATAACCGAACGGGCAGCCCGATTGCCAATTTGGTGAAGCCCACCAATATCACCCAGCCGCCGCCGACAACACCCTCATCTGCCACCGGCAACGCTTCGTATGTGGACAATATCCTCGGACTCACGACAAAACTGAGCTTCCCCTATCTGAACGCCATATCGCAGCGACCCGATTACATCGGTCTCCTGCGGGCACAGCTGACCATTGTCCCGCTGGCAGGAAGCTTCAGTACGACCTGGACCCTGCCACCGCAGCTCGGGATCTACGGCACCGATCTTCATAACCAGCAAGGAGGGGCCATCCCCGCCCAGGGATCGGGCACCGCCCAGACAGGCAATCTTATCCCGAACTATTTTGCTCCACTTCAAAGTACCTATACCTATGATGTGACGAATTTTGTGGCCGCCCAGATCACGAACACGGCTCCGGGCTCGAACCAGATCGGGTTGATGCTCAGTATCCCGGGTCCGGCTAACCTCAGCCAATGGCGGCGCCTGGCGATCGCAGACCAAAGCTTTCCAACCCAACAGCGGATCATTCTAACCGTCTTTTATATATCTCTTTACCCCCATCAATAACTGACTATCGATGAAACAACCCATTCTCATCGCGCTGCTTACCATTGTTTCGGTTAGGATGATGGCCCAAAACAATAACGTCCCCTATTCCCAGCTTGGGCTCGGCGACCTGGACGACGGCTATTACAACCGTACCACCGGCCTGGCAAATACCGGCATCGCCTACCGTTCGAACCGCTTTCTCATCAACAATAACCCGGCGAGCTTTAGCGCACTGGCGGACCAATATTTCACAATGGAGACCTCCCTGCGCGGTCAGTATATCCACTATGCAGGCGCGCAGGTCAACGTTGCGTCGACCGAATCGTCCGATATCACCTTCCGTAAGCTGATCCTGGGTATCAAAATTACCCGGCATTGGGGATCCAGCATCGGCATCCTCCCCTACAGCACGCAGAACTACGAGTTCCAGGTCCCTTATGATATCGCCGGAACAACCATCAACATCGCCAATCATTACTACCAGGGACATGGCAGCGTCAACCGCGCCTATTGGGCGAACGCTTATGAATTCTTCCACCACCTGTCCATCGGCGTGGATGCCTCCTATATCTTCGGCCAGCTGAACCAGAACGATATTATCCAGTCCAGCACCCTCGGCAGCACCCTCGTTTCTACCACCAATAACGTCAACCTCCAAAACCTGTATCTTACTTATGGAATGCAGCTTTACGGGCGCGTAGGCAAGAACTGGAATTATTCGATCGGGGGGACCTATAGCCAAAAGGCAGCCCTCCTCGCCGCCAGCACCAAGCTGGTCCTCAACAACGACTCCGTTATCATCCAGAACATCCAGAACCAGGAAGGCTATATGTACCTGCCTGAAGCCTGGGGCGCAGGCATTGCCCTGACGTTCAAACAACGATATACTTTTGTCGCAGACTACAAATATCAGAACTGGAATGGGGTCGCCACCGAGAACTCCTACCCGGGCCAGGGCTATGCCATCGCCAGCGCGGAAAGAGGATCGGTTGGATTCGAAGTAAGTAAGAAACAGACCTTTTACAATACCCGCGTGGAGCTGAGCTACCTCCAGACCGGACTTTACTACGGAAACAGCTATCTTCAGATCAACGGCCAACAGATAAAAGACTATGGCGTCACCGCCGGCTTCGGCGTCAACTCCATTAAATCCCCCCTGGCCTACGCAGTGATCTTCCAATATGGGGTCAAAGGCACGACCCAGAACCAACTGATCCGCCAAAACTACGCCAACGTCACCTTCCTCGTCAACTTCGGCCAGATCTGGTACACGAAAGGGAAGAAATTTGAGTAATTTACAGCATGGCTCCTTCCTCCCCCACAGGGTTTGACTGGCATCACCCGATAAAAGGCGTACCCATGATGGGCACACTGAACTGTATCGTCGTGGAAGACAATAACAAACAAAGCGCCCTGCTAAAGGAATATATCACCAAAGTTCCTAACCTCTCCCTCTCCGCCCGTTGCGAGTCCGCCGCGGATGTGTATCAATTGGTCACCCAATACCGCGCTAATATTATTTTCTGGGACATCCGCTTACTCGATAACCGGATTATGGTCCGCCTCAAAGAATCCGGTTATTACCCCATCGTGATCTGCATCGCCGACAAACAGGAACAGAACGACACAGAGGTGGACGTCTTTAGCTTCCTCAACCGCCCCCTCTCTTTTGAACGATTCCTTTCGACAATGAACAAGATCCGCGACTACCTGTCCACTACCATCTATATCCACCACCGGAACAACCGCTTCGTATTTGTCAAATCCGAATACAAGATCATCAAGGTCAAATTCGAAGACATCCTCTTCTGCGAAGGGATGAAGGACTATACCCAGATCTACACCAAAGGCCGGGTCGAACCGATACTCACCCTGAATAACCTCAAATCCTTCTCCTTCAAACTCCCATCCGAAGAATTTATCCGCGTCCACCGCTCTTTTATCGTCTCCATCGCCCACATCGACTCCATCGCCCGCAACGAGATCTATATCGGTAAGAAGATCATTCCTATCGGCGACAGCTTTAAGGACGATTTCTACCAGATCGTCGAGTGGAACTCTTAACCCCGCCTCGCCCTACTCTTAACCCTGCCTCGCCCTACTCCTACCCTTCGCCTGCCCGCCTCCCGGACTCTCCCCCTCCACCCGCTCCATCTCTAACCGAAACGGTTATCCACTCCCCCCTCTAAACGAATTTGCGTACCTTTGCGCCATGATTAGTGGAAGAAACATCCGTGTCGCGATCCTCGATCTCTATGAAGGTCAACCCAACCAGGGAATGCGCTGCATCCGGGAATTGCTGGCTGCCTTCGCCCACTCCCACCACCTCCGCCTTGAACTGGACGAATTCGAAGTGCGGATAGAGAAAAAGGTTCCCGACCTCTCCTACGATATCTATATCTCCAGCGGCGGCCCCGGCAGCCCGCTCGACTCCATCAATAGCGCCTGGGAACAATCCTACTTTGGCTGGCTCAATCGGATTGAAGCCCACAACCGCCGCAGCGACCCTGCCGCCCGCAAACAAGTGCTTTTCATCTGTCACTCGTTCCAACTGATCTGTCGCCACTATGCCATCGCCGAGGTCACCAGCCGCCGCTCGACCGCCTTCGGCGTTTTCCCTGTACACCTCCTCGAAGGCGCCGACGAGGAACCAGTATTCGCCGGTCTCCAGGATCCCTTCTACGCCGTCGACAGCCGCAGTTACCAGGTGATCCAACCCAATCACCAGCGTATCGCCGACATGGCCGGCCGCATCCTGGCTATCGAAAAGGAAAGACCCCACGTCCCACTCGAAAGAGCCATCATGGCGATTCGCTTTTCCGATTCCATGATCGGCACCCAATTCCATCCCGAAGCCGACCCTACCGGCATGAGCATGTACCTCCGCCGCGACGACCGGCGACAAGTCGTGATCGCCGAATACGGCGAAGAGAAATGGAAGAGCATGGTCGACCAGCTCGAAGACCCCGACAAGATCCGCTGGACCTACTCTCACGTCATCCCCAATTTCCTCACTAACGCCGTCGAACACTCCGGAATCCTCCGCCACGAACCCGCCTAACCTATTTTCCATCGTCCAATCGCAACCCACCTAACCCAAATTTTTCCCTAATCTATTCCCACATCCCCAAACCAATTTTTTTCTTCCAAATCTCAAATTTCTTTACCTTTACACCATAAAAGGCGGGACCGTGTGGAGGTCCGCACCTTTTTTTCCTCACTTCAGCAACAGCTGAAGAATGGATAATAACGACTTAGCTATCATCGGAATCTTGATGATCAGGGCCAGCTTCGCGCTGGTCTTGCTTTTATTGCTATTCATAAACAAAAAACGGGATTTTACAGCCCGTAAAAACGTGCATAGGGCCACCGGTGGCCGGTATGCTGTTTTTTTTACATTGCTCACGTCTAACGATACCCCACAAAGAACTAAGTAGTCATTGTAAAGGTAAATGAAATAAAACACAATTACTAAATAATTTAGTAATTCGAGCCTCAAGTAATCACTAAAAAAATCATTTCCCAAAACCCCGTACCTTCCCTGAAACATTTCGCCCCCATGGTCCCCGCACTGCGAAAATCCTTCAACGAAACCTTCACCCGCCAGCGCTACACCGACCTCCTCGCCGACCTGAACCGCCCCTACCCCGGCGCCATCGAATTCCGCATCGCCGAAACCCCGGTCTTCATTCCCAAAGACTTCGCCGCCAAACTGACCGACATCTGCGAATATCTCGTCGACCTCATCCTCGATCCGCGATTCAAAGCACTCACCGACCGCGCCATCCCTCCGCAGGACCGCGTTCCTAACGAGACCGCCCACCCGCAATTCCTCGCCTTTGACTTCGGCATCTGCGAAGACGGCAGCGGCGGCTATCAGCCCCAGCTAATCGAAATGCAGGGATTCGCCAGTCTTTACGGCTTCCAGGTCTACTACCCACAAGCCCTTCGCCGCCATTTCAGCATCCCCGACAACTATAGCCAGTTTCTCAGCGACCTCGATCAACCGGGCTACCTCAACCTGCTGAAGGAGACCATCGTCGGCGACTGCCCGACGGAAGAGGTGATCCTGCTGGAAATTCGCCCCCACCAACAGAAGACGCGCATCGACTTCTATTGCACCCGCGACTACCTCGGCATCCAACCCGTCTGCCTTACAGACCTTATCCAGGAAGGCAATAAATTATTCTATATTCACCCCGTCACCCGCCGCAAAACGCGCGTTAGCCGCATCTACAACCGCGTCATCTTCGACGAACTCCATCACGCCGCTGCCACCCTCGGCCCGCACCCCGATATCCGCCAGGACCTCGACGTCCAATGGGTCACACATCCCAACTGGTTCTACCGCATCAGCAAATTCACCCTCCCCTTTATCCACCACCCCTATGCGCCACCCGCCTTCTTTTTGAACGAACTGAAACAACCGCCAGCCGACCTCGACAACTACGTCCTGAAGCCACTCTTCTCCTTCGCCGGCCAAGGCGTCGTCATCGATCCCCAACTGTCCGACCTGGAAGTGAAAGACCCGGAGAATTGGATCCTCCAACGTAAAGTAAAATATGCTGACCTTATCCCTACCCCCGACGTCCCCGCAAAAGCCGAGATCAGGATGATGTATCTCTGGAAAGACGAAGCGACCCGGCCTACTCTCGCAATTAACCTCGCCCGCCTTAGTAAAGGAAAAATGATTGGCGTCAACTTCAATAAAGACCGCGAATGGGTAGGCGGCAGCGTGGGCTTTTTCGAACGATAACCCCCCTCACCCCTCTTCACCATAAACAAACCAATCCCCATCTTCCTCCAGATAGATCTTCCTCTCCAGTGGATCCCAGTCCAACGCCGTACAATCCATCGGCACCGCCAGTTCCTGCAACTCCCGGTTCCGCCCGCCCGCCATCCGCCGGTTGATCGTCAGTTTCCCATCCCGCCAATACAACAGTACCATCCGGCTATCCTCATCCCACAAGAATGCATCCACGTCCACCGGCACTCCATAAGCCTCCCCACCCATCCCATGAACTTCGCTTCGCTTGGTTATCCCGCTGACCAGACGCCGCCGGATATCCTCCACCAACGGCGCCCTCACGCGCCCCAAATAGCTGAACCGCCGGAACCGCTCGTCCCGCCGCCGAATGCTTCTCCAGATCAGCAGCATCAGCAACGCGGAAACCGCCAGTATTTGCAATACTTTCTCCATCTTGAGATCACAATTTACCGCGTAACTTCGGTACCTCAACTGAAAGCCATGGACCTGCAACTTACCGGCAAAACCGCTCTCGTGCTCGCCGCCAGCAAAGGATTAGGAAAAGCCTGCGCCGCCGCACTGGCCGCTGAAGGCGCCAATGTAGTCATCGGAGCCCGTGACGCCGACACCCTCAATACCACCGCTAAAGAGATCGGCGCCATTGGCAAAGGCAGGGTACTCGCCGTCCCCGCCGACGTACTGCAACCAAAAGATGCAGAGAATATCGTTAACGCCGCAGTCAGCGAATTCAGCCGCCTGGATATCCTTGTTAATAATGCCGGCGGACCGCCGTTTGGAAAATTTGAATCGTTTGACGAAGCCGCATGGCAAACCGCCTTCGAATTGACGCTCCTGAGCGCCGTCAGGCTCTGCCGGCTGGCCATTCCTCATCTGCGAAAGACGGGCAGCGGCCGGATCATCAATATTACAAGCCTGACGGTACTGACATATCTGCCCAGCTCGGTCCTTTCCACCAGCCTTCGCATGGGCGTAGTCGGTATGGCTAAAATGCTGTCCGATGAATTGGGCCCTGACCATATTACCGTAAACAATGTGGCTCCGGGACTGATCCTGACCGATCGGGTCAAAGACGCGATCCAACCGCGTCCGGGAGTAAGCGAAGAACAATTGCTCGCCGAACGGGCTTCAACCATCCCCGTCAGAAGGATCGGCCGACCCGAAGAGCTTGCAGCCCTCGTCGCCTTCCTCGCTTCACCCCTGGCCGCTTATATAACCGGCGCCACCATCCCAGTCGACGGCGGGGCCACCAGAAAGCCGATCTAACCCAAATGTGCCCTAATTCGACCCCGGCCTGATCCCCACCTCATCATCCGGCCTCTTCGTCACAATATTGATATTGACCGCCCAATCAGCCAGTTGATAGACCAGCTCCAACTCTACTTTCACATCCCTGAATCGCTGATCGTTCGTCCTTAACTTAAACGTGCTGGTCGTAAAGGAGATCCCCTCCCTCGCCGGCTCCCAAACTCCTTCCAGATAATAAATGCTGCTATCCGCCAACCGTACATAACAGGTCTTGAGCTGTTGGTACAATTGCTGATACTTCTGCGAAGCCGGCCCGAAATCTCCGCCACTATACATCTTCGCCTGCCAACTCGCCGTCGTATCCTCCACCGAATGGTACCGCGTCACTATGCAATTTTCCGCGCCCGGCACCACAACCAGGGAGGAATAATTTTCGGTCTCAGCTTCCGCCAGCAGGAGCTCACCGGTAACTTTCCGCAGATTATTCGGCAGATCACCCAACACGGCATCGATAGCATCTGCAAAAGGAACCACCCGAACCCGGGCCCGTAATAAGGAATCTGAATGTGCTGCCGAATCAATCCTGTCTTTTGCGGGCAACTCGGAGCGCGTCGCCGCCTGGGCCAAACATGAAAAAGAGACCGTCACGGCCACGGTCAGGGTCAGTAGAGGTTTCATCAGAATTCGAATTTGAACAAGTCTACCACATTTACCCGGCTTGGGCCACCAAAGCTTATCCACTTATCCACATCCTGCCGCACCGCCGCCACCCCGCCTCCGCTTCCAACTCCACCGCTCCCCTACACCCTCACCCGCTCCACCCCCACATCCTGGTCCACCCCCACATCCTGGTCCACACCTACATCCTGGTCCACCGCGCCCGCACATTCCACCCCTCCGCCCCGAACAAACCGCCGTTTTTCCGTACCTTCACGCCAAAATCGGTCATGGAATATCTTGCCAACATCCCGGCCAAAGAAATACGGCCGGGGTTTTTCGGGAAAATGGTTCACGGCGACAAAAGTACCCTCGCCGTCTGGGACATCCGGCAAGGCAGCCGCCTTCTCGAACATAGCCACTACCACGAACAAATCACCCTCGTCCTCGAAGGCGAGCTCGAAATGATCATCGGCGGCGAAAAGTACCTACTCAAAGCCGGCGCCTCCCACGCCATCCCCTCCAACACACCGCATTCCGCTTTCGCTCATACCGACTGCAAAGTCATCGACGCCTTTTCACCCGCCCGAGACGATTATCGTTAAACAAATCACCCTATGCCCAACGAAAAACCTTACGACCAGCCAGACTCTCACGAACACGACCACGGAGATAATCACCACCACGCCGCCGACCACAGTAATACGCATAATCACGAAAGATACACATCTGAGCACCCGGACGCTTACACCCATACCCACGACAACGACCACAATCACTCCCACGATCACGACCCGACCCACGACAACGACCACGATTCCGACCAAACCCACGACCACCACAACCATGACCACAGTCACGACCATTCCCACGGCTTCGGCCACCACCACCATCCCATTAACCTCAAACAGGTCAACCGCGCCTTCATCATCGGCATCGCCCTGAACTTCCTCTTCGTCGTGATCGAAGTCTTCGCCGGCCTCAATATCCACTCCCTTTCCCTGCTGTCCGACGCCGGCCACAACCTCGCAGACGTTGCCAGCCTCGCCATGGCGCTGATCGCCAACCGACTCCTGCGCGTCCGCGCTACCGATAAATATACCTACGGCTTCAAAAAAACCACGATCCTCGTCGCCCTGCTCAACGCCGCCATCCTCCTCATTTCACTCGGCGCGATCGGCTATGAGGCCCTCCACCGGCTCATGAACCCCGAACCCACCCTCCCGGGCAAAATCATCTCCCTCGTCGCTGCCATCGGGATAGCCATCAACGCCCTCACCGCCATGCTGTTCTTCCGGAGTAAAGACAGCGACCTCAACGTCCGCGGCGCCTTCCTCCACCTCCTTTCCGATGCCATCGTATCCGCCGGACTGGTCATCGGCGGCTTCGTAATCTACTATACTCAACTCAATTGGATCGACCCCGCCCTGAGCCTCGTCATTGCGATCATCATCCTCTATAGCACCTGGCAACTCCTCCGCGACAGCTTGCGCCTCTCCCTCGACGGCGTCCCCTCGGGCATCGAGATCAGCAAGATCAAAGAGGCCATCGGCAAAATGAAAGACGTGAAAGATTTTCACCATATTCATGTTTGGGCGATCAGCACGACAGAAAACGCCCTTACCGCTCATCTTGTAGTCGATAGATCCTGTACTATGGAAAGTATCGAGAACCTGAAGCACCGCATCAAACACGAACTACTCCACCGCAACATCCAGCACGCCACCCTCGAAGTCGAATTATCCGACAACCCCTGTGCCGAGCCCGATTGCGGCGACGCACCCCAATAAAATCAATTGATAAATCCCCAGATGAACCCGAACCGGATCACCAGCGCCGGCGAAGGATAATCCGGGGCTACGAAATTGTTGTGATAGAACCCGAACCCATTCGGGCTGAAGGCCATGGTATTGAGACCCTCGGCCCTTACATATGCCGTGAACCCCCTTACCCGTAAATGTAAATACGCCGAAATATCCGGCAATCGCTGCCGGACCGTCGTATCTCCTTGCGAAAAGAACTGCCCCGTGAGCGGCGCATACCCATCCGCCTTATACGCGCTTATATACCGGATCTCGGTCCCGAAACTGCACCACAAATTCTTAAAGCCGAAATTTCCGTCATAACCGATCTGGTTGAACGACACCAGCAACGGCACATGCACCGGAGCCGACCCCGCCACCTGCTGGAGGATCGTATTGGTCCGCCATTTCCAATGCCGGTATAACGTAAACTGTTTTTTTACGTTGATCTCAAGCAAATTGAACAATGCCGCCGCCTGCCTCACCCGGGAATAATCGGTGATATAGGTGTAATTGCTGAGCAGGTAATACGAGCCCGTTATTCTGAGCAGATTCTGCGGCCGGTCCAGCGACGCAAAAATATGCGTCGTATTCTCCTTGCTCAACGTGCTCTTCGTCGTATCATAGTAGAAACTGCTGGCACGGTTGAAGACAAATGACGGCGTCCGATTCACATTCTCGAAACCACCTTGGAAATACCCCACTTCCCGGCTGATCAGCCTCCGCAATGAAATATACGCATTATAATCCCCCACATCCACTCCCTCCAGGTATAACCGGCCATACCCCTCGATATCCCACTTCTTATTACGCGTCTGGTTGCGATATTCGGCATGGCCATAGACGTTGTAATCACTGGCGGCTCCCTTCTTAAAGATCATGCTCCCGTCAAACAGACTGGCGGTATCAAACTTTCCTGTCAGCAGCTCCAGCGACGCCCCCAGCTTGATGAACTGCTGCGGATTCTTCGCATCCGGGAACTGATAGATCGAGAAATCATTCGCCAGCACATGCCAGTTGTCAATCCGGTGAAAAGTATCCGCAACCACCCCCACGCCGATCTGCGGCTGCCCGACATAACCCAACCCATATTTGGAATAATAGGCGGTATTCAGCCCATAACCGTCAGTCAGCCCCGCGTTCCCCGGTGGTAAACTTTCGTCCATGAACTGGTAAGTAGAACTGGTATAGGTAAAGGTATGTTCCAGCCGCACCCGGGGATAAAACAACGGGATCACGGACGTATCCGTCACGATCGAATCCTTCTGCCCCAGGTCATATTGCTGCCGGAACAGGAAGGTCGTCGTCGAATATTTGGTGCCGGTAGTTATCCCCACTCCAAATGGGTTTCCGTTCGAAGGCAAAAATCCATTCCCCAGATGGACCGGCAATGTCTGCTGATTGCTCAAACCCACCGAATCCAGGCTGTTCGGATTCTGTAACCCTCCGTTCTCTGCCGTCTCAAGCTTGTTGGCCACAAATACCATGAAGTTCTGATACCGCTTGTTATACGACTGATACCAGGAAGTGATCCGGAACGTATTGTCATTCGTATTACAATTCGGCAAGGTACCCGGCGCATTGATCAAATGATATTGGAAGACAAAATTCCAGTTCGGCCGGATGTTTTGCGTGTGGAATACGCTAACGATCTGTTCCGCCTTGCTGGCGAGTAAATACCCCAGCTCCGTATAGGCCTTGGTCGTATTATAGAACTGCGCTCCATCGACCGTGAAAGTATAAACATCGAAGGAATGAAACCCCGGATCGAAACCCGATTGCATCCGCGGCGAAAATGCCAGATCGCGGGCCGGCGTTCCCAGGTTGCCCAGGTTGATCCAATTGTCCGGCCTCGGGATCTTTGTCCCAAAGTCCAGAATGCTGGAATCCAGATTATTTAATCGGCTGGAATCGAGATAACGATAGTGAATGGTAATGGTATCGTTCTTCCGGTGAACAAGTGTATCCGACCCTTTCTGCCCGCCGCCCCCGCCCATCCCTCCGAACCGCTGCTGCAAGGGATTCTGCGCCATCAGCCCGGTTCCCGAAAGAAGTACGGCCATCAAAATCCCGGCTGGAATTAGTTTAAAGCGGTTCACTGTAGAGAAAGTTCCGGCCAAATTACTCATTAAGTGGCCATCGGTGATTATAAGAAAAGTTAATGTTGACTAACTCCCGCCCCCCTCCGAACCAGCGCCCAATCATAACTCCGCCACGAGCCCCTTGAATATGCCCGCCAGCCTGGGCTCCGCCGCCGCCGCCGCCGCCAATACCTCCTCATGCGTAATCAGATTATCCTCCTCCCGGATACCCAGGTCAGTGATCACGCTCATCGCAAACACCGCCATCCCGAGATGCCGCGCCGCAATCACCTCCTGCACTGTACTCATGCCAACCGCATCCCCACCGGCGATATGCAATAATTTGTATTCGGCGCGCGTCTCAAAAGTCGGCCCCGTCACCCCCGCATATACCCCCTCCCAAACGGCGATCTCCAACCGCTCCGCCACTACCTTTGCCTTGCGGATCAATTCCCTGCTGTATGGTTCGCTCATATCCGGGAACCGCGGCCCCAACCCATCTTCATTCCTCCCCAAAAGTGGATTGACCGTGAACAGACTGATATGATCGCGGATGATCATCAGATCACCTACCCGAAAAGCCGCATTCATGCCGCCCGCAGCATTGGACACCAACAAAGTCTCCACGCCAAGGAACTTCAATACCCGGATCGGAAAGACTACCTGTTGCGGAGAATAACCTTCATAAAAATGGAACCGGCCCGACAGGACCACCACCGGCTGGCCGCTCAGCCGGCCAAAGATCAGATTGCCATTATGCCCTTCTACCGTAGCGACCGGAAAATGCGGAATTGACTCGTATGCGATCTCCTGCTCCACCACGATCTCCCGCGCCAGGTTACCCAACCCGCTGCCCAATACGATACCCACCCTGGGGTGCAACGCACACCGCGATCTGATCGCACGAACCGCCTCTTCTATTTGTTGTAAGACCGTCAATTGATCCATAATTCAACGTCAGTGGCGCCGCCTCAAGACACCGCTTTATTAACCAAAGCCGCCGCTTCACTAAGCAGGATAGCCGACTGTACCTTGAGCCCGCTTTGTTTGATCAGTTGCCCGGCCTCCTCGGCATTCGTGCCCTGCAGCCGCACGATAATGGGAACTTTTATGTCGCCGATAGACTTATACGCATCTATAACCCCCTGCGCCACCCTGTCGCAACGAACGATACCGCCAAAAATATTGATCAGGATCGCCTTCACCTTGGGGTCCTTCAGAATGATCCGGAACCCCGCCTCCACCGTCTGCGCATTGGCCGTGCCGCCGACATCCAGGAAGTTAGCCGGCTCACCCCCGCTCAACTTGATCATGTCCATCGTCGCCATTGCCAGCCCGGCGCCATTCACCATACAGCCCACATTCCCATCCAGCTTCACAAAATTCAGATTGTACTTTCCGGCCTCTACCTCCGTCGGATCCTCCTCACTGATATCTCTCAGCGCTTCCAGATCGGGATGACGCATCAGCGCGTTGTCGTCCAGATTCATCTTGCAATCTACCGCAATGATCTTCTCATCACTCGTTTTGAACAGCGGATTGATCTCCAGCATCGAACAATCCAACCCTAAATAGGCATTGTATAAATTGGTAACGAATTTCACACAGTTCTTGAATGCCTCCCCGCTCAACCCAAGGTTAAAGGCGATCTTCCTCGCCTGGAACGCCAGAAGACCCCCACCCGGATGAACCCACTCCTTGAAGATCTTATCGGGCGTCTTATGCGCCACTTCTTCAATATCCATCCCGCCTTCAGTACTATACATGATCACGTTCTGACCCCTCGCCCGATCCAACAACACCGAAATATAAAATTCCTTTACCGGATTCGCGCCGGGATAGTACACGTCCTGCGCGATCAACACCTTATTGACCTTCTTCCCCGCAGGTCCCGTCTGGATCGTCACCAGGGTGCCCCCAAGGATCGTGCTGGCTATTTGCTTGATCTCCTCCGCACTTTTCCCAACTGCCACGCCCCGCTGCTCCGTCCCCTGGATCTTCCCCTTTCCCCGCCCGCCCGCATGGATCTGCGCCTTCACCACCGCGAAGTTATTTCCGTACTGAACCTTCAAATGCTTATACGCCTCTTCCGCCGCCCCCGCATTGTCCACCGGAATGCCTTCCTGTACGGGTACCTGATATTTCTTAAGTAGTTCCTTGGCCTGATATTCATGCAAGTTCATGGAGTAAAAATTTGGGTGTAAAAATAGGGAATTTTGCGTGAACTTCGTCGGACCTGCTTCGACACGGTCCTCCTCGTTCGTAACCTTCGCTTCGCTCGGTTATCGCAACGGCCTCACCCCCGCCGCCCGTAACCGCCCCACTATAATCTCCCCCAATGCCCTCCCCTCCGTCTGACCGTTGACCACCGCATCCCGGTAATGGATCCCGCCATACATCCGGGAAACCGCCGCCTCCCCCGCTGCCTCACGAAATGAATGGAAGCGCCGCGGCTGAATGTCAAAAAGCTCCTCCGCATTATCCATATAATCGATCCGGTCCCCAAACAAATATGTCAGCACTTCCGCTGCCGCCGTGGAGATCACGCTATGCCCGCTCGTATACTCCGGGAAAGGCGGAGTTTGCAGATAAGGCTGCCACCGCGGATCGATGTCTCGATCGATATATGTTTCCGGCCGGATCCTGTTACTTCGGTACTTCTCATCCCAACAGGATATGAAAGCATCCATCAGCGTCACCGCCACCAGTGTCTCCGCCTCCACTGTCTTATCGAAATCCAACCCCGCCACCGCCCCCGCATTTCCTGTAATATCCATCCAATGCCCGCCCGGACTCATCTTCTTCAACCCGATATTCATATGCCCCGACGTTGTGATCGCAAAAGGATTGCAATCCCAGAACCCGGCGATCGTACGCTCATATACCGACTGCGCGCCCGTATCCTTGCTGATCGTATATACCTCCATCGCCAACCGGTAAAAATCGCTGGCCGTATCCTTGCTGAAAGGCGTCAGCCGCGGCGGAACGAACTGATCCGCACTGTCGATGATCATCGGCCTGATGATACGCCAATTGGGTTCAACCGCTTCCATGTACGAAGGCGGCGTCGGATACCACGTCGAGTCCTTTTTCAACGGTGTGTATCGCAGTTTCGCGCTGAGCAGGTTATAGCGGTCCCCCCGCGAGAAACCGATCACCTTCTGCACCGCCGCCCGACCGGCCGCTTCACTGGCATCCACTAACCGCTGCGTCATCCCCCATGAATAAAGCTTCTTCACAAACATTGCCTCTTCCTTCTCAAGCAAATACCCCGACGGCAGCATTTGCCGCCCCGTCTCCAGGATCGCATATACCGCCGCCATCTGGTAGTTACCCCCAACTTGCAACGAGTCCGCCGGATAATGTTGAATAAAGGCCGCCGGAGCAACCGTCGAAGCATCAATCCGCGCTACCAGTTCATAAGCCGCCAGCATGATATAGGAATAATATCGGCTTGCCGCCGGCGGGTTGACCACATCGTGCACCATAACCATCGTTATCGCCTGCAAGGCAGGCCGGATCTCCGCCGTCAACGCTTTCTCCAGTTCGCCTCGGCTCAATGGAGCCTTTTTAACCTTTTGCGCATGACCTCCCAACCACAAAAACAACAAAATGATTATTTGAATTCGTCTCATCATCGCTCTTTATAAAATTGAACCCTCCCCTCCGCCACCCCGATCACTAAATACTTCGCCCCTCCGATCTCAACCTCGATCGCCGACTTGACATCCCCCCGTACCGACATCCCCGCCGCCGGCTGAGTAACATAAGAAAACCCGCCGCGACCGTCTCCCCGCAAAAGACACCCGTAGTTCGCATCCATACTCCCCATCTTTAACCGGTTATCCGAATGATTTCCCAATAACAAGACATCCGTTTTGCCATCCCCGTCAAAATCCCCGGTCACAACGCGGCATACTGGCGCAAATTGAGCCTCCCCCGGCAGCGGAATCTGATCAAAATGCCCGCCCCTGTTCATCCAGCAAACGGTACGGCTCTCCGTCGCCGTTAGCTTGCCGGCCTGCGACAATTCCTGAGGTGAAAGGATATCCTTCATCGTAGCCGTCGAATAGTCCTTATAGGAACCGAATTTCTTTCGCATCGAATACATCTGCTCGTTCAGCTCATCCCGGCTGACAAACGGGTAACTGACCCCCTGCATGTAGAAATTAAAAAATGGGTCGATCGACCCGTTATGGTCGAAATCCGCGTAATAAAGTTCCGCCGGCTGAGCATCCGAGATCTTAATACAACTGTTCAACCCCAGGTTACCTGCAATGATGTCCGGCTTTCCGTCACCATCCAGATCTGCTACCGCCAGTACATTCCAGAACCCGGGCGAAGCCTTCCCGAAATAATCCGCCGTACGGTCCACAAAACCCGCGGCGGTATTCATGAAAACCATCACCGGCATGAATTCCCCGCAAATCACCAGGTCCTTTCGCCCGTCTCCGTCCAGATCTATCCACCGCGCATCCGTCACCATCCCGACGTGATCAAACGGAGTACTGACCGCCGAAAAATGTCCTTTGCCGTCGTTCACGAGCAAATAGCTGCGGGGCGTGACCGGATACTGCCCGGGTACCACCCTGCCGCCGACGAATACGTCGATGTCCCCGTCATTGTCAAAATCACAAGGCCGCACACAGGACTTGGCCGAAGCGCTTACATCCGGCAATGCCCCGGCAGCCCTTATCAGACCGCCTTTCCCGTCATTCAGGTATAACACATCTTGTAATACCGGCGTCTTCGGTTCCCACAATGAATATCCTCCCTTTGCGATGTACAGGTCCGGCCAGCCATCTCCATTCGCATCGAAGAATGCTGCCGCCGCCGTCGTCGAACTGTCCTCCGACCCCAACGAATAACCCGCCGCTTCGAATCGCCCGTTCTCCCGCTGCATATACATCCGCGCCGGCCGGACCTTATCGCCGCTGATAAAAAGGTCCTCCCTTCCATCCTTATCAAGATCCGCCTTCTCGATCACCGGTCCCACCCGCGAATACATGAACAGCATAAGCAACTGCCGCTTGAAATCATTATCCCCGAACCCCACCTGGTTGTAATCTATAAAATCCGGCCCCTTGCTAAAGACCGTCGGCCCCGCCGCCATCCTAAACCCTGCCGCCGATCTCCAGCCACCCGAAGCCTCCCCGGTCGCGCCAACCCCACCCCCGGCCACGCCGTGCATCCCCTTCTTAATCATCTCCCCCGGCTTCCCCGCAACCTCCTTCACCACCAACC
>DASZJO010000073.1:0-12034 GCA_035948015.1 Puia sp.
GGAATTTGGAAGGGGCTGGTTATTCATCTGGTCGATGAAGGTCTTGAAGGCCATAAATTTGGATACGCTGGCATAGAGGAATAGCAGTATCAGCAAGGCGCAGACGCACTCCAGCGCCACTTGTTTTTTAGACATAGTTCAGTGGTAGTAGTTCAGTTAGATTGCCATAAAGGTTTAAGTGAAAATAGGATCGCCGGTCCGACGAGAAAATAGTAGAAGGTGTGAGGACAAGATTATGGTCGGCAAATCGTCAAATAAATATCATACAAAAAAATTACTAATCAAAGCGGATTTCAAAATTTTTTTTCCGAAAAATGGATATCCGACGACGATAGTTGAAGAAGTTTGACTATAGTTAATGAATGGGCAACGCGTTGATTTTTTTTCCAATTTCCAACAATGTTTTTTTTCCGAATTCGTTACCAACTACGTATTATAATCCCTTTATCGTATGCGAGGCAAAACTCTTCTATTGTATTTTATGATCACCGGCATTACCGTTTCGGGTTATTGCCAGGACGGCCGCACGATCTATAAAGACACCGCATTTATCAACGCGATCTTGCGACGTCACAATTTATATCGTTCGGCTTTGCAATTGCCTGCCCTGGAGTGGTCACCCGCACTTGCTTCCGACGCTTTGGCGTGGGCGCGGCATTTAGCAGACATTGACAAAGGTCAACATGACCAGGATATCGCGGGCAAGGAAGGCGAGAATTTGTGGTGGGGTACGACCAACGCTTTTTCAACTGATGAGATGATCGATATGTGGGCTGCGGAAAAGAAATCATTTCGGGAGGGAGTGTTCCCGGATTGCCGCGCGAATAGAAGTGCAGTTGTTGGGCACTATACGCAGGTCGTATGGAGAAATACGCAATCGGTAGGTTGTGCCCTCGTCAGCAATGGGCGGAATGATTATCTCGTCTGCAGATACTCACCGGCAGGAAATGTGATCGGACAAAAGCCGTATTGAAACAAACAATTAGTAGAGGTAGGTGCGGATAACAAAAAAGGTTATCGGGGGATAACCTTTATAAATATTTTTTCCGGCAAAGGGTAATTAGCGGGCGCTGCCATATCCAACAAAGCCCTGGTTATATTTGCAACCGCTACGCTCGGTTGTGCAGGAAGCAAAAGCAGCAGCAGCGGCAACAGCGATAACTAAGATTACAATTGTCTTTCTCATTTTTTGTGGTATTTAAGATGAATCGATAAATTGCCTGGTTAAAAGGAATGGACACCAGGTGATTCAAAGGAGGGGACGGAACTAACCGACGTGGTCAGAGGCTTTTGCGGCCAGATTTCTGCTGTCTATTAGGGGACTTTCGAAAGGATAGAGAAAGATTAATTTCGAACAACACAAAGAAAAGACAAAAAAACGGATTCTGCAAGCCCTTGGGGGCATTCCCCGCAAAATTTTGCCTAATTATCTGATGTTGAATACATTTGGCACGTTGAAGCTGAATGAATATAACAAGACTATAACAATGAAGGTACATTTTATCGCGATCGGAGGCAGTGTGATGCACCAGCTGGCGATCGCGCTCCACCGGAAGGGGTACACGGTGACGGGTAGTGACGATGAGATCTTTGAGCCGGCCAGGGGCAACCTTGAACGAGAGGGGTTATTGCCGGCGACCCTTGGTTGGCATCCGGCCAGGCTGAATGCGGAATTGGATGCCGTTATTTTGGGGATGCATGCGAAGGCGGACAACCCCGAACTGCGGAGGGCCGAAGAGTTGAAGCTTGCCATCTATTCGTTCCCTGAATATATATTTCAGGAAAGCCGGGACAAGATCCGGGTCGTCATTGGCGGGAGCCACGGCAAAACGACTACGACCTCTATGGTCATGACCGCCTTACAATCGGCGAAAAAAGATTTCGATTATTTGGTGGGCGCCCGGCTGGAGGGATTCGCGCAGTCAGTCAATATCACTCACGCCCCGGTTATCGTCGCTGAAGGGGATGAATATCCCGCGAGCGTCCTGGAAAAAAGGCCGAAATTCCACTTCCTGGCCCCCCACATTGCCGTGCTGACAGGGATTGCATGGGACCATATCAATGTATTCCCCACCTTCGAGATCTACCTGGAGCAATTCAGGATTTTCCTGGACAAGATAGAGCCACGCGGAGTGCTGATCTATAACCAGACCGATCCGGTGCTTACCCGGCTGGTTGAGGAGCATCCGGCAGTTGTCCGGCGAATCGGTTATGGGATCCCGGTCCACCGGATAGAAAACGGCATAACTGTTGTTACGCTGGAAGGCCAAACCGGTGCATTAAAGGTATTTGGCGAGCATAACCTCCTGAATCTGCATGCGGCCTGGTTGGTATGTAAGGAATTGGGGCTGAACGCTGCGGGGTTTCTAAAGGGCATGGCGGGTTTTACGGGTGCGGCCAAAAGGCTTGAGCTGCTGGCCAGCGCGCCGACGATGAATATTTACCGGGATTTTGCACATGCGCCGTCAAAAGTAAAGGCTACCATCCGGGCCGTAAAAGGCCAGTTTCCGGATCGCCGCCTGGTCGCCGTACTGGAATTGCATACGTATAGTAGTCTGAATGAACAATTTCTGAGTGAATATCGGGGGAGCCTGGACGATGCAGATGCCACGGCGGTGTTCTACTCACCGCACGCGCTCGAATTAAAACGGTTACCGCCGCTGCCGGAGGAAAAGATTGTTGCCGGCTTTGGCAAGAAGGGGTTGGCGGTCATTCACAAAAAGGAAGAATTAGCGGAATGGCTGATGAAGGAGACCTACAAAAATGTTAATTTGCTATTAATGAGTTCGGGTAATTACGATGGTCTGGACATCCAGGCGCTTATCAACCAGATCACACAGTAGGAGTTTTTACAATATCTGCAGCATGTTACAACTTACACGCCCCTTAGCGATCATTGACCTGGAGACGACTGGGGTCAATCTTGGTACCGACCGTATTGTTGAAATAGCCATCATCAAGATCCTCCCGGATGGGAAAAAGCAGGTAAAGCGCAAGCTCATTAATCCTGAAATCCCGATCTCGGCGGCGTCAACGGATATCCACGGCATTACGAATGAGATGTTAAAGGATGCTCCGACGTTCAGGCAGGTAGCCAATGAGTTGAAGCAGTTCCTCGAGCACTGTGATCTGGCCGGCTATAATTCGAACCGGTTCGACATCCCGATGCTGGCGGAAGAATTTCTTCGGGTAGGGATGGAATTTGAAGGAAAGGGGCGCAAAATGTTGGACGTACAGAAAATTTTTCATATGATGGAGCAGCGGACCTTAAGCGCAGCGTACCGGTTCTACTGCAATAAGGAACTTGAAGGCGCCCATGGTGCGGAGGCAGATGCCACAGCCACCTGGGACGTGCTGGTGGCGCAGGTCGTGAGATATCCCCAACTAGGCACCAATATAGACACGATCCTGAAACATATCGGCGAGGAGCCCGTCGTGGACTTTGCCCGGCGTTTCGTGCTGGAGAATGGGGTAGAGGTGTTCAATTTCGGGAAATATAAAGGTCGGGCCGTAGCCGACGTGCTGAAAGCGGAACCGCAATACTATGACTGGATGATGAAGGGTGATTTTCCGCTGCATACGAAGCAAAAACTGACGGAGATTTTTAACAGGGCGATGTTAAAAAAGGGTTGAGATTGCAGGCCGCGGCGGGTAAAAGTTGTATTTTTGTACATTACATAGACCCGTGAGAAGGCACTCATATATATAAAGCTATAATAGCCATTTGGAAAAGATCGTCATCATACCGACGTACAACGAAAAGGAAAATATTGCCAGTATCCTGGAGGCCATATTTCAGCTGGGGCAAGGGTATCATGTCCTGGTGATTGACGATAGCTCTCCCGATGGCACCGCAGGAATTGTCCGAGAGCTCCAAAAGAAATATCCCGGGCTGCTTTACCTGGAAGAGCGCCAGGGGAAGCTGGGTCTCGGCACGGCCTATATTCACGGTTTCAAATGGGCGGTCCGCAATAACTACCACTTCATTTTCGAGATGGATGCGGATTTTTCGCACAATCCCAGGGACCTGGAACGATTATATGAAGCCTGCAAGCATCAGGGCGGCGATGTGGCCGTCGGTTCCCGGTATGTCAGGGGTGGTGGGAATGTCAACTGGCCAAGGAACAGGATCCTTTTATCCCGGGGTGGGTCTATATATACGCGGCTGATCACCTGGATGCCGGTGCAGGACCCGACGGCAGGGTTTGTTTGTTACCGGAAGGAGGTGCTGGAGACGATCAATCTGGATCAGATCCGGTTTGTCGGCTATGCCTTCCAGATCGAGATGAAATTTGCCGCCTGGAAATTAGGGTTTAAGATCAAAGAGGTGCCGATCATCTTTGAAGATCGGAAGTTCGGTGTTTCCAAGATGAATAAAGGCATTGTGAAGGAGGGTATATTGGGTGTGCTTAACCTGCGTTGGCAGTCCTTGTTCAAGAATTACCGGAATCGGGTGAAGAACGATATGGTGGGGATTGGAGCCAATTCCATTCGCCCTGCTAAATGAAGAAAGCTTTTATCCAGCTACATATTGCTGTACTGCTCGCGGGGTTTACCGGGATCCTCGGTAAGCTGATCTCCCTCAATGAAGGTCTTTTGGTTTGGTACCGGTTGTTCATTACCGGGGTCACCTTGTGGCTGCTCGCCGCTATTCGCCGGCAGAATGTCCGGATCGACCGCCGGGACCTATGGCGGATTATCGGGATCGGAGGGATTGCCGCGTTGCACTGGGTGGCATTTTATGGCAGCATTAAATATTCAAACGTAAGCGTCGGGTTGTTGTGCTTTTCCGCTGTTGGCTTTTTCACTGCGATCATCGAACCTTTGGTCATGCGACACCGGATGGATGTCGTAGAGCTGTTTCTTGGGTTGCTGGCGATCGTGGGGATCTTCTGTATATTCCAGGTTGATCCGCGTTATAAGACCGGGATTGCGTTGGGATTAGTGTCTTCCCTGTTGGCCAGCTTTTTCCCGGTGTTGAACAAACGGATCCTGCGGCGGGTGCCGGCAGAAACGGTGACCTTATACGAGCTCAGCGGCGGTTGTGTAGTATTGACGATGCTGATGCCACTGTATCTTTGGCTTTTCCCGGCGCCGTCCTTGGTTCCCGGACTGGCTGACCTGGGTTGGCTGCTGGTGCTGAGCTGGGCCTGCACTGTGCTGGCATTTAACCTGGGGTTGCTGGCGTTACAAAAGATCTCGGCGTTTACGGTCAGTCTGATGTATAACCTCGAGCCCGTGTATGGCATCCTACTGGCGTTTGTTATCTTCAGGGAAGATAAGTACCTTAATAGGGGATTCTATGTGGGGTTGGGCATCATTTTGGCATCAATCGTTCTGCAAACAGTGAGGCTTGTAAAAACCATGAAAAAACCACTTTTGTTCTTCATCCTCTTATTTTCCTTCCATTGTGGAGGATTTGCTCAGTCAAACAACCATGATCCGGTAAATAAACTGCAAAATTATTTTTCCACTTATGACCCGGAGAGGGCATATTTACAATTTGACAGACCTTATTATTCAGCAGGGGATACTATTTTTTTTAAAGCCTATGTAACCGAGGGTGGATATCGTAAACTATCGGCGTTAAGCGGGGTATTGTACGTGGATCTGATAAATACTAAAAACGAAATTGACCAATCGATAAAGTTACGACTTGAGAATGGGGTTTGTTGGGGTGTTTTTGCACTGCCTGATTCAATTCGAGGAGGAAACTACCGGGTAAGGGCTTATACAGAGTGGATGCGAAATCTGGGTGAGTTAGACTTTTTTGATCAGTATATCCCAGTGGGAATATTAGTTAATCGAGCTGTGCCAAAAAATAAAGCTGTCGTACAGTGGTTTCCGGAGGGGGGAACCCTGGTTGCAGGTATCAAAACGAAGATGGCTTTTAAAGTGACCGGCATAGACGGACTGGGGATAAATGTCAAGGGGGTAATAGTTGACAAGGGGGACAAACAGGTTTGCTCATTTGAGTCGTCACACCTGGGAATGGGGTATTTTTATTTGTACCCGGATAAGGACAATGCTTATAGGGCAAAGCTCAGTTTTTCCGATGGGTCTCAAACCATCGTAAATCTGCCTAAACCGGATCCATCCGGAATATCATTGTCGGTAGTCAATGATTCAACTCCGGCAGTATCGATCACCGTAAAAGCCAATGCCGCTTATTACCGTACTAACAGAAACAAGGATTTTCTATTAGTTATTTATTCCGGTGGGAATGCAATGAAATATTCCTTCAAACAGGAAACTCCAACGGTAGCTTTTGATATTGCAAAGAAGGCGCTTCGAACAGGCATTTCCAAGTTTACCTTATTTACCCAGGACGGAGAGCCAATGTGTGAACGATTGTTATTTGTGCAAAACGACGACCGGCTTAAGTTGCAAATTCAGGTAGATAAGCCCGGCTATGGGAAAAGAGAAAAAGTAAGCCTGTTGCTGAATGCAAAAAACCAGGCTGGGGTTCCGACAAACGGGCATTTTTCCGTGACCGTAGTCGATGAGAGCAAATTGTCCATGAATGAAAACAGCGAAAGGAATATCGAAACCGGGTTGTTATTCGCCCTGGACCTAAAAGGGTATGTCGAACAGCCCAACTATTATTTTAACGACACGAGTGAAGCTGCTAAAGAGAATCTGGATTTGTTAATGCTAACTCAGGGGTATCGTAATTTTGAATGGAAGCGGGTATTGGGTAATGACTCCGCAGGTTTAGTTTTTCATCCTGAAAAGGGGCTCGAAATCGGCGGGAAAATAACAGACCTCTCAAACCTACCTGCAGCGGATGGGACGGTTACTTTTGTCCCTTCCAGGGGCGGCCCATTGGTAACCAGCAAATCTGATAAAAATGGCATTTTTAGCTTTTCGAACCTTGTTTTTATAGATACTCTCCACGGTGTTTTAAGTGCTGTGAACTCAAAAGGAGGCAACACGATCAGGATAACTTACTTTAAAGCGAACCATAAACCCCCGAAAGTTCATGATCTGGTATATGGGCTTCCATCGTCATCTGCGCTGCCAACTATGGCGGATACCAGTATGCCTTCTTCCGGCCGGGGTGTGTTACTACAGCCGGTAATGGTAAAATCTGTAACGCATGACAACCAATACCGGACGCAAAGCCTTGCGGGGGCCGGATTTGCTGACCAAGTGATACATTTCGATGATCTCCAAAGGGTAGGAGAGCAATTGTCAACGAGATTAAACGGGAGATTGCGCGGGGTTGTTTTTATTAACGGCGTCCCCTATTTAACGACTTCCGTTCAAAACAGTAATATGCCCAATGAGCATGTCGAACCGATGTTGATCGTATTGGATGGAACGGAAATTCGGGCCGGCCGATCACTTAAGATAGACGATATACCTGCCGACGAGGTAGAAACGGTTGAAGTGCTAAAGACTACAAGCACAAGTATGTATGGGATGGAAGGAAGTTATGGGGTATTGATCATTACTACCAGAAATGGCAGTGAAGAAAACAAAGATATCTCGTCCGTAGGGGTTTTGCCTGTCACTCCGGTAGGGTTTTGTAATGTACCTGGCTCTTATTCAGGTTTGCGCTCGACCATTTATTGGAACCCCGAAATAAGGACGGATAACGACGGCAATGCCAGTGTGGAGTATTATAATGCAGACAGGCCGGGAATTTACAAGATAATAGTGGAGGGTATTGATGATCATGGTAACCTGGGAAGGTTGGTGTATCGATACAAGGTTGAATAAGCAGGTTTTAGAAGTGGTATGACAAACCAATTGCCGGATATTGAACAATTACATCATACTTCCATTCGGCTCGGATGAAAAGCCCGGCAATGATCCTGGCCTCTATCCCCAACCCAGCTACACCGGACACCCCCGAGCCTTTTTCATTCGCCTGTACATAGAATGCGTTAGCAAGATTGACCAGATTGCTATAATAGGCAGAAAATCCCGCATATACGTAAGGCTGAATCCTTGAATGGGTAAAATTAACCTGTACTGTAAGCGGGATGCTTTCGATTTGCTGATGGGTAAAATATCGATAAGGCGGATTCAATGATTGATTGTAGCTCGTCATATAGTTCATACTGGTATAATTGAGGCCGATATTCAGTGAAATATGATTGTTAACGCGCGGGAAGGTTAGACGGACCAATAAATTCGCGGTAAATAGATGGCGCTGACTGGACACAGGTAAACCGCCTGCAAAAATTATAGGTGTTACAACGGTTTTTTGGTTCTTATAATACCTTAGCGACGATCCGGCTGAAATACAATTGTTCGTTTTCTGGACAAAATCCGAAATACTCTTTTCATTATATGCTACCCGCTGATATTCATTCTTAAGTTTGTCGCAGGAAATGCTGATAAAATTCAAGAAGTTTTGATAGTTTCCGGTCTGTTCGAGGTCATTGGTACTTGAGACAAAATCATTGTAAAGCAGATTAATGGTTGTATCTTTTTGAAGCAGAAAAAACAGCCGCTCGTTATTATCTGAATAGGTAAAGAGGTTGTAGCTACCGGAGACAAGCTCCCTGGCGAATACGGTATCCTTTATGTTCCCTTTAGATGTGTTTAGAAATTGAATGCTCCTGAATATCTCATTTTCAAAACCAAATCCAAGCAGATCAGAAAGTCCATTTTGTATCCATTCGCCAGTCATATCTGTCTTGAAGGAGACAGATGCAGATAAGTCTGCGTCGGGCACCGATTTAATCAGACCCTTAACCGTATCGTGATTTGGCTTGATAATGTACCCGGGAGCAAAGTCATGTTGGGCGAATGAGGAAAAATGAAAAGATAGGAAAAGGATTAACGCGATTAAGACGGGATTGCGGGCGTAAAGGATGTCGCGCACCGAGCGGTAGCGTAGATTCATGGTAGCGAGGAGGGTTTAGTTGAATGGTTAATGATTCGTGCGATGGCGTCGAAATAAAGAAATCTAATTGATAATTCCTAATTCTGGAGCTTTTTTTTGAAACTTTGCGAAAACATTGATATGAGCATAAGACTGATCTGTTGTTTCGTCGCCCTTGTCCTGTTGAGCTTGCCGGCGTCGGCGCAGCGGCATTATGTCTGTTATTATGCGGCTGAGCGGCCGGTGATCGATGGGTCGGGCAATGAAGCCGTCTGGCAGCACGCACCCTGGACGGAGGATTTTTTGGATATTGAAGGAGAGGCCCGACCGCAGCCCCCACTGAGGACGCGGGCCAGGATGCTATGGGATTCCACTTATCTTTATATATATGCGGAGTTGGCGGAACCTGATCTATGGGGGACGCTGCGTCAGCATGATACCGTCATCTATGATGACAACGATTTCGAGATATTCATCAATCCCGACAATTCGACCCACCGTTATTTCGAACTGGAGATAAATGCGCTGGGTACGGTGATGGACCTTTTTATGCCGAAGCCTTATCGCAACGGCGGGAAAGCGTTGCTGAGCTGGGATACACAGGGTTTGTTGAGTGCTGTGCAGGTTAAAGGAACGCTAAATCAGCCCGGTGATGTCGATCAGGGCTGGTCGGTAGAGATGGCGATACCGCTGAAAAGCCTGAGCTTTTGGGGTGACGGGCCAGTGCGGGACAGCACGCAATGGCGGATCAATTTTTCGCGGGTGGAGTGGGATAGGGATGTGCGGGATGGACAGTATCAGGTGAGGACGGATGCTGGCACCGGGCGGCGGCTGCCGGAGCACAATTGGGTGTGGTCACCACAGGGGTATATCAACATGCATATGCCCGAGAAATGGGGGTATTTGCAGTTTTCGACGCATACAGGATTAGAGGCTCCGGCGACCGGCGGGAAGGATACGGTGGGGTTTGTTGAACCGGCGGATGAGGCGGCAAGAGAGATGTTGTGGATGATTTACGATAAGCAACAAAAATATATAAGGCAGCATGGGCATTATGCCGATGGCCTGCGGCAATTGGGATTGGCTGGGGGAGACGGGATTAAGATGCAAGGTACAGATACAGAATTCACGGCGATGGTGAAGGGTTCGGTCGGTGGACTATCCATCGATCAGGACGGGGAAGTGAAGCGAACCAATTAGGCCGCCTTGCTGCTGATATACCGGACCAAGCTTCGTTTAGCAACGGGCAGCAGCGTTTCATCCACCGGAAATTTTAGGTCGGTTTCGATGGAATAGACGGCGGGGTTGGGTATGTCCTGTTTCCGGCGGATCAGCTCGGATTTAATGTTTTCGTACGTATTGACGAGGTTTCGGCTCCAGCTGTCGATGTATTCGGTACGGATGCTCCGGTATTTTTCGTCGTGCTTCTCAAAGAAGCTGAGGCGGTATTGATAAACGCGGGTGTCATACCTGGCACCTTCGCTCAGGAAAAAATAGCCTTCGTTACTATCGAGGGGAACGAGGCCGACGGGAAAGATGACCAGTTTGTCTTCCACGAATTCATAGATCTCGGTCCCGTTGGTAATCGTGCGTTGGATCTCGCCGGTGGCATAGTTAATGATCTCTTCCAATTCGTGCATGAGCTCATCGTCTTCGGTCATTTGCTCAAAGAGGATCTGGAGCTTCTCCAATTGCAGACCGGTCAGTTTTTTCGGGAACTGTTCCTGCAGGTACTTCTTATTTTCCCGGAAAGCCGCGAGGTTATTGTAGTGAAAGATGATGTCGGCCAGCTGCGGGTACAACTTATTTTCATTGAAGTACCTGTGGATCTCCTGGAGATAGGCCAGCAGGGTGTACTTTTTTAGCTCAAAATCAATATAGCCGTCGGCGAACCAGGTCTCGGATAGAGTCTTCATGTGGATCTTCTTTTAATGGGTTATAAGGGGTTTAGCCTTTACCTAAAATACGAAAATCCATCGATATATGCAAGTGGGTATAGGTCCGGCGGGCGAAGTCAGAACTCCCGGTTCACGGGGAAATTCTCCAGTTCGCGGGCCACGGCAGAGAGGAAGGTCGCGCCAAGGCTGCCGTCCACGATGCGATGGTCGTAGGAAAGCGAGAGGTACATCATGTGGCGGATGACGATAGCGTCGCCCTCTGCGGTTTCCAGTACGACCGGCCTTTTCTTGATGGCGCCAACCGCGAGAATGGCTACTTGCGGCTGATAGATGATGGGGGTACCCATCAGGCTGCCGAAGGTTCCGACGTTTGTCAGGGTGAAAGTGCCGCCCTGGGTGTCTTCCGGCCGCAGCTTGTTTTGGCGCGCATTGTCGGCAAGGGTATTGACCTGGCGGGCCAGTCCGGTCAGGTTGAGCTGATCTGCGTTGCGGATGACGGGGACGATGAGGTTGCCGGTTGGAAGGGCGGTAGCCATTCCGATATTGATGTCCTTCTTGAGGATGATCTTGTCACCGTCGACGGAGCTGTTGATCAGCGGATATTTTTTAATGCAACGGACAACGGCTTCGATGAACAGCGGAGTAAAGGTGAGCTTGGTATTTTCTCTTTTTTCAAATTCCTTTTTGACTTTCTCCCGCCACTGTACGAGGTGGGTCACGTCTGCTTCCGAGAAGCTGGTGACATGCGGGCTGGTGTGTTTGCTTCGGACCATATGGTCGGCGATCAGTTTGCGCATCCTGTCCATTTCGATGATCTCGACGTTACCCATACCATACGTTAACGGGGCGGGGGTGCTGTCGACGCTTAGGGGTGCCGGCATCCTGGGGGCAGCGGGCTGAGCCTGAGCGGTGCTGCTGTATGACAGGCCGGTCGCGGGGGTTGCATAGGAGGAAGCGGTTGCGGTGCTGCCCGACCTGCGATCCGCGATATATTGGAGGATATCTTTTTTGGTCACCCGGCCTTCATTGCCGCTGCCGGGGAGGGATTCCAGTTCGCTGAGGGATACGCCTTCGCTTGCGGCGATGTTCAACACGAGCGGGGAATAAAAGCGGTTGCCGGCGCCGTTCGAGGCCGTATGGACGACGGGTTTGAAGGGCTGGGGGCTGTGAGCCGCGGCAGGTGCGGAGGTCACGTTGTGCGCGGCGGGTGCGGATTGAGCGCTGTGACTTGCGGAGGGTTGGGCTGCGGCGCCATTGGTGCGGATGCGGGCGATCACGGAACCGATCGGCACTACGT
>DASZJO010000074.1:0-16224 GCA_035948015.1 Puia sp.
CGGCGAGATGGTCTGATTGGCCGGATCATTCTTGGTGATCGTCACTTCATTGGACGACTTGTCATACGTATATACATCCTTCCCGTCACAATAGATTTCCTGCCCGCCGACCACACTCACATGATACTTATTTCCCTTAAGAAAAATGATCCCGCTGCGACTCCCCTGCAATTTCCCCTTCGAATCCTCCACCTTAAGCGTGAAATTTGCCTGGACACCTTTGTAGGAATTCAATTTTGCGCTCAGCGCATCGAGCACCTTCTTGGCATCCGGGTCATTCTTACCGATATAATTGCTGTTCTGGGCCTCTACCGCCAGACAAAAGCCCAGCATCAGGGTACAACAAATAGATATTTTGTTCATTTTCATGGCGCAAAATTAACGTAAAAGCAGCACCCTCCTGCACCGCCGGACAAATATTCCCACTTAGCCTTACCTAAAGATTTAAATATTGATTCAGCTCCATCTCTGTCTTTATCAGCACATCCCGCGGCTTGCTTCCGGCCCCCGGCCCTACTACTCCGGCCGCTTCCAACTGATCCATGAGGCGGCCCGCCCGGTTATACCCCAGCTTCATTTTTCGCTGGATCAGCGACGTGCTGCCCAATTGATTCATTACGATCAGCCGCGCCGCCTCCTCAAAAAGCGGGTCACGGTCCGCCAGATCGAAATCCTTCCCCTCCAGCTCCTTTTCATCTACATACTCAGGCAATTTATATGCCTCCGGATAACCCCGCTGCCGCCCGATATACTCCGTAATACGTTCCACTTCCGGCGTGTCTACGAACGCGCACTGCAGCCGCGTGATCTCCCCATTGTGCGAAATGAGCATATCCCCCTTGCCGATGAGCTGGTCCGCCCCGCCCGCATCCAGGATCGTCCGCGAATCGATCTTGCTCGAGACCTTGAAGGCGACACGCGACGGGAAATTGGCCTTGATCGTGCCGGTTATAATATTTACCGAAGGCCGCTGGGTGGCAATGATCAAATGGATCCCCACCGCACGCGCCAGCTGCGCCAACCGCGCAATCGGGAGCTCGATCTCCTTCCCCGCCGTCATGATCAGATCGGCAAACTCATCGATCACCAGCACAATAAAGGGCAGGTACTGATGCCCTTTTTGCGGATTCAGCCTGCGCTTGACGAACTTCTCATTGTACTCCTTGATATTCCGCGCATTCGCTTCCTTGAGCAGGTCATACCGGTTGTCCATCTCGATACACAACGCATTCAGCGAGTGCACTACCTTCTTCGTGTCCGTAATGATCGGCTCCTCTTCTCCCGGTAACTTAGCGAGAAAATGCTTTTCGATCATCCGGTAAATACTGAGCTCTACCTTTTTCGGGTCCACCAGCACCAGCTTGAGCTGCGACGGATGTTTCTTATAAAGCAACGATACAAGGATCGCATTCACCCCTACCGACTTCCCCTGCCCTGTCGCACCCGCCATGAGCAAGTGCGGCATCGACGCCAGATCGACGATAAAATTCTCATTATCGATCTTCTTCCCGATTGCGATCGGAAGGCTGTAATTGCTGTGCTGGAATTTATCGGATGCCAGCAGTGTCCGCATGCTCACTACCGTCTTTTTTACGTTCGGCACTTCGATCCCGATCGTGCCCTTGCCAGGGATCGGCGCAATGATCCGGATCCCCAACGCCGCCAGGCTTAACGCAATATCATCCTCGAGATTCTTGATGCGCGAGATCCGGACCCCCGCCGCCGGCACGATCTCATACAAGGTCACTGTCGGCCCGACGGTAGCGCTGATCTTGGAGATCGAAATGTCGTAATTCTTCAGCGTATTGATGATCTGATTCTTGTTCGCCTCCAGCTCTGACGCATCCTGCACGATCTTTTCACTCCCGTGCGCCTCCAGCAACTCAAGAACAGGGTATTTATAATCCCGTAGATCGAGGGTGGGCTCATAATCCGGCAAATTTTCGGGCAACAGCGACTCGACCGGCTCCCCACCCGCCACAGGTGTCCCGGTCTTGATCTCGAGCTCCAGTTCCCTTTTCTCCGCCGCCTTCCCATCCTTCCCCACCGCCCCGCTCACCGGCGGCTGCAATGGCGGGATCCGCATCGGCGGCATAGGCTCCTCACCGGGCTCTTCCGCGAATTCATCCTCTTCATCCTCCGATAATTCGAGCTCCTCTCCAAGCGCCGCTGCAAGAGCTGGCTCGCGCTCGGTGATCGTAAACTCTATTTCAGGCTCCTTTTCCACCGGCGCTATCGCCACTACCCCTCCCTCTTCCTTCAGGATATTCGGCTTTGTATTGCTAAAGCCTTCGTCAATGAACAACTTCGCCCCCTTCGTTCCCCTTTCGGACAACGTTTCCGGCATCTCCGCCTCCATCGGCTCGCGCACTCCCGCCTTATCTTTCGCCGGTAACTTCGGGACCTTAAAAACAGGATTGAACCGCCATATAAAGTAAGCAAGCCCCGTCACAAAAAGAACCGCCGCCGTCCCTAGCCACCCCAGGAACCGCGTGAGCCAGTCGTCCACCATATTGCCAACCGCTCCGCCCCACGGAAAACCACTCCCCCGCGTAACAAACGCCAGTGCGACCGAGAAATACAACAGCCCCGTTATCACATACCGCAGATTGCGGGAGATCGAAAAGACTTTCTTCGCAAACAGCAGGTTCACCCCCACAATAAAAAAGAAGGATGCGAAAAGATAGCTCGCCAGTCCGAACCCCTTATAAAAGAACAAATGCGACACCAGCGCACCAAGATTCCCGAGCAGATTGGACGCCTTTGCATCGTATGACGGCATAAGCACATGCCAACCGCCACGAAAGACCATATTCTGATCTTCCTTCCATGTAAAAAGATAAGAAGTGAATGCAACTAACAGGAAGGCTGCCAGCAGAAGAAAGACAGCACCGGTGATCTTATGGGTACGTTCATCTTTTGCGATCTGCCTGGCGGTAACCCGGGATTCTTTCTCGGGCTTCAACTTGCCCGAGGCTGGCCCCTGTCCTTTTTTTGACTTCAGTCGGTTTGCCATGGCTACAAATATCGGCGAATTGCTTTGATAACGAAAGATAAGCGAGTACTTATTATGATTTTTTACTTTATCTTTAAAAAAACTGCTGTTGAACGCCATGCGGGACCACCGACCAGTCGAGCGTTTTATCCCCTTCAAAACCAGCTGGCTCTGCTTGTTTCTGCTGGTATCCCACATCCATAGCATTGCTCAATCGAACTCGACCGGCAATACCCGCGGACCGGCGCACTCCGCTCCAACCGACAGCTCGCTGGAGGCCCTCCGATACCCCATCGCCGATCTCGCACAAACCAATCTGCTGACAAGTCTCTCCGATAGTATCTGGATCTATCGCTCCTCTTCACGCTTCATAACCGCTGACGAGCTTACCTCCTTACCCTACCACAGATCCATCCGGCGGTCGGATCATTTCGTTTCACCCGCGGCCATCAACAAAAAGACCATCCTCCGGTTCACGATCGCCAACAGCGGCGACCAGCCGGCGAGCGCCTTCCTCTGTCCCGGCTTCCTCCTCGATAGCATCCAGATCTACCGCTTGACCGCCGCCACCGCCACAACCTTCACCCCCGCCACAACCGTCGCCACCGCCGCGCCCAGCGCCGCCAACCCCACCCCATCCACCGCCACCCTCACCACTATCCCCATCATTATGCCCGACGACCCCGACAGCCTCGGCTATCGCAAGATCACCCTGGCCCCCCACGATACTGCCACCTTCTTCGCCACGCTCAGCTTCATCAAAGCCTCTACGAACACCATCGACCCCACCCTGACCAATGCCGCCCTGATCCACGAAGCTATATCTCTCAATCATAAGAACAAGACGATCATCGATATCATCACCAACCTTTTCGCCGGTATTATGCTCATGATGATCTTCTATGCCGTGAGCGAATATTTGCAGACCCGCAAACCAGAATTCCTCTATTATATCGGCTACTCGATTTGTATCAGTCTGCTGCTTTTCCTGAAATCGACCCTCCACCAGGTGACTACCTCTTTCAATTTCTATTTCGAAAGCTTCCTCGACAATATCCTTTTTTCCATCGGCTATATCTTCTATATTATCTTCCATCGAAAATTTCTGGATACCAAACGATATTTCAAGGGCCTGGACCGGTTCCTCTTTTGGGGCGCCGTCGCCATCGGCGCAGTCATGCTGTCCTACATCCTGTTTTATTACCTGGCAGACAACTTCCGCATTGCCAATACCCTCGAAGACAGCACCAAGATCATGCTCCTGCTGATCTCTATCGGGTTCATTATAAAAGGGCTGACCTACCGCGACCGGCTTATGAACTATATCGTCATGGGCAATATCTCCCTCTGCCTGCTGTCGATCATCTCCCAGGTGTTGATCAGCACCAATTTCAAGCCCGTAAAAGGTAGCTCCGTATTAAACCTCGCCCTCTTTTACTATGAGATCGGCATCACCGTCGAATTGCTCTTCTTCCTGTTCGCCCTCTCTTACAAGAACAAACGCGAGATCATCCTGAGTATCCAGAAGGAAGAGAAGCTGAAGCTGGAGGGAGAAAGAAAGGAAATGGAAAAACAAGTGGCCGTACTGGCCGCCAAACAGGACGAACGCAACCGCATTTCCGTCGACATGCACGACGAACTGGGCTCCGGCGTGACCGCCATCCGGTTGATGTCCGAGATCGTCAAAAGCAAAATGAAGGATACCACCCTCCCCGAAATAGAAAAGATCTCCAACTCCGCCAACGACCTGCTCAGCAAGATGAACACCATCATCTGGACTATGACCAGTTCCAACGATACCATCGAAAACCTGATCGCCTATATCCGCTCCTATGCCGTCGAATTCTTCGAAAACACCTCCATCGACTGCATCTTCAGCATGCCCGCCTCCTTCCCGACCCGCGAGATCAGCGGGGAGAAACGCCGGAATATCTTCCTGTCCGTCAAGGAGGCTCTCAACAACGTGGTGAAACACTCCCAAAGCTCCATCGTCCGCATCAACGTCACCGTTCAGGACCGGATGATCATCGAGATCCAGGACGACGGCATCGGCATCGACCTTGAAAAACTACGCAAATTCGGGAATGGGCTGAACAACATGAAAAAACGCATGGCCTCCATCAACGGCGAGTTCAACGTCGAAAACTGCCAGGGTACCCGCACTACTTTTTATCTGACATTATAAAGGCCAGCCACAGAAATATCCAACCGGCAATAAAAAATACCCCTCCCACCGGCGTAGCGATCCCTATTAGCTTCATCGGCGAGATCTCCGCCGCCTTCAACGCCGTCAGGGTATACAAGGACCCGCAGAAGAAAATGATCCCCATTATAAAACAATTTCCCGCCCAAATCACCCATCGGTTTGAAACTCTGTCCGACACCAGCCCCACAAACAGGAGCGCAAAAACATGATAAAACTGATACCTTACCCCCGTCTCGAAAACCGCCACCGCATCCGGCGACACGATCTCCTTTAGCCGGTGGGCCGCGAACGCACCCAACGCCACCGACAATGCCCCCAATACCGCCGCGATCGAAAGAAAACTCTTATGCATATTGGAATTGTTAAAATTCTTCCTTCATCCGGTCGGGCTTCTCACTCTGGAACAACAGCCGGATCAGCTCATCCAACGTCACACTCTCCTCATTCACCGTTACGTCAGCCTGCTGGTAATACATCCGCCGCTCACTTAACTTACGTATGATATACCGCCCAAGATCGCTCTCATCCACCTCCCGGATGAGAGGCCGGCTCTTCCGCTCCCGCAACAGCCGCTGCTGCAGCACGTCGGTCGAAGTATTGAGCCAGATCACCTTCCCGCTCTTCTTCATGAACTCGATATTATTGAAAAAACAAGGCGTGCCACCCCCGCAGGACAGGATGAACCCATCCTGCTCCACCGCGATCCGCTCCAGCGCCTCCGTTTCCTTATACCGGAAATACTCCTCCCCCTTCGCCGAAAAAATGTCCGCGACCGACCGCTTCTCCTGCTCGACGATCACCGTGTCCAGGTCATAAAAGGCCAGCCCCAGCTTCGCCGAAAGCAGCCGTCCCCAATGCGTCTTCCCCGATCCCATGAACCCGATTAGGAATATTTTCATTTGAATGCATTATAACCGGTGATATCCATCCCCGTGATCAGCAAATGCACATCGTGCGTCCCCTCATATGTCAGCACACTCTCGATATTCATCATGTGCCGCATGATCGGATATTCCCCCGTTATCCCCATCCCTCCCAGCACTTGCCTTGCATCCCGCGCGATATTCGACGCTATCTCGCAGCCATTCCGCTTGGCCATGGACACCTGCGCCGGCGTCGCTCTCCCCTCGCTCATCAATATTCCCAGTCGCCAGTTCAGCAGCTGCGCCTTCGTGATCTCCGTAAGCATCTCCGCCAGCTTCTTCTGCTGTAACTGGAAGCCGCCGATCGGCCGCCCGAACTGCACTCGCTCCTTGCTGTACCGTAACGCCGTATCATAACAATCCATCGCAGCGCCGACCACCCCCCACGCGATCCCATAACGTGCCTTCGTCAGACAGCTCAAAGGCCCCTTCAGCCCCTTTACATTCGGCAATATATTCGCCTTGGGCACCTTAACGTGATCAAAGACGAGCTCCCCCGTCGCCGAAGCCCGGAGGCTCCACTTCCCATGTGTCGTCGGCGTCGTGAACCCCTCCATCCCCCGCTCCACGATCACCCCCCGCACCACCCCTTCCTCATCCTTTGCCCATACCACCGCAACCTGCGAAAAAGGAGCATTGCTGATCCACATCTTACTCCCGTTCAGGACCAAATGATCTCCCGCATCTTTGATATTGCTCAACATCCCCGACGGATCACTCCCATGGTTGGGCTCCGTCAGCCCGAAACATCCCAGCCACTCCCCACTGGCCAGCTTCGGAAGATATTTCCGCCGCTGCTCCTCGCTGCCGTATTCGTATATGGGGAACATGACGAGCGATCCCTGGACAGACGCCGTAGACCGCACCCCGCTGTCCCCCCGCTCCAACTCCTGCATCATCAGGCCATAGCTGATATAGTCGAGCCCGCCTCCGCCATACTCCTCCGGGATCGTGGGCCCGAAACATCCCAATTCCCCCAGCTGCCGGACGATCTGCTGTGGAAATTCAGCCTTTTGCGCGTAATCCTCAATGATGGGAGAAATCTGCTTTTTTACATAGTTTCGTACCGAATCGCGGATCAGCCTGTGTTCTTCTGTTAGTAACTCATCGAGTTGGAAATAGTCCGGACTCTGGAAAATGTCTGATCTGGTCATGCTACGAAAGTAAGAAAAAAGCTCCCTTTTTTGCATTTCCATGCAACATGGGGAGAAAAGAGGTGTACTTTATTGTAAGAACCGCTTCCGGTGGTTCGGTAAAAAATGACCGCAAAAACAGTTGCATTGGAATTAACGGAACCAATACTGCAAGACGAATTGGTAGAGCGCTGCAAACAAGGGGATTCCCGGAGTTTCGCAGAATTGTATAAGAAATACGCCAAGGCAATGTACAACACCAGCCTCCGGATCGTCAACCATACCGGAGACGCCGAAGATGTCCTGCAGGAAGCATTCACCGACGCCTTCCGTTCCCTGGAAGACTTCCATTACAAGTCGACCTTCGGAGCATGGCTCAAACGGATCGTCATCAATAAGTCGATCAACCTGCTGCGTAAGAGGCGGATGGACCTGATAGACATCGAGAAGACCAATATCGGCCACCTTCCCGATGAGGAGGAGACGGATGAAGAAGAACGGGCAATGAAAGTGGAAGAGATCAAAAAAGCAGTGGCCCTGCTGCCTAACGGCTACCGGACCGTGCTGACCCTGTACCTCTTCGAAGGATACGACCAGGAAGAAATAGCCGAGATCTTACAGGTCTCGCATGCGACGGTCCGAACGCAATACATGCGGGCCAAACAAAAATTATTGCAATTGATCAAACAAGCAGCATAAAATGAGCAACAGATTAGAAAATTTCGTCCGCGATCACCGCGAAGAATTCGAAGGTGAAGAACCGGATGGCAAAATATGGGAGGCGATCCGGAAGGATATGGGGCTTGCAGAAGATCCCAACAAAAAAAAACCGGCCCCGGTGGTACGGCTTTACCGGGCCAGATCGGCCGTGGCCGCCGCCGTCGTCCTCCTGATAGCGGGAACGGTCTGGTTCCTTAACGCCCGCAAGGCCCCAAACAACCCCGCTATAGCCAATACTACCGGTACAAAGGCCATCCAACCGGCAACCAGACCCGATACCCAGGCCGTCGCCCCCGCCAACCTGGCTCAGACCCCGGATTCCAGCCACTCCAATGACGCGCAAAACCTGGCCGCCAACCCCGCCGGTAAAGACGCGAACACAACGGCAGAGCTCGAAGACGCCCAGAACGAAGAAATGTACCATTACGCTAAGCTGGTGGAAATCAAGCAGAAAGAATTGAAGACCATTGAAAAGGACGAACCGTTGCTCTATCAGCAATTCTCAATGGATGTCAATAAGTTGGATAGCGCTTACCACGGTCTGCAAAATCAACTGACCAAGAATCCGAACCGCGAACAAATACTCGAAGCCATGTTACAGAATCTACAACTGCAGATGGGATTACTGAATCATCAGCTCGACATTATCAAACAAATCAATCATTCTAAAAAGACAGAATATGAAAAAGCATATAAGACTACTTAATGTGCTCTCCTTATCGCTTGTCTTATCTGCTCCCTTATTTAGCGTGGCCCAGAATGTCAGAAAGACAAAGCTCATCAATCGCTCCTATGATGTTACAGCCGTAGATAAGTTGCAGATCGACAATTCGTTTGGAGACGTCGCAGTCAACACCTGGGACCAGCAGAAGATAACGGTCGATATCGAGATCGGCGCCCGTGCCGGCTCAGACGAAAAGGTACAGGACATCCTCAGCCAGATCGAGGTCCATGAAAGCAAAGACGACCACCTATACTCTTTTCACACCAAAGTGGGCGAGATCAACACCCATGGCTCACACCACGGCGACGGCGGGGATAACCGGACCTTCTATATCAATTATGTCATACACATGCCCGCCGGCAACCCTCTCGATATCCATAACGATTTCGGCCATACCGAAGTCCCCGATTTCAAGGGCCTGATTAACCTGAAAAGCAGTTACGGCAGCCTGACCGCCGGCAACCTCGCCAACGTCGGCATCATCGATGTCGAATTCGGTAAAGCCACGATCGGCGATATCAACAACGGAAAGGTCATCTTTCAATACAATGGCTCTTCCCGGATCGGCAAGATCAGCGGTAACGTCCGGATCAATAGTGAATTCTCCAGCCGCGTCCAGATCAACGTCGGCGATAACGTCCAGGAGCTTTCCATCAACGAATCCTACTCCGGCATCCGGATGGTAGTGGACAAGAACGTCTCCGCCCAGATCACTATCCATACCAACTTCGGCGAGTTCCGTAACGAAACCGAATTCACCATCAAGGAGCGGAACGAAGGGGAAGAAGAAGGCCCGAAGTTCGATCGTGATTACTCCGGCACCATGAACGACGGTAAGGCGCAGATCAAGGTGAAGAGCGAGTTCGGCAGCTTCCGCCTTACTAACTTCGGGGACGATAACGGCAACGACGACCACAACAACAGGGAAAAACATAAAGACAAGAATAAGGACAAGGATAAAGACAAAGACAAGGACAAAACAGAGGTTTCGGTATCTTAGCGAATGGCCCGATTCAACCGCCGATCACCAACACCCCTCCGATCACTTGCTAACTGGCTTTCCCGTCACCTGACCCTTCTCGTATTTGTTGCCCTGGTAGCCGCCGTGCTGCTGGGGCAATTTGCTCCCGCCACCGCCGTCCGGATGCAACCCCTCGGCGACGACTTTATAGCGATCATCAAGATCTTCATCCCCTTCATTATTTTCCTCACCATCGTCTCAGGCATAAGCGGCATGACCGACCTCAGGAAAGTCGGCCGCATCGGCGTCAAAGCGCTCGTCTATTTTGAAGTCGTCACCACCCTCTCACTCACCATCGGCATCCTGATGGCCTACCTCGTTAAACCCGGCCGGATCGACAAAACCGGCCTCCCCGTCGGCGATGCCTCCAAATACACCAAAGTGCACGGATTCGACTGGGGCACTTTCTTTGTCCACAACCTCACCCTCCAGGTCCTCCTCCTGGCCATCATCGTCGGCATCATCCTCAGCCTGCACCCTAAACGCGAAAAAGTACTCCCGTATATCCATACCGCCACCCGCTGGGTCTTCCAGGCCCTTAAATACTTCATGTTCCTCGCCCCGCTCGGCGCCTTCGGCGGCATGGCCTATACCATCGGCAAATACGGCATTCATACACTCAAGCCCCTCGCCATGCTGATGGTCACCGTCTACGGGACCATGGCCATCTTCATTTTTGTCGTCCTGGGGCTGATCATGCGCTATTTCAAATTCAGCATCTGGACCTATTTGAAAGATATCCGGGAAGAGATCCTGATAGTCCTTGGCACCTCCTCCTCCGAAGCAGCACAGCCTTCGCTGATGGCCAAGCTCGAACGGATGGGCTGCAGCCAGCCCGTAGTGGGACTGGTCATCCCGACCGGTTACTCCTTCAACCTGGACGGTACCTCTATCTATCTCTCCATGTCCGTTATCTTTCTCGCGCAATTGTACAATGTGCAACTTAGTTTAGGCGAACTGCTCAGCATCCTCGGCATCCTGATGATCACCTCCAAAGGCGCCGCCGGCGTGACCGGGAGCGGATTCACCGTCCTGGCCTCCACCCTCACCGCGCTCCAGAAGATACCGGTGGAAGGACTGGCCTTTTTGCTGGCCGTCGATAAATTCATGAGCGAAGCCCGCGCCATCACCAATATCATCGGCAACGGCGTCGCCACCCTCGTGATCGCTAAAAGTGAAGGAGAATTCAATCCAATTGAAGGTACCGTCGCATTTCCTGATGATAGCCCGCCGCTGCCCGTTTAGCCGCCTCCGCAAAGTCTTCCCCGCCGGACGCGTAGATTATCGCACGGCTCGCATTCACCAACAACCCTATATCCTTATTCAGTGCTTTCCTGGAGATCTCTTCCAGACTGCCCCCCTGTGCCCCGACCCCCGGCACCAGGTAAAAATGATCCGGCGTCAGCCGCCTCACCCTTTCAAAAGCCTCCGCCTGCGTCGCCCCGATCACGAACATTAAATTCTCCGGCGTCCCCCACTGCACCGCCGTCGTCAACACCCGCTCATACAAATATTCCTCCTTGGTCCACATCGCCACAGCCGCCGGCGGCACTCTTCCACCCTTCTCCACCCGCTCCCCTGCCTCCATCCTGCGCAACTCAAAATCTTCCGCACCCGGATTTGACGTCAACCCCAGCACGATCGTCCACTTATCCTTATACTCCAAATAGGGCCGCGCACTGTCCCACCCCATATACGGCGCCACCGTAATCGCATCAAAAGGCATCGTCTCGAAAAAAGCCCGTGCATAATGCTTGGATGTATTCCCGATATCCCCCCGCTTCGCATCCGCGATCCGGAAATGGGTGGTAGGAATATAGTTGATCGTCCTTTCCATCGCTTCCCACCCCTTCACCCCTCCCGATTCATAAAAAGCGGTGTTGATCTTATACGCCACACAATGCTCCTTCGTCGCATCGATAATCTGCCGGTTGAACTCGAAGACCGCGTCAGCGCCCCTTCGGTCATATTGGTCCCGAAGATGCCTCGGTATTTTATCCGGATCGGTATCCAACCCCACACACAGATAAGACCCCTTCGAACGAATGTTGGAAACAATTTGCTGACGTGTCATTTATGCAAATATCCTATTTTCCCGGCTCATTTTTCGAGGAAAATAACCCGTTCGCCCTTTCCTGCATCTCCGCCGCCACTGCCTTCGCCGCCTCATCCCCTTCCCCCAGCTGCCGGATTACCTCGTGATAACTCTTCTCATCCCGGTTCTGCGATAGCTTATACGCCGCCTGTATCTCCCCGATAAGAATGCGGAATCCCACAATCCCCCGCATCTCCGCAGCTACTTGTTTCTCCCCGATCTCATCGATATGAACCGGCCTCGGTAAATGCTGCTCATAATTATCGACCAGCCGCGACAATGCCGCCCGCAGCTCCTCCCCCTCTATCACCGTTAACGTCCCATATACATGCACCGCCACATAGTTCCAGGTGGGCACATTCATCTGCGTGTACCACCTCGGCGATACGTACGCATGCGGCCCCGGAAAAATCGCCAGCACATTCGTCCCACCCGTTGCCTGCGTCGCCCCATCCACCTTCGCGCCGGCCACGAACGTCAGTTTCTGTTCATTCCCCCTGGCAATATGCCCTACCAGCACATCCCGACCCTGCTCATCCTTCTCCAGCAATAACGGAATATGCGTAGCAACCGGTAACCCGTCCAACACACTCACCAGGATCGCAAACGAATTCTCCCGGATGAACGCATGAACAGTCGCCGCATCCTTTTCCTCATATCGTCTTGGAATATACATCAGCCCATCACCCCGCAGCCGCAATCTTTCCCGCAGCCGCATCAGCCCTCACCCTACAACCTCCACAACCCGCTGCGTCCTCAAATTCGCATTGATCATCGCAATGCTCCTTGCCGCATTCCCCGCGAAATCGGAAAACGCCTTCCTCGTCACCGCATCGTCACTCACCATGATCGGCACCCCCGCATCCCCACCCTCCCGAATACTCTGGACCAGCGGGATCTGGCCGAGGAATGGGATCTCATATTCATCCGCCAGGCGCTTCCCGCCATCGCGACCGAAAATATAATACTTGTTGTCCGGCAATTCCGCCGGAGTAAAATAACTCATATTCTCCACCAGCCCGATCACCGGCACCTTAAGCTGCGCCTGACCGAACATCGCAATCCCCTTCTTGGCATCGGCCAGCGCCACATCCTGCGGCGTCGTGACAACGATTACACCCGTCACCGGGACCAGTTGCATCAACGTTAAATGAATGTCTCCCGTGCCCGGCGGCATATCGATGACAAGATAATCCAGCTCATCCCAGAATACTTCGGTCACGAACTGCCGGATCGCGCTGCTCGCCATCGGCCCGCGCCAGACAACCGCATTCTTCTCATCCACGAGCAGCCCGATACTCATCAGCTTGATCCCAAACTTCTCGAGCGGTACGATCATCCCCTTCCCATTCTGACCGCCAGCCATCATCATCGGCCTCTCCCCCCGGACCCCAAACATGATCGGAACGCTCGGCCCGTAAATATCCGCATCCAACAACCCCACACTCGCACCGCCCCGCGCCAGCGCGAGCGCAAAATTCGCCGCCACCGTACTCTTCCCTACCCCGCCTTTGCCGCTTACAACGGCAATAATGTTCTTTACCTTGGGCAACATCTCCCTCGCATCACTCCGATGCGTGGTCGTATTGGCGGTGAACTTAACATTGACCGTGGCCTCTTTATTCACCAGCAGCCGGATGGCGTTCACACAGGCATTTTTTATATGATCCTTCATCGGGCAGGCAGGCGTCGTCAACACCACGGTGAATGCAACATAGTTTCCGTCGATCTCAATATCCTTAACCATATTCAGGGTCACGATATCCTTCCCGAGATCCGGTTCCTGCACATTTCCAAGAGCTTCCAGAACTTTTTCACGCGTCATCTCCAAGATTTTGTTAAAAACTCTAATTTGAGACAAAATTAACCAATCGGCCCCTTACTTTGTTTACCAATTAAGGCTATTGTTCTCCTTTTGGAGTTAAAAGTTTAATTTTGAGCGGAATGAAAAGACTTATACTATACTTACTGCTTCTTGCTGCGCCCTATGCCGTTCACGCCCAATTTGATAAACTTCGGGACTCCGTCGTTCAGCTGTATGGTGTCATTATGACCGCCGACAGCCTCAAAGCTATCCCGGCCGTAAGTGTAGTCGTTAAAGGTCGCAATCAGGGTACTTACTCCAGCGACCAGGGCGTCTTTTCCATCGTCGTTCTTAAGGGAGATGAGATCGAATTTTCAAGCGTAGGTTACAAAACAATCGACATAACAGTCTCGGATACGCTCAAGGGCAATCAATGGAGCGTCATTCAGTTGATGGTCACCGATGCCAAGTACCTGCCCTCCACCATCATCAGGCCCCGGCCTACCCGGGAACAGTTCGAACGCGACTTTGTCAATACAACTGTCCCCGACGACCAGATTGAAATAGCCCGACAGAACAACAGCGCCGCGAAACGCGCCATCCTTTCCCGTGGATTGCCGGCCAATGCGGGCGAAGCAGCCAGCACCTACCTGCGACAAAGCGCCCAGCGGTACTACTATCAGGGCCAAGCACCGCCGCAGAACATCCTGAACCCCCTCGCGTGGGCAGAGTTTATTCAGGCTTGGAAACGGGGTGACTTCCGAAACGATAATACCTCCACTTCCCAGTAATTATGCAAAATGTCTCCGTCATCGGCGCCGGAACGATGGGTAATGGCATCGCGCATGTTTTTGCCCAGAAAGGTTTTCTTGTGAACCTGATCGACACCCAACCCGGGCAATTGGACAAAGCCCTTACGGCCATCGGGAACAACCTGGACCGCCAGATCGCGAAAGGCGTCCTCACTGAAGCCGACAAGCGCCGTACTCTCGACGCCATCACCACGAATAATGCAATCCCCGAAGGGGTCGCAAAAGCCGACCTCGTCGTCGAAGCCGCCACGGAGAATACTGACCTCAAATTGTCCATTTTTCGCCAGCTCGACGAACACTCACCCCCCGGCTGCATCCTGGCCTCCAATACGTCCTCCATCTCCATTACCCGCATCGCTTCAGCCACCCGGCGGCCCGGATCGGTGATCGGCCTTCATTTTATGAACCCCGTCCCGGTAATGAAGCTGATCGAGATCATCAACGGCTACGCCACCGCTGCCGACACCACCCGGCAAATGATCGAAATCGCCGCCCGGCTGGATAAGACGCCCTGCGTAGTCAACGACTATCCCGGCTTTATCGCCAACCGCATCCTGATGCCCATGATAAATGAGGCCGTTTATAGTCTATATGAAGGTGTGGCAGGAGTGCAGGAAATAGATACCGTCATGAAGCTGGGCATGGCCCACCCAATGGGGCCCCTTCAACTGGCAGATTTTATTGGATTGGATGTTTGTAACTCGATCCTGAACGTGCTCTACGACGGCTTCGGCAATCCCAAATACGCACCTTGCCCCCTGCTGACAAATATGGTCACTGCCGGTTACCTCGGCGTCAAGAGCGGCGAAGGATTCTACCGGTACACCCCCGGTAATAAAGACCTCGTGGTCAGCAGCCGCTTCACCGGCTAAGCAACAGTAAGCAACAGATTCGCATCCTAACCTACCGCCGCAATCTCTACATTCTTCATTTCCTTTAACTTATAGCTTACCTCCGCCACCCTGTTCTTCGGCACGGCCAGCACCATATCGCAAAACAACTGATTTTCCTGCCAGACGACCCGGCAGTTGTACTGTCGGACCATGATCATGACTTCATTCATTTGTGTGTAATCGAAATGGACCCGGAATTCCTGCTCTACCTGCTTCTGAACATGCGGCGTCATTTGCAACGCCAGCGCGGCGGCCGACCGGTATGCATTGATCAATCCCGGCACCCCCAGCAACGTGCCGCCAAAATATCGAACAACAACCACCCCCACATTCACCAGCCTTTTGCTGTCGATCTGCCCAAGGATCGGCCGCCCCGCCGAACCCGAAGGCTCCCCGTCGTCGCTTACCCTGAAACTGTTTCCATCCAACCCCAGCCGGTAAGCGAAACAATGGTGTGTAGCCTTCGGATGCTCCTTTTTGATCTCATTCAACTGCGACTTGAAGTCCTCCACCGATTTTATCGGGTAGGCATACGCGATGAAACGACTCCCCCTGTCCTTGAATTCTGCCACCGCCGTCTTTTCGATCGTATAATAAATTTCGTCGTTCATGATAATTTTCTCTTTCAACCCTCCTGCCGGTAATACCGCACCGTATCCCCAGCCAGGTGTTCCACCCTTTCCAGCCACACCCGCTCCAATTCCGGTGCCGGCACCCCCCCCGGGATCATCAACTCACTGTTCGTGATCACCCGGGCCTCATCCCAATATCCCTCGTCAATGAAAGATTGCAACAACCTCGCACCCCCTTCCACCAGCACGCTTTGGATTTTCAATCGCGTCAACGCCACACCGATCTGATGCACCAGACTGCTGTCCGGCGAAAGTTGATACCACTC
>DASZJO010000075.1:0-11511 GCA_035948015.1 Puia sp.
AGTACAACGTTTCGGCCTTTGGGACCCAGGGTCACCTTAACAGCATTGGCCAGTATATCCACGCCCTTCTTCATCTTATTGCGGGCTTCAATGTCAAAAAATAGTTGTTTTGCCATATTATTTCAATTTTATGGAATTATACAATTGCTAAAATGTCAGATTCCCGCATAATGAGGAAATCATCTCCTTCGATCTGGATCTCGGTACCGGCATACTTGCCGTATAATACGGTATCGCCAATCTTTACCGTCACCGGCTCATCCTTTTTCCCCGGACCTGCCGCTACGACCGTACCGCGCTGCGGCTTTTCTTTCGCCGTGTCGGGAATAATAATACCGCCGGCAGTTTTTTCTTCAGCTGGAGCTGGCTTCACAATTACCCGGTCTGCTAAAGGGGTAACGTTTAACTTTTTGCCCATAGTTGTATCGATTTTGTTTTGATGAAAGAGTTAATCCTGCCAGAACGCAGGTCGGCAAAGCTACACGAATTTTATACCAAACCCCTCACAGTTGACATATTTACAGTTTGTTAAATGATATGACCCTTCACCCTGCCGACCCCGTGTCAATTTTACAGCCGGATGACGGCTTTTGTCAGGGATTGGGGTATCTGACGTATATCACTTTCGCGAAATATACCTAACTACTTGATAAACTGCCCGCTATGGCTGCACCACCTGCCCCTCATACCGGTACAACAGAATACCAAATTGACTGATCAGCTGATTGGAGAGCCCATATTGGGTGGCAGACCGGGCCAGATCATAGGCAAACTCGTTGAACGCCGCACTATCGACGCGACCGGGTATATTGAAATTGGAATCCGGATTGTGCGCCGCAAAAAGGTCCGGCCCGGTATAACTATAGTCCTTCGCCCCAGCGGCCACCGCCAGGAAATTGGTAAAATTGAGACTCAGTTTGTCATACTCGGTCGGTGCCGCATGGAGCGTATCCTCATTCACCATAATGCTGAAATAGCCGTTGATCGTAGTATCCGTCTGGATGATCATCAACGCCGTATCCACGATAGTCCGGATCGTGAGATATCCCTGCTCTACCGTCCGGCCGAAATTGGCCGGATCTGAAACCGACACGGTCCCCCCCAGTGAATCATAGAAAGTCCTCCCGCCTGCGCTCCCGCCGCTCTTATGACAAGAAGGAATGATCGACACAACCGCCAGCAACGCCCCGCTGAATATCAGAGCCGCCACCAATGTCGAGGTTTTCATTTTCATAGTAAGAATAGACGTTTTAACGACTAGAATAGATGCTTTAAGAATTGGTATATACCATTCGTCACCGGCATAGCGGTCATCGGACACCCCCTGCGCACCTCCGCCGAAGCAGGCAGATACCGCTCGGCCTTGCTGTACGGCAGACTGTCCCTGAACGCCTTAATGATCATCCCGGGATTCGCGGTCATCGGAGAATACGTAAACACGGCGATCGCCGTGCCGGGATTGACCAGCACATGATCGACCCCCTTTTGCCGCGACAACCAGGCCGTGATCCCGTCCGCTTCGGTACGCCCGATCTTTTGATGGAGATCGATCCGCGCCATTCCACGCGAATGCCCATCCACGCGCGGCCGCGTCACGACATAGACATGCACCGCAAGCGCAGCCACGCCAAGCAACAAAACCCCCGATATGACCGCCACCCACCTCATGCCGCGCAAATTAGTGAATGACAGCAAATAATCTTGTTAAATATCCCCACCGACAAAAATCCTATATTTGCCCCCGCAAACCACGCAAACAAAGCTCTTGTAATGATCAGCAGAAGAAATATCCGGGTGAAAGTGATGCAAACCCTTTACACCCTGGAAGCGCAGGAAGCTCCGGCCAAACCAGGCGAGGCCGCCCGTATCCTCCAGAAACATTTCGACCAGTCCAGACAGTTATTGACCTACCTGATTTATTGTATCACCGAAATTGCCCGCTACGCTGAGACCGACTCGCGGGTTCGGGCGTCCAAACACCTCCCCAGCGTCAGCGACCTCCACGTCAATACCAAACTTGCCGGTAACGAACACCTGTGGAAGATCCTCGAAGACGCCTCCTGGAAATCCGCCGCAGCAACCGACAAACCCCATCTCCACGACGATAAGGAACTGATCCGCCGTCTATACGGCGAACTCACCGCCACCGAAGAATATCGGAAATACATAATCGACCAGGGCCGCGAACGACGCGCGGAAAAGGACATCCTCGAATTCATCTTCTCTACCGTTGTCCTGCCCAGCGAAGCCTTTTTGGCCCATATCGAAGAGCTCTTCACTAATTGGGACGACGACGGCGAAATGATCTGCCAGATCCTGATGGGCTATTTGGCCAAACCGGGCTCGGTTAACTTCCAGGAGATCATCAGTAAAGACAAAAAGGAATTTGCCGTCAGCCTCCTGGAGACCGTGCTCGAAAAAAGGGAGTTGATCCTGGAGCTGATCCGCCCGCGGCTAAAGAACTGGGATGCGGAACGGATCGCCACCCTCGATATGATCCTCATGCAGATGGGTGTGGCCGAATTCCTCTACTTCGAGACCATCCCCCCGAAGGTCACCATCAACGAATACATAGACCTGGCCAAGGATTACAGCACTCCCCAAAGCGGCCAGTTTGTCAACGGCATCCTTGACAATATCCATAAAGACCTTCTCCGGGAAGACAAGATGCACAAGGTCGATTTCAAGGCGAACTGAAAAACCTGTACGTTTGCAAAAAATTTCCTTTCCCATGCGTTCCCGCCACATTCACGCCCTCCCTGCCGTCATCCTGGCCACTGTTCTGCTATCCGGCTGCCTCGGCGGGGATAACCGGGCTATCGCCATGCAACAGGTTATGCGCGACTCGGCCCGCTATACCTCCATACAATGGCTGGACTCGGCAAAGGACTTCGGGACCATCACAGAAGGCCAGAAAGTGGAGGTTTCCTTCCGCTTCAGGAACACCGGCGCGACCCCCCTCGTGATCACCCAGGTAAGGCCCAGCTGCGGCTGCACCATCGCCGATCAGCCTAAGGAACCCATAGCCCCCGGCGCGGAAGGCCATATAACCGCCACTTTCAACAGCGACGGCCACGCCGGCGTCAACCGCAAAACCTTATTCGTCACCGCCAATACGAAAGGAAACCAAAACTATTCATTGCACTTCAATGTAATAGTCAATAGAAAAACATCGTAAAAACTAAATACAAACAATACAACAATGACGAATTCACTTTCAGTTATCCTTTTGCAAGCTGCTAACCCCGGCTTTAGCATCCAGAGCATCGTGCTGATCGGCGGCATGATCCTGGTCTTCTGGCTTTTTATGATCCGGCCGCAAGCAAAGAAGGCCAAACTCGCAAAGAAATTCCAGGATGAAATGCAGAAAGGTGATAAGATCGTGACCATCGCCGGCATCCACGGGACAATCAACAAAGTGAACGATGACGGGACGATCATGATGGAAACCAGCCCCGGCAGCTATATGAAGATAGAAAAACAAGCCATCTCCATCGAATGGACCCAGAACGCAAGCAAAGCCGCAACAGCCGGCACGGACAAAAAATAATCGCCTCCGAACCCGGCCCCGCGCCGGGTTCTCCATATAGGCATACGCCCTGACGTCATCCCCTCATAGCATCCCGACATGACATCGCCCACCCACAATATCCCGATTCTCCGCGTCGGACTTACCGGTGGGATCGGCTCCGGTAAAAGCACGATCGCACAGATCTTTGAAGCACTGGGCATACCGGTATCTTACGCCGACCGGGAAGCAAGACGTGTGATGAACGAAGATCCCGGCCTCCGCGCGGCCATCGTCGCAAAATTCGGCGCCGAAGCATACATAGCGGAAACCGGCGCCCTTAACCGCCCGTGGATGGCCGCACAAGTATTCTCCGACCCGGCCAAACTCGAAACGCTCAATTCCCTCGTCCACCCCGCAACCATCCGCAACGGCGAACAATGGATGCAGTCAATGGCCGGTCAGGCACCATATGCCATCCGTGAGGCTGCCCTGATCTTCGAATCACCCTCCGCTGGCCACCTCGATTTCATCATCGGCGTCTACGCCCCGCTTTCGCTGCGGATCCAACGCACTATTGAGCGCGACCACCTGACAAGAGAGGAAGTCCTCCAACGCATGCATTACCAAATAGACGAGGAAATCAAAATGCGCCTATGCGACGCCGTCATCCGGAACGACGGCCTGCAGGCCGTCCTCCCCCAGGTCCTGACGCTCCATCAACAGCTGCTCACTTTAGCAAGGGCGCGGAGCGGCCCGCTACTTTAGCGCCGCCAACGCATCCTTGACCCGGCCCCACGCTTTCTCAATATTCGGAAGACTGTTCGCAAACGAAAAACGCACACAACGCGGCTCCCCGAACGCATCCCCCATCACCGACGAAACATGCGCCGTATTTAAAAGATACATGCTGAAATCTGCCGAATTGCGGATCGTCGTCACCCCATCGCTCTTACCGAAATAAGCCGATACATCCGGGAACACATAGAACGCCCCCTGCGGCTCAAAACACCGGAGCCCCGGTATGGCTCTGATGAGCTCCAGCGTGCGCTTCCGACGCTCGGTAAACTGCCGGACCATCTCGATCGAAGGCGCCAGATCCCCCGTCAACGCTACTATCGCGGACTTCTGCGCAATGCTGTTGGTCCCGCTGGTGAACTGCCCTTGCAGCTTCTCACAGGCCTTGGCAATCTCAGGATGAGCCGCTATAAACCCCAGGCGCCACCCGGTCATCGCAAAACCTTTGCTCAACCCGTTCACAATGATCACCCGGTCCTTCAGATCGGAGAACTGCGCTATACTTTCATTCTTTCCGACAAAATTGATGTATTCATATATTTCATCCGAAATGATGAAGACCTCGGGATGCTTACGGAATACCGCCGCCAACGCGCCGAGCTCCTCCTTGCTGTATACCGCGCCGGAAGGATTGCAAGGCGAAGAGAACAGAAATGCCTTGGTTTTCGGCGTGATCGCAGCCTCCAACTGGGCCGGAGTGATCTTGAACCCGCTCTCCAAAGCCGTATGCACCTCAACTACCTTCCCGCGGGCGATCTTGACCAGCTCGGAATAGGTCACCCAGTATGGGGTGGGGATGATGACCTCATCGCCTTCGTCGACCAGCGCCAGCACCACATTGGCCAGGCTTTGCTTGGCACCGGTGGATACTACAATGTTCTCCGGCTTATAATCCAGTTGATTATCCCGCTTGAACTTCACACAGACGGCCTCCCGCAGGTCGGGATAACCCGCCACCGGAGTATAGTGGCTCCAATTGTCATCGATCGCTTTTTTCGCCGCCGCCTTGATATGCTCGGGCGTGTCAAAATCTGGCTCGCCCAGGCTCAGGTCGATCACATCGATACCTTTCGCTCTTAATTCGCGGCCAAGCTTGGCCATTTTGAGGGTCTCCGGCTCACTGAATCGGGAAAGAATTGAGGATAATTGCATATATTGATAAAATTGGGCCGCTAAGGTAGGAAAAATTGGGCCGCCACAAGGCGGAAAAACCTATATTTGCCGTTCCAAAAAAAACAAACGAAACTTACAATGAGAGCACTGGTAAGTATTTTTGCTGCTTTGTTGATCGTCATTTCGCTGTATCAGCTTTCCTTTACCTGGTTCGTCAACCAGCATGAATCTGCGATGGCAGCGAAAGCAAAACAGCTTGTCAACCGGCAATACCCCGTCAAACCCCTCCAGAAATATCCCGGCAACAAGGAAGCGCAGGACGCCTACAATGACACCATCGTCCAGGCGACCAACCAAATAAATGACAGCCTCCTGAAAGCAACCGGCGACACGAAGATCACCTGGTGGGGGACGACCTACCAGAAATCCAAGGAAAGCGAGCTCCTGCTCGGCCTCGACCTCCAGGGCGGCATCAGCGTCACGCTGAACATCGGACTGGACGAACTGATCAGGAACCTGTCCAACAACTCCCGCGACCCGCAGCTGGTCCGGGCGATCGACATGGCGCAACAAAAAATGCTCTCCAACAACGGCAATCTCATCGACCTGTTTGCCGAATCTTACAAACAGATCAATCCTAACGGTAAACTGGCCCCGCTGTTTGCCAATTCCAGCCGCAACAAGCTCAACTTCGACAACAGCGACGCATCCGTCATCAGCTACCTGCACGATCAGGCCAGCGCCGCGATGCGCCAGACCTACCAGGTCCTCGACCACCGTATTAACCAGTTCGGCGTCGCCCAGCCCAGCATCAGCCTCGACGAGAACCGCGCCATCATCAGCGTGGAGCTTGCCGGCGCCACCGACCCGGAACGCGTCCGCAACTACCTGCAGTCCACCGCCAACCTCCAGTTCTGGGAATTATACACCCTCCAGGACCAGGATTTCCGGCAGGCTTTCGTCAATGCCGATAAGGCGCTGCAAAACTATCTCAACGGCATCCGGGCCGACTCTACCTCCAGCGATACTTCCGCCGCCGGGAAGAAAAAGGATACCACCGCCTCCATCATTAACCAGAATGCCCTCTTTAACGTTCTTCAGCCGATGGAGTCCCGCCAGAACGGCCGGGATAACCAGCCCCGGGCCTACTCGGCAGTCGCCATAGCCAAGATCAAAGACACGGCCAAAGTCAATGCGTGGCTGAAAATCCCGATGGTCCGCAACAGCTTCCCGCAAGACCTGAAATTCCTTTGGGGCAAACCCGCCGTTAACGCGGACGGGAAAGTTTCCACCGACCTTGAGCTTTATGCAATCAAGACCCTTCCCGGAACCGATAAGGCCAGGCTCGAAGGAGAATCGATCGAGAATGCCAACCAGGACTTCGACCCCACCACCAACGACGTCATCGTCCAGATGACCATGAACAAGCAAGGGGCAAAGATCTGGGCCGATATGACCACGAAGGCGGTAGCGAACAATACCCACCGGCCCATTGCCATCGTCCTCGACAATATTGTCTATTCCGCCCCCCAGGTGGACGAGCCGATCACCGGCGGTAGTTCCATGATAAGAATGGGCGGCGGCAGCAACCAACAGACTGTGCAGGAAGCGACCGATCTCGCCAACATCCTCAAATCAGGCAAGCTGGATGCCCCCGCCCGCATCGTGTCTGAAGAAGTCGTCGGCCCTACCCTTGGCCGCGCCGCGATCAACGGCGGCATGATGGCCTTTGCGATCTCCTTCCTCGTGATCTTCACCCTGATGCTGGTGTACTATAATACCGCCGGCTGGGTAGCCAACAGCGCGCTTATTCTCAACCTGCTCTTTACCATCGGCGTATTGAGCTCCCTCCATGCCACCCTGACCGCCCCTGGTATCGCCGGCCTGGTCCTGACTATCGGGATGGCGGTGGACACCAACGTTATTATTTTCGAACGTATCAAGGAAGAGCTGACCCGCGGTAAGAGCTACCCGCTGGCCGTCAAAGACGGTTACCACCGCTCCCTGCCGCCAGTGCTCGATGCCCACGTCACCACCCTGCTGACCGCATTGATCCTTTTCTATTTCGGTCTCGGACCCGTACGCGGTTTTGCCACCACCCAGATCCTGGGTATCCTGCTTTCCTTGTTCTGCGGCATCCTGATCTCGAGGCTCATCACCGACTTCTATACGAATAAGAACCGCCACTTCCAGTATTTCACGGCTCTATCCCGCCGGATCTTCAAACATGCGGCCTTCAAATTCATCGAATACCGCCGTGTCGCCTATGGCATCTCGGTTGTCGTCCTTATCATGGGCGTCAGCTCCTTCTTCCATGGATTTAAGAAAGGCGTGGAATTCCAGGGCGGCCGCAGCTATATTATCAACTTCCACCGGCCGATCTCTACCGAACCGGTCCGCCATGCGCTTGAAAAGGCCCTTCCCGGATCTGCACCCGAGATCAAGACTTACGGCGGAACTGAACAGTTGGAGATCACCACCGACTATAAGATCAACGAAACCGGCAATACCGACAGCCTCGTACTCCGTGCCCTCTATGGCGGCCTCACGGGCTTCCTCCCCCAAAACACGGCCTTCAGCGAATTCGTGACCACCAAATACCTGACGGGTACCAAAAAAGTTGAACCCGTCATCTCGGAAGAACTCAAATTCGGAGCAATCAAAGCCACGGTCTTTGCGCTCATTATCATCTTCCTGTATATCCTGGTCCGTTTCCGCGACTGGCGATACTCGCTCGGTACGATCATCTCACTGCTCCACGACGTATTGGTGACCCTGACCGTGTTCTCCTTCGCTCAAAATATTGTCCCCTTCCCCCTGGAGATCGACCAGCACTTTATCGCGGCCGTCCTTACCGTGATCGGATTTTCGATGAACGATACCGTGATCGTATTTGACCGGATCCGGGAGAACAGTCACCTGATGAAGAACGCCTCCAACGCCGAGATCATCAACAAATCGGTCAACCAAACCCTATCCCGGACCATCATGACCTCTCTGACCGTTTTCCTCACTATCCTCATCCTCTTCCTGGTGGGTGGTGAAGTCACCAAGGGATTTGCTTTCGCCATGCTGGTAGGCGTGATCACGGGCACCTACTCTTCGATCTTTGTCGCCGCCCCCTTCCTGGTGGATTTTGCCAAAGGCAAGCCGCTGGGCGACTTGCCCCTCACCGCCGGGAAGCCCGGAGCCGGAGCGGAAATGGCAGCCAAGGCCGCCGCGATCACCGCCACTAAATCATAAACAAAAAACCCCGGGCCTCCCCGGGGTTTTTTGACAAATTCATTCTAACGATCAATGATGATCCGCATGGTGCACCGGTTCGTGATGGCCCGAGTGATGGACCGGGTGATGGACCTGATGATGCACCGGTTTATGATGTGCGGGGTGGTGGACAGGATGATGATCCTGAGCCATGGTGAAACCAGTCATGGACATGAAAACCAGCCCAACCAGTAAGAATTTCTTCATGTTGTCTTTTTTTAGTTTACGGTAAATTTCCGTCTTGGCTGCAAAAAAAATGCCTGAATCCACCCCACCCCGGCCCATTTTCCAATTCCCCTCGCAACTCACTATGAATCAACCGGCTATTGCCCCGGCCTCGCATCCCGCCCCGCCGACCTCATCAAAAAAACCGACCTTTATAGAATCCTCTTAACCAGCACTTAACCAGATTCCCGGCCCAGGATATGTTAAGAGGAGCAATTTTGCATGCGATGCGCTCGAACACCTTGAAATGGATCGTGTTGTCTGCCACCCTGTTGGCAGCAATTATAGTGACAGTTCAGCTCTACTGGCTAGTAAAGGTATATTCCCTTGAACAACGATCATTCCACACCAATGTCGTCAAAAGCATCCGTAGTCTTTTCGAAGACCTGCAAATGAACGACGCGCCCGGTACCCACCTCGAATCCCTTATCGACGCCCCGGATAAAGACAACGATTATTACGTCTTCAAGGCCGATACCATCCCCCTGAAGGACTCCCTGATCTACTATATCAAGGATGAATTTGCCGATTTCGGCGTCCTCACCGACTGCAAGCTTGGCGCCTACAGCAGCACGGAAAAGAAATATGTCTACGACGCCTATATCCCGGCCCCGGCCTCCCGCTACGCCGGCGTACAACCGATGACCGCGGAACTGCCGGTCTTTAACAACAGCTTCGACCACATCCTGCTATACTTCCCCCACCGGCACGAATACATCCTCGGGCAAATGGATTTCTGGATCGTCAGTTCGGTCATCCTTTTCATTGCGCTCATCGGCCTCGGGGCGAGCCTTTTCTATTTCTACCGCCAGAAATTCCTGGCGGAGATCCAGAAGGATTTTGTCAACAACTTCACCCACGAGTTCAAGACTCCCCTGGCTGTCATGAAGATCGCAGCCGACGTACTGGTCCAGGACTCCATTTCCCGACAGCCTGACCGCCTTGAACGATACGCTGCGATCATCCAGAACCAGACCGAACACCTCCAGAACCAGGTGGAACGCCTCCTCCGTACTGCTTCTATCGAAACAAAGGATATTCCCATCCGGAAGGAAGAGATCGATGCCCATCAGCTGATCCAGGAAGCGCTTAGTAAAGTGCAGCCCCTTATCGAGCAGAAAAAGGCCAGAGTGGAAGTGAGGATGGACGATTCCGCCCGGTTCCAGGCAGATAAGGCCCACCTCGAACTGGCGATCGTCAACCTGCTTGAGAACGCACTGAAATATTCCGCCGACCCGCATATCGTCGTCCAGGCAGGGCAGGACGAAAACGATTTCTTTATTTCCGTCAAGGACAACGGCGTTGGCATCGAAAAGCAATACCTGAAAAATATTTTCAAGAAATTCTACCGGATACCGACCGGCGATATTCACAACGTCAAGGGTTTCGGGCTGGGACTTAACTTTGTGAAACGGATCATCGACGCACATAAAGGTAAGATCCGCGTCAATAGCCTTCCGGGTATCGGTACGGAATTCAGATTATTTATACCCCTTAACAACTAATTATTCGGTATGCAACAAGTCCCAAAAATAAAAGTGCTGCTGGCAGAAGACGACCTCTCATTGGGCTACGTCATCAAAGATAACCTGGTCGACGCCGGCTATGACGTCATACTATGCCCCGACGGCCAGTCAGCTATCGACAAATTCGATAAGAATGAGGTCGGCATCTGCCTGCTCGATGTCATGATGCCTAATAAAGATGGCTTTGCCGTCGCTAAGAAGATCCGCCAGCAAAGCGATATGGTCCCTATCCTCTTCCTGACCGCCCGGTCAATGGAAGAAGACAAAATAAAAGGCTTCCAGAGCGGCGCCGACGACTATATCACGAAACCATTCTCCATGCAGGAATTATTAATGCGCATGGAAGTATTTCTCAGGCGGACGAGAAAGATGCACTCCGATAAGACCGTTACCTTTACCATCGGCCAGCTTAACTTTTCCTATACCGACCTGAAACTGACCATCGGCCAGGAAGTGTTTAACCTGACTCAAAAGGAAGCGGACCTCCTGAAATTCCTCTGCGAGCATTCCAACCGCATCCTTAAAAGAGAAGAGGTGCTGCTGAACGTCTGGGGTAAGGATGACTACTTCCTCGGTAGAAGTATGGACGTATTTATCACTAAATTGCGGAAATATTTCAAAGCGGATCCGCAGGTCAACCTGGAGACCATCCATGGCGTCGGTTTCCGATTCAATACGCCGGCGCTCTGATTTCCGCCGTCCCACTAATGATCCCGCTGCCATCACAAATAAACCGGGCCGGTTTTCGTTTTCTGAAAGACTTAACCCCGGATAACATTAAAATAGTTAGTTTTGCACACTAAAAATCAACTGCAAGGACCTATGCAAAAACGATGGATGGCTCTAATTTTGGCTTTGACGACGGCGCTAACCTTCACCGGCATTTCTACCTTCGCCCAACCCCGCCAGGATACGCTACCGCTTACCCTGCAACAGGCCGAGAAGATCTTCCTCGACTCCAACTTCCAACTGCTCGCCCAGAGATACAATATAGACGTACAACGAGCCCTGATCCTCCAGGCCAAACTTTGGCCCAACCCAAACCTGAGCATCGCCCAGGGCCCCATCATCCCCATC
>DASZJO010000076.1:0-19878 GCA_035948015.1 Puia sp.
AGAAGGCATCGGCGGCAGGCCTGATCTGGACGACGACGGCGTTCAGGCCGTTACGCTGGTGCATGTCCAGCAGGCGGGTGAATTCTATTTTCTGGCTGTCGACAGGCAAGCCTTTTTTGGAGGGCCAGTCGATATTTTCGACAGATGCCACCCAGACGGCGCGGAATTCATATTTGGGGCGGGGGGAGGTGCCGGAGTCGGGTCGCTGGGCGATGGAGAGGGCGGGGAGGGCAAGGGTGAGGAGAAGAAAGAAGGGCAAGGCCAAATGGGCGAGCAGCGGCAGCACGTTCCGCAATTTGTCCAGCAACCGGCTGAGGGTCGAGGCTTCTTCCGGGGAGAGGGTGGCCATCATCCGTCGGTCTGCGGCGTTCGGGGTTTTCCTGACCAACCCTTTCCGCACCAGGCGATCGACGATCCGGCTGGTATCGCTCATTTTGTCGAGCATGCGTTGCCGGATCTGGAGGGTGGAAAGGGGTTTGCCTTCTCCGCGAAGGATACGCAGGATATTGAATTGACGCGGGGTAATGTCCCATTTGTCGAAAATGATACTGATCTTTTCGGAGAGCCAGTTATTTGTATAGAGGATGTTTAGTCGGGCCTTCTGGTATTCATTACGGAATTTTCGCTGATTTGTCTCGTTTTCAAGTGCCATGCTTAAAATTACAGAAATTATCAAATGGGGCGGCGGGTGCGGGGGCGGCGGGTGCGGGTGCGCGTGCGGCGGGCGGGAGTTAGCCGGATGATTTCGGTGCGGTGGGCAGGTGGACCAGAGCGTAAAGGGTATAGAGATGATGAGCTTCATGGAGCAAAAAGAACTCTATCCAGTCCGTTGTGGTCAACAGGCCGAATCGTGGATGCGTGGCTGTTTTAGCCAGGAGGGCTTCGGCGCCGTCCTGCAGGTAAGAAAGGATGCGGGACCGGTCGCTATCGATCTGTTCGAGCAATGATGTCGTGGAGCGGTCGAGATAGCCGGGAAATAGCGGGTCTTCTTCGGCGAGATAGCGGCCGAATGCAGGAGAAGCTTCATGTGATATTCGTTGCAGGCGGTCGATGAAGACGGGTTGATAGGCGGCGAGGTGGGCGATGTTTGCATGGGCGCTCCACTTGCCGGGATTTACCGGTTGACGGAGTAGGTTGTCGGGCAGCCCGGCAGAAAGTTCCCGGATGGTCAGGTGCTGGAGCTGCAAACGGGCAGCTATAGACGAAGAGATCGGCATATTGTTTTGTTAAATTGTTGTGATCAATCTTGCCAGACTTTGGCACCCTCGCTGCAATTGGCGCAAATATCGATATTCTTTCGGCTTTGGAGCACCTGGCGGCGGAACTGGAGGTATTGGGGGTTATGCCAGACCTCTTTAAAAGGGCGGCCTTTGAGGTCGCCGAGCGGATGTTGTGCATCCTTATCGAAGCAGCAGGGCACCACGAGGCCATCCCAGGTGATGACGGTGGCATGCCAGAGGCGCCAGCAATGGTTATCGAGCTTATTCTTCGGGGTGTAGTCGCCATTGGGCAAGCGGCGGTAGCGGCTATATTTGGATTGGGCGGGGATCAGCCCATTGGGATCCTTCCGGTAGTCATAGACCTGGGCAGTCTTGAAGCGGACCTCGTCTACGCCCGTCTCCGCGGCGAGGCGGCGGATGTCGTCGAGCTGGTGTTCGTTTGGCCGCACGACGAGGAACTGGAAAAAGACGAAGGGGGTTTTGCTTTTCAGTTCCTTCTTCCACCGGACGATATTGCGGGCGCCATCGAGAACTTTATCCAGGCGACCGCCGACGCGGTATTGTTCGTAGACGTCCTGGGTCGTTCCGTCGATCGAGATGATAAGGCGGTCGAGGCCGCTCTCCACTGTCCGCCTGGCGTTCTGATCGTTGAGGTAGTGAGCGTTGGTGGAGGTAGAGGTGTAGATGCCTTTTGAGGAGGCGTAGGTGACCATATCGAGGAAGGCGGGGTTCAGGTAAGGTTCGCCCTGGAAATAGAATACCAGGTAAAGCAGTTCGGCCGAAAGCTGGTCAATCGTCTCGCGAAAGAAATCGGCGCGCAGCATGCCCGTGGGGCGGGTGAATGCGCGCAGTCCGCTTGGGCATTCCGGGCAGCGGAGGTTGCAAGAGGTGGTAGGTTCGAAGGACAAGGATATGGGGTAGCCCCATTGGATTGCCCGTTTCGTCCATTTGCTGAGGTAATAGCTGGTCAACACCTTTACCCCGTTCCAGAGACGCCGGATGGTAAGCTTGGACAGAAAGTTGATCGTATCGTTGCGGTTAAACTCGGGCATGGAAATATAAAAATACTATTTATGTTTGTATGCGATGGTACGTAAAGCAAGGAAAAATAGAGTCTGGAAGATAGTATTATTATTGCTGGGGGGATCGGTAGCGATCGTGATAGGGTATATCGGCTATATTTTTCTCATGGAGAGAAGGGCGCATTTTATGAACTATGCGGCATTCGGCATTGAGATCCCGGTCAATTACCCGATTCATGGGATCGATGTCTCCAAATATCAGGACTATATCGATTGGGGGATGGTGAAGGGGATGCGGGTGGGGGATGTGCAGATGAGTTTTGCCTTTATCAAGGCGACGGAAGGGTTGGACAATGAGGACGGTTTCTTCAGGCGGAATTGGAAGAAATCGCGGGACGCAGGGATATCGAGGGGTGCGTATCATTTTTTCCTGGCGACCAAGAGCGGAAAAGCGCAGGCGGAGAATTTCATCAATTCCGTCGAGCTTGGGACCGGCGATCTGCCGCCGGTGCTGGATATCGAGCAGACTTACGGGGTACCGCCCGACAAGTTGCGGCAGCGGGCAAGGGAATGGCTTCAGACGGTGCAGGATTATTATCATGTGATCCCGATCGTCTATACCAATGTGGATTTCTACAAGCTCTATCTGAAGGATGAATTCGATGGGTACCCGTTATGGGTGGCGCACTATCTTCAAAAGCAGCGGCCCAATATCTCCCGGGACTGGGCTTTTTGGCAGCATAGTGAAGCGGGTCGCGTAAATGGGATCGTCACGCGGGTCGATTTCGATGTTTTTAGCGGGGATTCGACCGAATTCAGGAAATTGCTGATAAATTGATCAGTCGCGTATGCCAATGGAGCCGGAAGTGAAGGGTTTTCTAAGACGGGTTCTCTTTTCCGTCTTGTTGGGAATATTGTGGCTGTTTGTCAATATGACATTGGGGATCTACTTTGATCTACTGCCGATCTACGACCGGCCGGATGTCTGGAATATTTTGTTTTACATCTTTTTTGTGGGGACTGGTGTCTTGTACGCATGGTTTTTGCGGCGGACATGGAAAAAGCGATTCCCGCATGGATGATCAACTGGTATGATCGACGACGATTCGCCATTGGCCGTTGATCTTGTGGAAGAGCAAGGTATAGATACCGCCAATGTCGCCCACCTTTCTTTTGAGGAACCATTTCCCGATCACAAAGTAATAATCGCCGGACAGTCTTTTGACTTTCAGCAGGTCAAAGAAAAGTTTACCCATCTGGTCGGGGCCGTTGTAATTTTTTTTATAGTTCGCGAGTGCCTGGTGGTAGCCGTAGCTCGGCCCGGATTTTCCGATAAAGATAAGAGAGTCGTTGTTCCAGTAACCTTTCATGAAGGCGTCGAGATTGCCTTTATTCCAGGCATCCACCTGGGCCGCCATAAGCTGGCGGATAGCCGCTTCGTCTTTTGAGGGCTGGGCGGTGGAGGCCGGCCGGGTGGTGGCGGTGGATTGTGCGGAAGCGGATAGGGTCATGGAAAGCAGAAGGAGTGGGGTCAGGAGGCTTCTATACATGGAGGTTGTTTTGCCGGTAAATTACTCACTCCGAGTCCAATTCGCGAAGCAATTCCTGTAATTTTTTGATATGGCGGCCATAAAGGCGGTTGATATAGGAGGAGTTCAGAAAATACATGCCTGCGGTTATCGGGATCAGCAGGGTCAGCCAGAGGATGGGGCTGGCCCAGAAGGATGTCGGGTGCAGGCGCTGATAGATCGCCGATGTGGCGGAGGGCATTTTCCATCGAATGATAATATAGGCGAGAATATAGGTCAGGGGGATCATTCCTGTCCCGGCCAGCAGATAGAAACGGGTATATTTTCTCAGCATGTCGACTTGCCTGGCCAGGTTTGATCTCAGCTGGCAGGTAGGGCATTGCATCTTATTCAGCAGCCGGTATTTGCTGTAATAGTAGGCAAAAAAGAAGGCGGCGAGAATGATATACAGCCAGGAGATCGCGGCGAGTCGGCCTCCGAACCCGAGCAGGAAGATGAGGGTAGCCGGGGTATAGGCGATCAGGAGAAGTATCCCCTCCCCTATCAGGTTGCGGCGCATCCGGGTCACGGGCGCCTGCGACTTCCTGTGCAGCAGGTCCAGCAAGGCCTCACGATCCTGTTCCAAAGCCGGCGGGGCTTCTAAAGAATGCCAGATGTATTTAAGACTTTCTAATTCCATAAACGTCTGCTTGGGTGATCTTACGTAGTTTTTCCCGGATGCGATTCATTTTGACCCGGAGGTTATTTTGGGAGATCCCCAGGATCTCTTCCATTTCCTGGTAGGACCTATCTTCGAGATACAGCATGGTCAGGGCCCTTTCCACTTCTGACAATTGTTCGATGGCTGTGTACAGCAGCCTGACCTGTTCTTCTTTTTCCGCGGAATACTGAATATCCTGCAGTTCCGTGGGCAGCCGTTCAGGGTCGACGGTCCTGATAAGGCTTTGTTTTTTACGAAGGCCGGAGATGGCCGTGTTCAGGGCGATCCGGTATAGCCAGGTGCTTATCCTTGCCTCGCCGCGGAAGGAGGGATATGAGCGCCAGAGTTGGAAGACGATCTCCTGGAAAAGGTCCTGGCGGTCGGCTTCGGTAAAACAATACAACCGGCATACTTTATAGAGCATGCCGCGGTGTTCGCTCACCAGCCTGATGAAGGCTTCCTGTATGGCGGGGTCCTGCAAGAGCGCGGGGGATTTTGAGCCTTTTTAGGCTTTTGTCGCTGAAAGGGCGAAAATATTACAATTGGGAGACATTAGTTCGCAGACAGCCGTTTCGCGGCAAACATGGGCTGAGGCTGGACCACTTTGACGGCTACAAAACCGCGAATGCCAGCGTAGTCACGTGCGGAGCTGAAGAGGTAGGATTCGGGCTGGTCGACGATCCCTTCGCGAACCGGGTTCTCATGGGCATGGATGATCCGGTCCATCAGAAGGCGAGGCTGGTCGTTACCGATCCGGAGGGGGCTGCTGCAGTTTTGCCAAAGCTGATATTTCTCCAGTCGCCGGAGGGATTTGCCGGATTCTTCGAAGCGCTGAAGCATCCATTCCCGGCGAAAGTCCATTTCCATTTCAATGGTTTTCAGGAGTGCAGGGGTGGTATATTTCTTAAAGTCCCGTTCGAAATAAGCGGGTGCGGTTCCGTCCTTTGCCCGGAGGACGAGGTGGAGATGGCTGCTCATGAGGCACCAGGCATAAAGTTGAAGGCCCTGGCTCTGGGTGAAGTGGTTAAGGGAATCGGCGATGACCTGTTTATAAGCGGGCCGTGTGAACAAATCAATCTTGTCTACTATGTTGAGTGTCAAGAAATAACAAGAGTCAAGCGGGAGAATCGGCTTTTCATTTGACAACATACTCACTTGTTTAAATGAATAAATTAATCCTGGGATGGGGCCGTGACGGGGATGGATGGGAGGGGATTACCTTAAATATACAAAAATCCTGCGCCTTTCGTTTGGTTGGCGGGTTTTATTTTTTCGTAAAGTCGAGGACACCCTCCTTTATGGCGAGCTTTACGCGTTGGTGAGGCCATGCGCTACAGTATATATAGTGAGCGGGGTCATCGACCCATCGGGCCTGGAGGAGTTTGTCGATCGGGGATGGAACGGGTTTGTCTTTCTTGACGATTTTTTCAATGTCGACAGGTTGATTACCAAATTGCCAGAAATGATGTTCGGAATCATGCTGATAGCGATTAGCGAAGAACTGGAATTGTCGCATCAGCCATTCCTTGCGGGTCTCATCGGGGTGTTCGGATATAGCCCGGAGCAATTGTTTGGCTGAGATGCTTTTCAGATCGCGGAGTATTTTCGGCAAATTCCCCTTTCCTGCTTCCACGTCGGCTATCATATATAACTGGCTCGGGAGTATTGCATATTCGTATACCCTTAACCGCTTGTTATCTATACAGTAGTTCAGGTTATCCACTAACAGATCACAGTATTCAAAGCGGGTAAAAACGTCGATCCCGCCGACGACGGTCAGGGTTACAAAATACAATCCGGCGGGCTGTACTTTGTACATTTCGGTCATGCGTAAAAGATAGCAAACATTTATCAATATCAATAACTGCAATCGTCCCCGCGCATGCCCTTACAAGGCTTTTTTTCCGGCGCAGGCATTTAAGTTCAACATTTTTTCCCACCATGAGAAAAATTCCACGGAGGAGAGGGGGGCGCGTTTCAAACTGCAATATTACTGCGCTGGTACGATTCGCAATTTGGCATAATTTAACATAATCTTTTTCTCCCCGTTGTGTTCGAATTTAACGGTGGCGACAAGATTTTGGATATTGCCTTCCATGGAGGTGACTTCGCCGAATCCGAATCTCTGGTGTTCCACCTTTTGTCCGACTTGCAGGTTGGAGGTATCGCTGGGGACAAAATCCGGGCTTGGCTGGTGCTCGATGGTTTTTGCAGCGGGTTTTGGCGGGACGTAGGAGGGTTTAGGCGTTTGGTAGGAGGCCCCGGTTGGGTTGGAGGACGGATTGGAGTTTCCAAACCTGCCGCCGTGGAGCCGATCGTAAGCGGAGCCGGATGGACCTGAGAAACCCTGGCCCTGGTTGCGGACGCCGCCGCCGGCAAAACTGCGGTCAAGGTATTCGGTGGGGATCTCGTCGATGAAGCGGCTGGGTTCGTTCTGGACAAGGTTGCCAAAGCGGTAGCGGGTGTTGGCGTACGTGATCCAAAGCTTTTGTTTCGCGCGGGTGATCACCACATAGAAGAGCCGTCTTTCTTCCTCCAGTTCCTCCCGGGTATTGATGGCCATGGCATTGGGAAACAGCGTTTCTTCGAGGCCTGCTGCGAAGACGCAGGAGAACTCGAGGCCTTTCGCTGCGTGGATGCTCATCAGCTTTACGGTATCGGCATTGGGGTCTTTCTCATCGGCGTCAGTGAGCAACGTAATTTGTTGAAGGTAGTTACCCAGGTTCTTGGTTTCTGTTTCGAGGACGCCGTCCTCGTCGGGCATTTCAGTGAATTCTTTTATAGAGTTGAGCAATTCCTGGATATTCTCATAGTGGGCGACGCCTTCGGCGGATTTATCATTAAACAGTTCCTTAACGAGGTTGGTCTGTTTGCCGACATGTTGGGCGACGTCATAGGCATTTTTGGTAGCAAGCATGCTCGCAAAACTGCGGATCATCAGTACAAAATTATCTATGGCTTCAAGGGTGCCAGCCTTAAAGCCGAATTCGGCTGCGCGTTCCAGCACTTCCCACATGGAGATGCTGTGTTTGTTGGCGGCCAGTACTGCCCGGTCGATAGAGGTTTTGCCAATGCCACGGGTCGGGTAATTGATGATCCGTTTGAGGGCCTCTTCGTCGCGGGGATTGACAATTATTCGGAGGTAGGCTAAAAAGTCCTTGATCTCCTTTCGCGCATAGAAGCTGATGCTGCCATATATCGTGTAGGGGATGCCCATGCGGCGCAGGCTTTCTTCGAAGGCGCGGCTTTGGGCGTTGGTCCGGTAGAGGATGGCGAAGTCCCGGTTGTTGTAGTGGTTGCGCAGCCGTTGTTCCTGAATGGTATCTGCCACATATTTACCTTCCTCGTTATCGGTCATCAGCCTTACCAGCCGGATCTTTTCCCCGGTCGCGTTTTCCGTCCAAAGGTTCTTTGGGATCTGGCCTTTGTTGTTCCGGATCACTTCGTTGGCGACGTTGAGGATGCTCTGGGTGCTTCGGTAGTTCTGTTCAAGCTTAACCACCTTCACGTCATCGTAGTCCTTCTGGAACTGGAGGATGTTCTCGATCGTCGCGCCGCGGAAGCTATAGATGCTTTGGGCATCGTCCCCGACCACGCAGACATTTTCGTGAGCAGCGCCGAGAAGCTTGATGATCTCGTATTGCGCGGGGTTAGTATCCTGGTATTCGTCGATCAGGATGTATTTGAATTTATGCTGGAATTTATGAAGGCTTTCGGGAAAGTGTTTCAGCAGCTCATAGAACTTGATCAAAAGGTCGTCGAAATCCATTGCGCCGTTCTTGAAACATCGTTTTGCATAGGCGTCGTAGATCTGAGCGATGGCCGGCCGGTTGCTGCGGATATCTTCCTGTTGAATGGCGTAGTCGTTGGCATATTCGGCAGGTCCGACGAGGGCGTTCTTGGCCGAGGAGATACGGTTATATACGGTATTGGGCTTATAGTGTTTATCATCGAGGTTCAGTTCGTTGATAACGGTCTTCAGGACGCTCTTCGCATCGTCCGTGTCGTAGATGGTAAAGTTGCGGTCATATCCGAGGTGGTGGGCTTCGCCGCGGAGGATGCGGGCAAAAACGCTGTGAAAGGTGCCGATATAGAGGTTACGGGCGTCGTTGTTGCCGAGGATCTTCTCTACGCGATCTTTCATTTCCTTCGCCGCCTTATTGGTAAAGGTAAGGGCCAGGATATTGAATGCGCTGACTCCCTGGGACAGTAAATGGGCGATACGGGTGGTCAGCACCTTAGTCTTTCCGCTCCCGGCGCCTGCTACGATCATGATCGGGCCGTCCATATGCAATACTGCATCACGTTGCGGTTCATTCAATTCGCTTAGATAGTCACGCATGTTGCGAAGGTAGTTAAATCAAAGTCAATTTCGGCCTCCGGCCGAAACGACCGATAGGTCAGACATTAGCGGTTTGCAGGAAATATGCTAAATTTCTGGGTGCGTATTTCCTGCACATATTTAACGTTCAAAGACGTGTACGAATGGGAGAAGTTGATTAGATTTACGGGTCTATGCTACCCGAGGCATTCCCTTATCATCTAAAGGTCCGCGACTATTTCCGCAATCATGATTCCACCTGGGAGTTCTTTGCCGCTGCCCGCACCCGGGATGAGCAATTGGCTGCTTTCCAGACCGATCTGTTAAAGAATACCTATCAATTCAGCAGAGAGGGGGAACCGGGTCTATTCGGGAAGATCGACCACATCCGGGAGGTCATGGCGTTGACGGATGTTCCGGTGATGGCTTATCAGGCCGCCGGCGCTTCCGCAAATGAATTGAATGCCAGCATCATCTATCTCAACCAGGAGGCGCATCTCGTATTGATGGGTCCGGTTTTGGAAAAGTTGGATGAACAGGAATTGTTGGCGGTGATCGCGCACGAGCTGGCGCATGTCCGGTTGTACCAATTGCAGAACGGCGAGTTAGAGATCGCAGACCGCATCATAACATCGATGGCCAATAATGAGCAAAGCGATACTGTATACCTGGAGACCGCGAGGCGCTTTTCACTGTACACCGAGATATATTGCGATCGATGCGCATATGCGGTAATGGGAGATGCGGCGGCGGTTATCAGCATGTTGCTAAAGCTGGCGACCGGGTTAACGACGGTGAGCGTAGAGAGTTATATCAGGCAGGCCGAGACCATCTTTAGCGCCGAGCCGGGGACGACGTCAGCGAGGCCGACGCATCCGGAGACCTTTATCCGGACACGGGCGCTTCATTTGTATCATTTGCAGGGTGAAGGCGCTGCGGCCGCGATCTCGGGGATGATCGAAGGGGCGGCCGGTCTTGACCGGCTGGACCTTTTTGTTCAGCAAGCGCTGAATGATCTCACTTATGATTTTCTGGAATCCTTTCTTCGGCCGGAGTGGTTGCGAACGGAGCTGATCATGGGATTACGGCAGCAGTATTTTCCGCGGGCGGAAACGCGGGCGGGCAGGCCGGCGGAGCAGCTGGCTGCGGAGATTGGCGGGATGCATCCTGAGATCCGGACTTATTTCGGTTATGTGCTGCTGGATTTTGCGCTAGCCGATCCGTCACTCGAGGAGATGCCGGCGGGGCGGGCGTTGGAATTTGCAGGAGAGATGAAATTGGCGGACGAGTATGATACGATCTGCAGGAAAGAATTGCAACTGAACGATAAGAAGTGGCAGCAGCAAAAAGAAAAGCTGCGGAAAGCGTACGCCGAATATGTGCGGGAAAATGCGCAGTATGGAAATTAGCGAGGCCTAAACCGGGAGCAATTTTTTGTCGAAATTCAATTTATGGAAACAAGCCGGATCAGCTTCGAAGCCTTTCTACCCGGTGCTTTTGACCAGGGTGATTATTCCACTGATGACGCGATCGCCTTTGTGCTTCCGCTCTTCCGGAAGGTGCTCGGCTTTCATGAAGCGGGGTTGGTGGCGCCATTCGACAAGGTCAATGCGGCATTTGTAAATGGTGCGGCGGAGGGCAGTGGGACGGAGGCCGGGGGCGGCGGGATGGCGGGTGACGGCGGGATTTGCCTGGATATGGATGAGACGCTTGCGCATTCGCCAACGGCGGCGTTGTATCGTATCGAAGCTCTATTCCCGCGGACTACTTCGCGATCGTTTGAGGTCGTCGGCAAGATCCGGCTTCGGACCGATGTAGGGGAGGGGTTCACGAAGTCGGAAAATGTACAGGTGCATCCCGATGACGGGACGCCGCCTTCGCATCCTGCCTACATCCGCGGTTACCGCTGCTATGAGCTGTATTTCGATCATCATGATCCGCTGACGGATATCTTTTGCCTGGGGCTCATGCTCGGCAGCATGGCCCTGGGGCTGGACTTGTATGATCCGGAGGACTTGAAGGAGTTTGCCCGGGTACGCACGAATCCGTCGCACTACCAGTCCCGGGTCCATCCAACGTTGGGGCGGCTGATCACGGAAATGACCGAGCTGGACCGGAGCCGGCGCTCACAGGATCTATATGATGTGATCCGGCGGCTGGAGCATTACCGCGACTATGATCCTGAAAAGCAGGTCGACTTAAGCCAGATAGCGGGTTGGGTCCATAAGGAGCTCAGGGAGCGGGATGCCTTTATCCTGAATAGGCTGCGCAACCGGCTTTTCGATACGACCCGAAGGAACCGGCTTTTATATTTCAAGCCGAATATGCGATTCGTAAATCTGACGGTCAGCAGCGTGCCGATCGTCCTCCACTATCAAAGTATCCGGCCCGAGCTGCTCTTCACGTGGAACGGGGAGCTGGCGGAGAAGATCACCGGAATGCAGGAGATTGTGCTGAACAAATACCTCCGGTTCGAAGACCATGGTTATCTGCCCTCCTCACTGGACCGGGTGAGGGTGGAGGCTCAGCGGGATATCCAGGAGTATGGATTCAGTCAGCTCAAGCTCGTGATCGCCTTCCTGAACTGGCACAATCTTAAAGAAACGGCAAACGAACGGATCCAGACGCCTTTGCTGTTATTGCCGGTGTCGTTGAAAAAAAATAAGAAGGTAAAAGAGGACCACTATGTGCTCAAGGTCCTCGACAATGTGGCCGAGGTCAATCCGATCCTGTCCAGCCAGCTTTCCCTTCTGTATGGCATCCGGCTGCCGGATTTCATCGATCTGGATGAGATGAGCCCCGAACAGTTCTATCAGATTGTGCGGGCACAGGTGGAAGAGGCGAATCAGGGGATTGTGCTCCACTATATAGATAAACCGCGCATCCGGCTTATCCACAGTGAGGCCCGGCAAACGGTGAGCAACTATCGCAAGCGGTTGCGGCGGCAGGCAGAGCGGGGTGGTATATACTCGATCCCTTACAGCTATGATCCTGAGAACTATCATCCTTTGGGGCTGGCGTTGTTCCGCCACCGGATAGAACCAAAGCCGAGTCAGCTGGAATTTCTTGTTGATCCGGAGGTTCGCGGCCGACCGCAGTATCTGGCGGAGACGGATACACGCCAGCGCGAGCTGTATTCGCTGGCGGAAAGCGAGTCGAATCCATATAGCTGGGACTTCGATGTCTGTCATATGGTGCTGGGCAATTTTCACTACAAGAAAATGAGCCTGGTGAGGGATTACAACCTGGTGATCGATCAGCAACTGCAACATCATGTTTTCGATGCATTCTTTGACGAACAGCCCAGGGTCTTTCCGGAGCATGTCTTCAATTTGAACCGGCCGGACGACTGGTACCATGTGATCGCCGCCGATCCGGCGCAGACGAGGGCTATCCTTCAAAGCCGTGCAGGGTATAGTTTTATTATCCAGGGGCCGCCCGGGACGGGAAAGAGTCAGACCATTACCAATCTCATCGCAGACTTTGTGGCAAGGGGGAAGAATATATTATTCGTTTGTGAGAAAAGGGCAGCGTTGGATGTGGTCTATCACCGCTTAAAGCAGGTCGGGTTGGAGGAGCTATGCTGTTATATTCATGACAGCCAGGGTGACAAAAGGGAATTCATCCGAAATCTCAAGGGGACTTACGAGGAATTCGCGAGGAATAAGATGGACCTGGTGTTGCTGCGATCGCGGCGGCAGGCGTTAGTCGACCGGATGAACGGGCAGCTCGATCTCCTTCGGGGTTTCCATGAGGTCAGTCTGGCAGCGAGCAACGATGCCGGAGTTGGAACGCGGCAGTTGATCGAGCGGTTGATCGTTCTGCGGCCGGAGCTAGCCCCTTTAACACCGGGTGAAGAGGAGATGCTGCCGTCATATCGGGAGTGGCAGGATGCGGGGCCTGTGTTGGCCGAGTTGGAGGGCATGCTCGATGAAACGGGGTCGGATCCGGTATTCGCCACGCATCCTTTCAGCCGGTTGAGGGAGGCGTTGTTCAGTTCTGCCACTCCGCACCGGGATCTGGCGGAAGCGTTGCAGCAAGCGTTGGCGGCGCTGACGGAGGTCGAGCAATTGTTGCAGCGTTGCGGGCTGGAGCCTGCCATGGCGGAGGACCCGGACCGGCTCAGGCAGCTTGTACAATTTGCGGTGTTACTGTATCCGTTGGCGCGGGTGGGTCATCTGGCTGTAGCTGATCCGGATCGGGCGGAGGCGAGGGAGCTCGGGAGGCAGATAAAGGAATACAAAAGGTTGCAAGAGACGCTGCAACAGGCGGCCGAACGGAATGTTCATTGGCGGGACCGGATAGAAGCGCAGGATCTGGAAGCGGCACTGGCGTTGGCAGTCCGTCACGAAGGCCGGTTCCTTAGCGGATTGAATAGTGCGTGGCGCAAGTTGATGCAGCAGGTCCGGCAGCGATATGATCTGAGCCGGCATACCGTTCGTCCGACCATCGTGTCGGTTCTGGAAAATCTCAAGGCCGAATATGTTGCAGCGGCAGCGGTCGCGCAGGCGCGGCAACGGCTGCAGGATGCGTATCAGCTGGATAATATCGACACGGCCTGGCGAAGCATCGACCTGCTTCAGCATAAAAAGGGACATCCCGAGCTTGATTACCTGCTCGCGCATGCCCGGGCTACGGAGCTGGTGATTGGGCTGAATTTATTGCATTCGCCGTTAAGCAGGCTGGAGACCTATCTACAGCGGTGCTGGCAGGAGTCGCCGGAGGGGTCGATTTCCGGGATCCGCGACGCATTAATGACCTTGCAGCTCAATGCAGACGGGCTTGGGGAATGGCTACCGACGTTAAGGGCGTTTAGCGGCCTCTCCGCTGCCGTGAAAAAGACCCTTCGTAACCTGCCGCTGCGGAGGCTCCAGGCGGAAGGGGCAGCTATCCGGAAGACTTTACAGGAGATCTATCAGGAAAACCGGCAGTTTTCGGGTATGGATCAGGCGGCGCTGGAAAAGGCGGTGCAGCAGCTTGGTGAAGGGTATAAATCTTTGCAGGTGGTGAATGCCGATACGATCCGGGCCTTTGTGCGGCAGCGGTTCGCACAGCAGCTGGACCTGTCGGGAAAGCCAGCCAGCCAGCTGAATGAGGATCAGAAGAAATTCAAAAGGACCTATATGGAGGGGAGGAAGATACTGGAAAACGAATTCGGCAAGAGCATGCGATATAAGAGCATCCGCGAGCTTTCGGCCAAAGAAAGCGGGGTGGTCTTGCGGGACCTCAAGCCGGTATGGCTGATGAGCCCTTACAGTGTAAGCGACAGCCTGCCGCTGGATGTGGATCATTTCGATGTCGTGATCTTTGATGAGGCCAGCCAGATCACGCTGGAAGAGGGGGTGCCATCGTTATACCGATCCAGACAGACCATCGTCGTGGGGGATGAAAAGCAGATGCCGCCAACCGACTTCTTCAGCGCTGTGGCAAAGGACAATGATCCGGATGACCTTGACCAGCCTGATGACGAATCCGAGGACGACGAATGGTTAAGCGACGATGCAGACAGCCTCCTGGCGCAGGGGACGCGAAAGCTGGAGAGCAGCCTGCTAAGCTGGCATTACCGGAGTCACTATGAAACTCTCATCAGTTACAGCAATCATGCATTTTATGAGGGCGAGCTTCTTACGATCCCGGACAAGTCGGTACATCACCGGGAGAAAGAGCCCCTCCGTATAGCGGCGCCGGAGGAGGCGACAGGGAGTGCGGATTGTCTTTTCGATCGCAGTATCAGTTACCATTTGTTGACAAGGAGCGTATATGACAAGCGCAGCAATGTGATGGAAGCAAGGTATATCGCCCGGCTGATAAAGGAGCTGTTAGGCCGCGGCACCAAAGAAAGTATTGGCGTTGTCGCCTTCAGCCAGGAGCAGCAACATGCGATCGAGGAGGCATTGGAGGGGCTGGCAGCGGAGGATATTGGATTCGCGCAGCAGCTGGAGGAGGCTTACAACCGGACAGAAAACGATCAGTTCACGGGGTTGATCGTAAAGAATCTCGAGAACATCCAGGGTGATGAACGGGACATCATAATAATGAGCGTATGTTACGGCCCGGATGCCGAAGGCAGGATGATCATGAATTTCGGGCCGGTCAATAAGCGGGGAGGTGAAAAGCGGCTCAATGTGTTGTTCAGCCGGGCCCGAATGCATATGGCGGTGGTGACAAGCATCCGGTATGAAAACATCACGAATCAATATAATGAAGGAGCGAATTATCTGCGGCGGTTCCTGCAATATGCGGAGGCCGTGAGTGAGGGGAAGATGGGGGCGGCGCGGGCGATATTGGATGGATTGGCGCCGCGGGTGGGGGAAAGAATGAGGGCCGGAGCGCCTACGATTGTCAGGCAACAGCTCCGGGAGCAGCTCGCGGCGCGGGGTTATGAGGTAGCCGAGCAGGTGGGGCAATCGGGTTTCAAGTGTTCATTAGCAGTCAAGCGTCGTCCGGAGGACGCGCACTATTCGCTTGCTATCCTGATCGATGACGAGCTGCATTACCGGAACAGCAATTTGATCGAGCAATATTATCAGCGACCCGCTATTTTGAGGAGTTTTGGCTGGAAGGTGTTGCCGGTATACGCAAAGGACTGGCTGCATCAGCCGCAGAAGGTGATGGAGCAGGTGTGGAGGGCGCTTGGGTCGGAGGGGGACAGGGGGAGCGGGGTGGCCGCGGGGGCGGGGATTGGAGGGAATGAAGCGGTTGGAGGGATTGGGGCCGCGGAAGGGTCCGCCTTCGCCGGGGCTTTCGCCTTCGCCGGAGATTCGGCGGCCAAGTCGGCGGGCGAGGCGGGTGGTAGTGGGGTCGGGACGACGGAGCCGCGGACGTACGATCATCTTGCCTTCCGACGATTGGTCCTTGCAGATGAGGGTGGTGAGAAGTTCTGGGAGGTAGCGACGGATGGCCGACAGCTGGTCATTCGGCGGGGAAGGTCGGGCAGCAAGGGGCAAATCTCACTCACGACCTTTCCGGATGAGGGGTCGGCCCGGGAGGAAGGAAACAGGCAGCGGGAGGAGCAGAAAAAGAAAGGCTATGAGCCGCGTTGAGCGTTGCCGGGCATCCGGGTGTTCTTGCTTGCAGCTTTGGTATTTGTCTTGCCTTTCCCTGCGGGAAAGCCTGGAATATTGCTTTTGGGGCCGGGGAGGCCTTTGCCGTCTTTTTTCTTCTTATTATTGGGGATGAGTGCCATATCGATTTGATTTGCTCGAAAATACCATTTTTTTCATGCCGAAGGAACTCTATTTCGATATCAGCGCCGAAGACAGCGGGGGTAGCCTTTACCGGGTGGCGGAGCCTGGCGGGGAGATATCGTTTCTTTATAACTACAGTATCGCGGATGCCGTCACGGGCGAGGTAGAGGTTTTCGATACCTGGTATGTCAGCTGGGAGGCGTTCTGGAAGGCGGTGACTGCGGATCCGGAATGGCATTACCGGCATCCTTTATTCGTTCATCCGGAGCAGAGGGAATTTGTGAGAGAGGCCTTGAAGCGAGTGAATTGGGGTGTTCACCCGGATAAGAAGTGGCAGGAAAGTCATCAGCGCCAGTGGAAAAAAGTCTTGGAAGATCCCGGGTCTTATTACCGGGGTCCTCAGGCTTCGTAGAACTCTTCTCCGTAAACGTCGATGAGGGGCTGACCCATTCGCTGCAGGAATTCGTTACACTGCTGCAGCAGGCGGGGAGAAGCGTTGGAACTGTAATAGTCTCCCCGATACCAGTAGGTCAGCAAGGGTTGGAGCGGCAGTTCCTCATCCAACCGGACGCGCAGGATCATCCAGTGCAGGCGGCCGATCTCGTCATCCGGAAGATGGCTGAAGACCCCGCTGTTCAGGAGTTCCCTTGTCAGATCCGCTAAGATTGTTGTTGACATGTCAATGATTTGGCCGAAAGTTCTTCCAATTATATTACCACAATGTGAATATTCTGTTATCTTACCGTAGCCACAGGGGTTTGTGTATTAATTGTGGATATGGCTATCCGGTCAGGTCTTCAGGACTTTTGGGGGGGTTGCAGGGGTTCGTGTCCAATGGGACAACTCGGCGTGGTCCTCACCAATGAGGGTGAGAGTGCCGTTGCGGAGTTTGTAACGCATAGTACTCTTAAGGCTTTTCAGGAATGTGGGCTCATTGTAGCCGGGGCAATTCATCCTGGAAATGGCGATCTTATCATTAAAGGAGAGGCTGCTGTCTGTTTTGCTAAAATAAAATTTTCCATGCATGGAATTGCAGCCGCTGTTGCCGGCGAAGCGTGAAAGGCCGGGGTTTAGGTCCAGCCAGGGTATTTTCCCGGCTGCAGTATCGGAGGGCAGGACCGGCTGGAGGTACCATCGGCCAGCGAGGGTGGTGGTGTCGGGGGTCTTTGGTACCAGGGTGGCGGCGGTAGTAGTGGTTGGGGTGTCCGACTGGTTAGCGTTGCTGTTGCCGGCGTTCTGGCAGGCCATCAGCAATAGCAGGAATGCCGTGCTGAGATTTTTCATGTTGAGGGCTTTTATGAGTGAAGGGAAAAACTATGCCAATTAATGGTATAATAGGAATATGCTGACGGACTGCGGATTTCTTACCCCATTTTGCTCGTGCTGGCGGGGTTGGTGATCAGCGTCGTTCCGGGTATTCCGCCGATCCGGCTGGATCCGGCGGATAAAAGTATCCTCATGAAGGGGAAGCGGGCTGTACGTATTGCAGGATCACGCGGTAGAGCTCGTCGGGGCTGAATGGTTTCACGACCACGTCATTAAGTCCCGCGGCGAAGGCATCGCTTTCGACCTCTTTGGGGGTGCTTGCAGTCAGAGCAATGATGGGGAGTGTTTCGCCCCGTTTGCGAAGCAGCACGGTAGCTTCGTAGCCATCCATGACCGGCATATGGAGGTCCATCAGGATCAGCTGGTGGAACCGGGCATCCAGTTTTTCGAGGGCTTCCGCGCCGTTGACGGCCACATCCACTTTGGCGCCGTTATTCTCCAGCATGGTCTGGGCTACAAGGACGTTAAGCGGGTTGTCTTCCACCAGCAGGATATGAATTCCGCGAAGGAGTTGTTTGGTATCGGCAGCCGGCAACTGATCGGGTCCTTCGCCGGCCGGTTCGTTGGTAGTGGTGAATGTCTGGGTATAATAAAAAGTCGAGCCTTTACCGGGTTCGCTCTGCAGGTTAAGGGTGATATTCTGCAGCGAAAGGATTTTTTTGGTGATCGCGAGTCCCAGGCCGGTGCCGCCGTAGCTCCGGGAGGTGGAAGAATCGGCCTGCGTGAAGCGGTCGAAGATCACTCCATGTTTATCCGCCGGGATGCCGATGCCGGTGTCTTCCACTCTTACGGTCACAGTGATCTTCTCTTCATCGGCGGATTCAACGGTTAGAGATAAGCGAACGGAGCCTACCTTCGTGAATTTTACGGCGTTGTGAACGAGATTATTGATGACCTGGCTGGTGCGGGTCGGGTCGCCTATGACTTTATGATCCAGGCGCGGGTCTATCTCGGCGCGCAGGATGATCCCGCGTTCGTCGGCGACATTCTTAAGCCCGGCAACGATATTCCTTGCGATGGCGGCAAGGTCCATGGGGATATGCTCGAAGCCTATTTTGCCTTCTTCTATCTTGTTATAGTCGAGGATATTGTTTACGATCGACAGAAGGTTGTTCGCCGAGAACAGCAGCACGCCGAGGTCTTCCTTCTGATCTGACCGGGGTTTATTGCGCAACATGAGGTGGGTCATTCCGATGACCGCGTTCAGCGGTGTCCGGATCTCATGGGACATCGTCGAGAGGAATTCGGATTTTGTCCGAAGGCCTTGCTGGGCCAGCCAGGCAGCCTGGCGGAAAGTATGGGCAAAGCGATGAGAGAGGGCGAGGGACTGGAGCCAGAAGAACGTGATATAGGAAATGAACAGGACGGCCCGCCAGTCGGAAATGAACCCGAAATAGTGCAGGTTCATGATGGTCCCGATGAAGAGCATCACACCGGTGCTCAGGAGGGCGAAAACCGAACCGCTTCGCCGGCGCCGGGCCGCGCGCAGGAAGACATACATGGAATACGCGATGCAAAAGAACATCATGCTCAGGAAGCCGATCAGGAGTCGGGTGAAGAGCAGCGTCGGCAAGAGCAGGACCGTCAGGCTATATGCGAGGCAGAGCCAGATGAGGGCCTTGGTGACAAATGGGATGACATCGTCGGGATAAAGTTTACGGGTATAGGCGCAGAAGAAGGCCATGGCCAGGGAAAGTGAAAGGTATTCGACGCGGATGGTGACGAACCAGTCGAGGTTGGAGAATAGTAAATGGAGGGCATAGTGCTGTGTGCCGACCATCCGGTAGCTGAAAACGATACAAAACAGGGAAAAGTAGAGGATCGTTTTGTCGTGGCTGCTAAAGACGAAGAGGCCCAAAAAGAACAGGCCGCCCATGAACATACAGCCAGCCATCAAAAAATCGTAAGCGACGTCGCGGTTCTTTTTCAGGAACAGGACGTCTTTATCGCCGAGAAGGATATTCTTATAGGGGCCGCCGCGGGCATGCCAAAAGTTGGCGATCTGCATCACGAATTGGAGGGTATCCGGTTCGCCCGGCGGAAGGGCGACATGCCTGGTTGCCCAAAAGGGGGTGGCTTTTTCGCGGGATGTAGCCGGGACGCCGTCCTGGACCTGGAGGACACCATTGACAAAAAGTTTATATGAGCAATATGCATCCGGGACTTCGAGACCGATGCGGGGTCGTCTTGCGGGAAGCAGCACCGTAAGCGTATAGGTGGCGCAGCCGGTGGTGGGAATGGCGTGGCCATTTACGGTAAGATCTTTCCAGAGGACGGGATAGGGAACGTAAGCGGGTGGGGGAGTAGAAAGCCTATCAGGCGGCAGCAGGGAATTCCAGTAAAATCCCCAATCGCCGTTAAGCGTCAGCGACTTACCAAAGAGGTTTTCGTTGCGCAGGTCGATCAGGCCGTGGCGGGCAACGGGGGTCTGCCCGTCGGCGGGATAGTTCTGCCCGTTTGCCGGGAAGAACGGGGCTACTACCAGGGCGATGCCCGTCAATATGGACCAGTTAAGCTTCAAAGGGCAGATTCCCACTCCTAAACGATTGAATTATATTGTCTAAATAACGAAG
>DASZJO010000077.1:0-6644 GCA_035948015.1 Puia sp.
AACCGCTTCTTGGCACTGGAATTCGTTCTAACCTTGGGCATCTTAAATGCTTTTTGCTTGATTCCCGACTGGCGGATCGCTCTGGCGACCACTTATGGAGCCGTTTGGGGCTGCAAAGCTAAGAAAAAAGCCGCAATACTGCGGCTTTTTTTTCCCATTAAATGTCTTTGAACCGGCTGCTTACGGAGTAGCCTTATCCTTGGGGGTCTTTTTCTGAGATTTGGGCGCCCATATGGCCAACATCCGCTTGCCCTCCATCTTGGGCATACCCTCCAGCACCCCGGAATCATTGAGCCGCTCTGCAAACTTCAGCAGCAGCAGCTCGCCCCGCTCCTTGAACTGGATGGCCCGGCCCTTAAACTGAACGTAGGCTTTTACCTTATTCCCTTCCTTCAGGAATTTCTCGGCATGCTTGGCCTTGAAGTCGAAATCATGGTCATCCGTATTCGGCGTGAACCGGATCTCCTTTACTTCGGAAGCCTTGCTCTTCGCCTTCATCTCCTTTTCCTTGCGCTTCTTCTCGTAAAGGAATTTATTGTAATCGATGATCTTGCAGACCGGGGGATCGGCATTCGGAGAGATCTCGACCAGGTCGAGTGCCTGCTCCTGCGCCATCTTCAGGGCTTCCTGTATCGGGTATACGCCTACTTCGATATTGTCGCCTACCAGCCGCACCTGCGGAACCCTGATCATGTGGTTGGTACGATGCTCTTGCTGTTGTTCCTTTCTAAATCTTGGATTAAAATTGCCTCTTGGAGGCCTTGGTCTCGGTGGAAATGCCATTTACAGTTTTTAAGTCCGGCCTCCCTCCCTTGCGGAGGCCGCAAATTTTTTTTTCATTTATTCACGCCCTTAGGGATTAGGGACGCGTTCTTTGATCTCGTGCCGCACTTCGGCGATGAATTCTTCGATGCCTTTGACACCCAGATCACCCTTCCCCTGCCGACGGACGGCCACGTTTCGGCCATTCATCTCCTTTTCTCCAACCACTAACATGTAAGGAACTTTAGCCAGCTCGGTATCCCGGATCTTCTTTCCTATTTTCTCGCTGCGGTCATCTACCTCTGCACGAATATCTGCATTTTTCAGCATACCTAAAAGACTTTGTGCATATTCCAACGACTTATCCGTGATCGGCAGGATCTTCACCTGTAACGGGGCCAGCCAGACCGGAAATTTACCCGCATAATGCTCCAGCAGGAAACCGATGAACCGCTCATGGGTTCCCAACGGCGCCCGGTGGATGATCAGCGGTGTCTCCATATGGTTGTCCTTGCTGGCATACTCCAGCTGGAACCGCTTGCCCTGGGCGAAGTCTACCTGGTTGGTGGCCAATGTAAACTCCCGGCCGATCGCGCTCCAGATCTGCACGTCGATCTTGGGACCATAAAAGGCCGCTTCATCCGGCACCTCCACAAAGGGCGTATTCGTCCGGATCAGCACGTCCCGAACCAGGGCTTCAGTCTCCTTCCATAACTCCGGTTCGTCGATATACTTCTTCCCCAGCTTTGACGGCTCATGCACGCTGAACCGCATTACATATCTGTCGATCCCGAAGATCGAAAAATACTTCAGGTACATCTCGTTCACGGCCCTGAACTCGTCATAGAACTGGTCCTTGCTGCAATAAATATGCGCGTCGTTCATGTGCAGACACCGCACCCGCATGAGCCCGAATAATTCCCCGCTCTGCTCATACCGGTAACAGGTCCCATATTCCGCCAACCGATAAGGCAGGTCTTTATAAGATTTCTGCTCCGCAGCAAAGATCTTGTGATGATGGGGGCAGTTCATCGCCTTCAGGTAGTATTTCTCCCCCTCCAGCTCCATCGGCGGAAACATACTGTCCTGATAATAAGGCAGATGGCCGCTGGTGATGTACAGGCTCTCCTTGGCGATATTTGGAGTGACTACCCGCTTATATCCTGCTTTTTCCTCGGTTTCCTTGGCCAGACGCTCCAGTTGCTCGATCACGATGGCCCCATTGGGCATCCACAAGGGCAAACCCGGACCCACCTGCTCGTCAAAGGTAAAAATGCCCAATTCCTTGCCCAGTTTCCGGTGATCCCGCTTTTTTGCCTCCTCCAGCATCTGCAAATATTCGTCCAGTTCTTTCTGAGACGGAAACGATACCCCATAAACCCGGGTCAACTGCTTGTTCCGCTCATCTCCTTTCCAATAGGCCCCGGCAATATTCGTCAGCCTGACCGCTTTGATAAAACCGGTGTTCGGGACATGCGGCCCGCGGCATAGGTCAGTGAAATTCCCCTGGGTGTAAAACGTTATCTGGCCATCCTGCAGGTTCTCCAGCAGATCGAGCTTGTATTCATCCCCTTTTTCGGTAAAATATCTGACCGCTTCGGCCTTGCTGATTTCCTTGCGGCGATATACCTCGCCTTCTTTAGTCAGCTCCGCCATTTTCACCTCGAGCTTGCGCAAGTCGTCTTCGGTGACCTGCCGGCCACCCAAATCCATATCGTAATAGAAACCGCCCGTATCGATCGCCGGCCCAACCCAAAATTTGGCGCCGGGGAATAACGATTCTACCGCCTCCGCCATAAGGTGAGCCGAAGAATGCCAGAAGGTCGATTTGCCGTCCGCATCGGACCAGGTCAACAATTTCAGGGTAGCATCGGTAGTGATCGGTCGCGTCGCATCCCAAACCTGCCCGTTGACGTTTGCGGCCAATACCTTCCTCGCCAATCCCTCACTGATGGACTTGGCGATTTCCAATGCAGTGACGCCGCTCTCGTATTCTCTGACGGCGCCGTCCGGAAACGTGATCTTGATCATAAGGGTGCAAAATTAACAAACTCTTGTCACTTTGAACGTCGTATCAACTACCTGTTTTTACAAATGGTAATGCCTCCAACCGATTATTTATTTAATTTGCCGAAAAGGACACCCTAGCACATGCCGAGATTTCTGATCTTCCTCCTTTTCACCACACCGCTGCTTGCCTGCGCTCAGGACCTGACCGGGGTCTGGCAGGGTCATTTCCACTCCACCGAAGGAGTACACTCTTCCCTCTTCAGTCTCGAGAATCCTTATAAGTTCGAAGTACAAATAGCACAGCACGACAAGAAGATCGACGCGGTCACCTACTCCTATCTTTCTTCCATCTTCTACGGCAAAGCGGCTGCGGCCGGTGCAGTCAACCAAAAGACAGGTAAGGTCCTTCTCCAAGAAGGCAAACTGCTGGAGGTCCGTCAACAATTCGGCGACATCATCTGTATCATGACCTGCTTCTTGCAATACACCAAATCCGGCGATGAAGAATTTCTCGAAGGCAAGTATGTCAGCATGAACATCAACGATTCGACCAACTGCGGACACGGGACCGTCTTTCTCCGTAAAGTAGCCACCTCGGACTTTTATGAAGAGCCCTTCCTCATCGAACGGAAAAAGGAACTGGAAAAAGAAGAACTGGCAAAAGATAAGCCCGCCGTCAAAGCGCCTCCTGTCAAAACGCCCGTACCCGCCGCCGTAACCCATAGAACCGTCGCACACCATCCCGACAGCACCGCTGTACGCCATGCTACCCACCACCCCGACAGCGCCGTCGCGCACCATACGCCGGCGCCCGCACATCATCCGACCGCGGCCACCCGGCAAGCCCCGCCGCCCCTGGCCCGTGCAACCATACCGGAACGATCCATGCTTAAGATTTCCGCCGACAGCGGCACCGGGCTCAGCCATAAATTCCCCACTATCACCCCGCGCATCCTGATGGATCGCTCCAACCAGCTCGTCCGCTCGCTGACAGTCAACACCCATGAGGTGGTCCTGAACATCTACGATGACGGCATCATCGACGGCGATACCGTCTCGGTATACCTGGACAATAAAATGGTCATCAATCACGCGATGCTGACTGACCGGCCGCTGGTCCTTACCCTGCACCTGGATGAAGATAATGACTACCACGAGCTCGTTATGGTGGCGGATAATGAAGGAACTATCCCGCCAAACACGTCGCTGATGATCGTTAAGGCCGGAGATAAAGAGTATAAGGTCAATATCAGTTCCAGTTTGCAAAAGAACGCCACTGTGACCTTTAAGTATGTAAAACCAAACTAACCGCCATGCGCAGCGCCCTGTTGATAACCCTGTTAGCCCTTTCCTGCCCGGGCCGGGGAGAAGACCTTAACGGGATCTGGAAAGGTACCCTGACCCAGGGCCCCGGCGGCTGCTATCCCCAATACTACCTCGAGCTGCAAATCAATTTCAATGGCGACCGCCTTACAGGGAAGGCTTACGACTATTACGATAAGGAACATTTTGTCAAAATGAGTTTCAGCGGCCGGTATAACCCTCAAACCCATCGCCTGGTCATCATCGAGAACCAGGTGCTGCAGGCCGATATCCCTATCGATTGCGAACCCTGCACAAAAACTTACGATCTCAACTATTCGAAGAACGGGGAACAGGAGGAACTGAACGGCGATTGGAAAGGCGTCTACTCGAACAAACAGTTGGTCTGCCCGCCGGGCCGGATCCGCCTCCAACGAGCCACGCAGTCCGACTTCCCGGTAGATATCGAACAGTCTGATACCCTCATCGCACTGCAAAAAACCCTGAAACTCCAGCCGCGCGAACCGACGCTCGTAAAAACGATCATCCTCCACTCCGCGGACGTGAAGATCGACTTATATGACGACGCGGAGATCGACCACGATACCGTGACGGTGCTGATCAACAACAAACTCCTGCTGTATCGCCAGATGCTGACGGACCGCCCGCTGACCATTCACTTCAATGCATTTCCCAATACGCCGTACGAATTGGTCATGTATGCCGATAACCTGGGAGATATCCCGCCCAATACGGCCCTGATGATGGTGACCTGCGGGCCCGATAAAATAAAGGCAAATATGTCTTCTACCGAGCAGGCCAGCGCAACCGTGCGCTTTATCTATAAGCCTTGAACCCGGCGGCCCTATTTCTTTCCAAAATCGAGCGAATCGGTCACTTCCCCGCAACCCAGCATTTTTGCCCCATACGTAGGATGCTTTTTCCCCATATAAGGATTGACGATCGCCGCCGTATTGCTGAGCCAGTAACCTTCCGAAGAATCGCCGAAGGCCATGGGGCACTTAATATGATATATAGGTTGTCCCCCATATTGCACCGTCCGCACGAGGTTGTACAACTCATCCGTCAGCATATTGAAGGACCGCCGCCTTCCCTCGATGCCGGTCTCGCCCGTGAGCCCCTTTGCTTCGCCATCGATGCTGGCTACCAGGCTCTCGGCCGTCTGGATGATGGCACTGTCCCCTTTCAATGTCCTGACCGGCAGACTGTCAGCCATGCCGGCAAGCGCGACCGCTGCCTGATCGGCTTTTAACGTATCCCAATCAACGAGCGCATCCTTCAATGCAAAATAGCTGCTCATCAGACCCCCGAACGCCATGTCGAAGGCGCCGGAATTCTTACTGATCCGAAGCGCCTGATCCGGCGCCGACGTCTGCACCGTTTTCTTATCCGCCAAAAGCTTATAGACCAGCAACCCCGCTACAAGGAAAATGACGATCAAGAGAATTATTTTCCGCATGAAAGAAAGTTTTGCCGAAGGTACTGCACTGGGCTAAATTTGCATACCATTTTATAAAAATTCATGTTAGCAGGACTACAGAACGTTACCTTCGAATTCGGCGCCAGAGTGATCGTAAAAGACGCAACCTGGCATATCCAACCAAATGAACGCATCGGCCTGATCGGCTACAACGGCACCGGAAAATCCACCTTATTGAAATTGTTTGCCGGCGAATATCTCCCTTCCGAAGGCACCGTCGAAAGAAGCCGGACCACCACGATCGGTTATCTCCACCAGGACCTGCTGAGTTTCGATACCAACGGGTCGATCCTCCAGGTCGCCATGACGGCGTTCGAACGCGTCCAGCAGCTGGAGAAGGAGATCGAAGCCCTCGGCAAACAGCTGGAGAAAGACCACGAGAACGAAACCCTTCTGCACCAATATACCGACGCCCTGCACGAGATGGATACCCTCGACGGCTATACCATCCAAAACCGAACGGAGGAGATCTTGCAGGGCCTTGGCTTCGCGAACCAGGACCTTGGCCGACCCTTCCGGGAATTCAGCGGGGGTTGGCGCATGCGCGTCCTCCTGGCCCGCATGATCCTCCAGAAACCCGACCTGCTCCTGCTGGATGAACCGACCAACCACATGGACCTGCCTTCCATCGAATGGCTGGAAAAATATCTCCAGCATTACCAGGGCTCCGTCATCATCGTCAGTCATGACAAATACTTCCTCAACCGCATGGTCACCAAGATCGTCGAGCTCTATCAAAAAGAGCTGCACATCTACAATGGCAACTATACCTTCTATGAGACCGAAAAGGTACAGCGGGTCGAGTTGCAGCAGCGCGCGTTCGAGAACCAGCAGGATTTTATCCGGCAACAGGAACGTTTTATTGAGCGGTTCAGAGCCAAAGCATCCAAGGCAGCCGCCGCGCAGTCGGCGATGAAACGGCTCGAAAAGATCGACCGCATCGAAGATGTCGAGATCGAACGGCCCAATATCAAGATCAATTTTCGGATCGACAAGACGCCCGGCCGCGTACTCGCCACCTTGAAACACGCTACAAAAAAATTCGGCCCGCTCACCATCGTAGAAGACG
>DASZJO010000078.1:0-93932 GCA_035948015.1 Puia sp.
CAGTGCAGTAACCCTCTCCCTTGCCTGCGAAGCACTGGGCAGCGATAATGTACGGGCTGTCCTGTTGCCATCACCCTATTCCACGAGTCATTCGGTGAGTGATGCCGAACAACTTTCGCGCAATTTGGGGAATCCATACGATATTATCCCGATCCGTGAGGTTTATGAGTCGCTGCTATCTACGCTGAAACCGGTGTTCGGGGATCTGCCCTTTGGGTTAGCCGAAGAGAACCTGCAGTCCCGCACGCGCGGCAACATCCTGATGGGTCTGGCAAACAAATTCGGGTATATCCTCCTCAACACGAGCAATAAGAGCGAGCTCGCAACCGGATACGGAACCCTCTACGGCGATATGGCCGGCGGCCTCAGCGTCCTCGGCGACGTCTATAAAGGACAGGTATATGCGCTGGCCCGTTACGTCAACCGGAACGGCGAGATCATCCCCAAAAATATCCTTGAAAAAGCGCCTTCAGCCGAGCTTCGACCCGGACAAAAGGACAGCGATAGCCTCCCGGATTACGATATACTCGACAAGATCCTCTACCAGTATATCGAACGGCGGCAAGGGCCAAAGGAGATCACAGCCATGGGTATCGACGAAGCGCTGGTGGCAAGAGTACTAAAGCTGGTGAACGGCAATGAATACAAGCGCAACCAGTTCTGCCCCATCATCCGGGTAAGCTGTAAGGCATTCGGAGTGGGACGGCGCGTGCCGATCGTTGCAAAATATTTGAGCTAGTGCTTCAGGATGATTATGTAACGGGTGTTCACGCCGCCGAATTGCTCATCGGCATAGATCTCGAGGCGGTGCCGGTTAAGGGTCCTGACGCGGTAATACTGATCCTGGAAATACATCGTGCTGTCGCCTTTCTGAAACGCCCATATGAAGGGAAGACTGTTCAATGTTCCCGTACCATCCTTACAAAAAATAACAGTATTGTCCTTTTCGCTTCCGGCAATGCGGGGATCCAGGGCATCGAAAATACCGTCGTCATTGGAATCAAACCCTGCCTTCTCATATTTCCAGGGCAGGTTGGTCAGGAGATCGAGGTCTCTTCTGTTACCGCTCTTATCAGAACAACCGGTGACTGAAAGACCGGCGGCGATCAATAGGGTGATTATGGTCCAGTGCGTGTGCATCCTGCTCTTCTTTCCGTTGGAAGGCCCTGGGAGCCTCAAGTTTAAAACTCCCGGATTAAATAATTATTTCATCTGATTCCAACTAAAATTGTCCTCCGTATTGGCCCTTTCTCCTTCAACGTATTTTTACGGCGGCTTTAACCTATGAATTCGTATTTTCGGGCCTTATATAATCTATTCGGCTATATGCTTTATACAGCAGAAGATATCAGACAATTGAATAACAAGATCCAATATCAGGCAGTGTTTATCGACCGGCTGCGCGATGAAGTAGGAAGGGTGATCGTAGGGCAGCATCAAATGCTCGATCGGCTGCTGATTGGATTACTGACCAACGGGCACGTGCTGCTGGAAGGGGTACCCGGTTTGGCAAAGACGTTGACAATCAAATCGTTGGCTCAAGCTGTCCACGCCCGCTTCAGCCGGATCCAATTCACTCCGGACCTGTTGCCGGCTGACGTCATCGGGACCATGATCTTTAATCAGCAGAAACATGAATTCGTTGTCCGGAAAGGACCCATCTTCGCCAATTTCGTCCTTGCCGACGAGATCAACCGGGCGCCTGCAAAAGTCCAAAGCGCGTTGCTGGAAGCCATGCAGGAGCGCCAGGTGACCCTTGGCGATACCAGCCATATCCTGGAAGATCCTTTCCTCGTCCTCGCCACCCAGAACCCCCTCGAACAGGAAGGGACCTACCCCCTGCCGGAGGCGCAGCAGGACCGCTTCATAATGAAAGTCATCGTCGACTATCCCACCAAGCAGGAAGAGCAGCTGATAATCCGGCAGAACGTTCAGGGCCTTCAGTCTCCCACCGTCAGCCAGGTGGTCTCGACACAGGAGATCCTCCAGGCAAAGGAATTGACCCGCCAGATCTATATGGATGAAAAGGTCGAACATTATATCCTCGATATTGTATTTGCGACCCGGACGCCGGAAAAATACAAGCTTGAAAAATTGAAACCGCTGATCGCATATGGCGGGAGCCCCAGGGCGAGCATCAACCTCGCACTGGCCGCAAAGGCGAATGCCTTCCTCAATAAACGCGGTTATGTGATCCCGGAAGATGTCCGCTCCATCTCCAAAGACGTGCTTCGTCACCGGATCGGCCTTACCTACGAGGCGGAAGCCGAGAACGTCAATGTGGAACAAGTGATCGATGAGGTCCTGAAAGCGATCCCGATACCTTAGTCAAATGGCCCCGGATACGAAAAAAGAACCCGTGCATGCTTACGACAGCTGAAATACTGAAAAAGGTCAGGGAACTGGATATCAAAAGTAAACGGCTCACCCGTCACCTTTTTACCGGCGAATACCACAGTGCCTTCAAGGGCCGGGGCATGAGCTTTCGGGAAGTCAGGGAATATGCCGCGGGCGACGATATCCGCTTCATCGACTGGAATGTCTCTGCGCGCTTCAATCATCCATTCAGCAAGCTATTCGAGGAGGAACGGGAGCTGACTGTCCTGTTGCTCGTGGATGTCAGCGCCAGTTCGCTGTTCGGTACAGTCCACGCCCGCAAAAAGGACCTGATCACCGAAGTCTGTGCGGTGCTTGCCTTCTCGGCCATCAACAACCAGGATAAAGTGGGGGTCGTCTTCTTCAGCGACCGGGTCGAGGCGTATATTCCGCCGAAGAAGGGAAGAGAGCACGTTTTATTTATTGTCCGACAGCTACTGACCATCGAGCCGAAACACCGGGGCACCAACCTGAATGAGGTGATCCGCTTCTTTAATCATTCGGCCAGGCAAAAGGCCATCGTCTTTATGCTGAGCGATTTCCTCGATGGAAACGGCAGCGCCGGCAACAGCCGCAGCGGTTTAAATTTTGAGGACGCATTGAAGGTCGCCGGCAAAAAACACGATCTCATCGGGATCAAAGTCTACGACCGCATGGATATGCAGTTGCCGGAGATCGGGATGATCGAAGCAGAAGATTCGGAGACCGGAGCGCGGTATTGGGTTGACACGGATGACTACCTCGTGCGTACAAACTACCAGCAATATTTCTTCAATCAGACTGAACAATGTAAAACCATCTTTCAAAAGGCCGGTTGCGACCTGCTCCACCTTCGGACCGATGAGGACTACGTTAAAATACTGCAACGCTTCTTTGTTGGCCGACACCGGCCGGGATGATCCATGAAAACAACCTTATTATATATCATATTCGTCGCCCTATCGCTTTTGCCGGCCGGGTTTTCACTGGCACAGCGACATTCTCCGGGGACGGCCAGACAGGCAAAGACTCCCGCTCCTGTATTGAAGGCGACGATCGATAAACAACAGATCCTGATCGGTGAGCCTATCCATCTCATGCTCGAAGCCACTGTGCAGGGGAACGGTCCTATTACCTGGCCCGCCCTCGACTCCCTGCCTCACTTCGAATTTGTGGAAAAGCATTCGGTGGATTCTACGCTTTCCCCGGACCAGCGATACTACCGGCAATACCTGACCGTAACGAGCTTTGATTCGGGAACCTGGTCCATCCCCCGGCTTCCCTTTATCGCAGGTAATAAGACCTTTTTCACCGATTCAGTCCCCATCCGCATCGGCTATACCAGGATCGATCCGTCAAAGGACTATCATGACATTAAGGATATCGTTGAAGTCCCCAACGCGTTTGCCCGCTGGTTCGGTTGGATCGTGGCAGCCTTCGCCCTCCTATCGGTCGTACTGGTGATCTTGCTGGTAAGAAAGAAGAAGCTGTTGAAAATACTGGTAACCCGGACGATAGCGCCGCGACTGTCGCCATATGAAGAGGCTATCCGTCAGTTGGATGAGCTGGCGAAGCAGCACCTCGTGGAAAATGGAGCGGTTAAGACGTTTTACAGCCGGCTGAGTGACATCCTTCGCGGATACCTGTACCGCCGCGCGGGCATCGCCAGCTTCTCCGAGACCAGCGAGGAGCTGATCGGTCAGATCCGGCATCAGGTCCTTCCTCAGCAGCAATTCACGGAGCTGGCGGAGGCGCTGCGAATGGGAGATTTTGTAAAATTCGCCAAATATCAGCCGGGACCGGCGGACAGTGAAAGCCACTACCGGATCATCCGTGAAGCGATCGAAGAGCTGAACCAGAAGCTGGAAATGAATGACCTGGCGCAGGCGGCGATCACCGGACAAACCCCTGGTTCCGTAAACCCACAACCGGCAAGCGGCCAGCCTCACGGCCCCGCAAACCGATAACCAAAAAAAATCTATTTCACAACGTGATATACGATTGGTATCAACATATTCATTTCAGTCAGCCGGCCTGGTTCTGGCTGTTCGCCCTGATTCCGCTGCTGATCTGGTGGGAGATCAGTCGCTCCGGTCGTGCCCAGGCCACCGTCATGGTATCGACCGTACGGGCGTTTCGCGGCGCCCGCTCATGGAAGAGCAGCCTGCGCCCTCTGCCCTTTATATTCCGGCTGCTGGCCTTCTGCTGCCTCATTATTGCCCTGGCACGGCCTCAGTCCCACAATGACGAACAACTCGTGAACGGCGAGGGGATCGACATCGTCCTCTGCCTCGATATCAGCGGCAGCATGCTGGCACAGGATTTTACTCCCAACCGGATGGAGGCGGCGAAGAATGTTGCCCAGGAATTCATCGATAACCGCCCGACTGACCGCATCGGATTGGTTATTTTTTCCGGCGAAAGTTTTACGATGTGCCCGTTGACCACAGACCGGAATGTGTTGAAGGCACAATTGGCGCAGGTACAAAGCGGACTACTGGAAGACGGCACCGCGATAGGGTCGGGGTTGGCTACCGGCGTCGACCGCCTTCGAACCTCACCCTCCAAAAGCAAGGTGATTATTTTGCTGACAGACGGCGAGAACAACGGCGGCCTTATCGACCCCAACACGGCTAAGGAGATCGCCAAGCAAGTGGGGGTAAGGGTCTATACCATCGGTATGGGAACCGAAGGGTTTGCACCCGTTCCTATCCAGACCCCGGGCGGGGTCGTCATGCAGCGGGAAAAAGTCAACATAGATGAGAAGCTGCTGACCCAGATCGCCAACGAGACCGGCGGTCACTACTACCGGGCTAAGGATAACGAGAGCCTGAAGAATATCTATTCCGAGATCGACAAGCTGGAGAAATCGCGCATCGAGATCACCACGCTTCGCCGCTATACCGAGCAGTTCTATCCTTTTGCCCTCGTCGCTGCCCTCCTCCTTGCTCTCGAGCTGCTCCTGAGATGGACGTTGCTCCGCAAATTCCCATAATTTTGAGCCCAGTATGACCAATTTCATTGCCCAATGACGGGGAAAATTTACAAATCCACGGGAAGCTGGTACGTGGTGAAGACAACCGACGGCGAATTCTGGAACGCGCGCCTTAAAGGTATATTTAAGATTGATGAGATCACTTCTACCAACCCGCTTGCCGTTGGGGACGATGTCGAACTGGAACAGGAGCCCGGCGAGGGAAGGACAGCGGTTATTACGGAAATCCACGATCGAATCAATTATATCAACCGCCAGTCTCCATCCCACCGGCTCCAGCACCACATCGTCGCTGCGAATATCGACCAATCGCTGATGGTGGTAACGCTCAAAGAACCAAGGACCTCACAGGGTTTTATCGACCGGTGGCTGGTCACCTGTGAAGCCTATCACGTCCCCGCTCTCCTTCTTTTCAACAAGGTTGACCTCTACCGGGCAAAAGATGAAGAGAAATTCGCCGCGTGGCAGGACATGTATTCCGCAATCGGCTACCGCCTCTTCCGAATGAGCGTCCAGACCGGCGAGGGCCTCGATACCGTTAAAGCGTTACTGAGGGGGAAGATCAGCCTTCTCAGCGGTCACTCCGGCGTCGGCAAGTCCTCCTTTCTCAACGCCCTGTTTCCTGCAATGCACCTGAAGACACAGGAGGTCAGCGGATGGAGCGGCAAAGGCATCCATACTACAACGTTTGCAGAGATGTTTGATTTTTCGGACGGTCAAATCATCGACACCCCCGGAATGCGCGAATTCGGCCTTGTCGATATCTCGAAACAGGAACTATCGGGCTACTTCCCTGAAATGCGGATACTCGCAGGTCAATGCCAGTTCAATAACTGTCTTCACATCGAAGAGCCGGGCTGCGAAGTGAAAAAGGCGGTGGAGGATGGCCGCATCCACCCGGATCGCTATACGAGCTATTGCCATATCCTGGAATCCATCGAGACAATATATTGACGCGGAATACCCGTCCCCCGGGCTACGCCCCAACCCGCCGCCTAGGAAGGCTTCTCCGGCGCATTCGTCACATCCGCACCCTGCTCCTTGATCTCCTGCTTCAACGGCTCCGGCTGCTTCTCGTCCCGCTCGTCCCCCAATAGCAACCCCCAGGGCTTTAGCGAATCCACCCGATCAAAAACGATCTTCATGATCGCAATCACCGGGATCGCCAGGAAAGTCCCCGAGATCCCCCAGAGGCTCCCGCCGATAATAACCCCCAAAACGGTGATCAACGCGTTGATCCGCACCTTCGAACCCACAATGACCGGGAGCAGGATATTGGAATCGATCAGATGGATCCCGAGGACAGTTCCGATCACCAACAGCAGCTTTGCCGTTCCTGCCGTGGCAAAAGTGACCAGCGTGCATAACACCAGCGCCGAAGCTATCCCGATGTAAGGAACCAGATTGAAAAGACCACAAATAAGCCCCAGCAAAATGGCGTATTTGATCCCAAGTATCCAGAGCGCCAGACAGCTGGCCGTGGCCACGATCAGCATCTCCAGAAGGAGCCCCAGTATATATTGCCGGATCCGCGACTGGATCTGGGCGATAATATCATAGACCACTACCGAATTTTCGTCACGGAAGACAGCCACCAGGAACCGAACAATAAGGCGGCGGTAATACAGCAGGAAAAAGGTATCGATCATTATAAAAACCTGAAAGACGATAAAAGAAGAGAACGATACAAAAACATCCCCCAGCACCGACCCGCCGCTCTCCAGCAGTTTGGAAGTGGCGTTGTTCACGTAAGTCATCTGCTGCTTGATCCGGATGTGAAATTTATGCGAGATCCATACCTGAAGATCGTTTATAGAACCTTGCACCTGCTGCTTGAACTGCGGCCAGTCGTCTGCCAGACTGCTGATCTGCGCGCCCACGATGTACAACACACCCGCCATCGCAAGGACAAGCATCACAACTGACAGAAGGGACGCGAGGCTACGGGGGAACCGGAGTTTGTGTTCCAGGAAGTTGGCCAGCGGCAGCAAAAGGACCGCAAACAAAAGGGCGAATACCAGCGGGGCCAATACTTCTTTCCCTATCACTGCAATATAGAAGAGCGCAATCAGACTGACCAGCACCATCGCCAGCCGGGTATAGAAAGGAGTAGCTTGTTTCAGCGATGCCATGCTCGTTAGATTTGGATCTGATGGCAATTTACCAAAAATGCCCGGGAAACGCTTCTATGAAAAAAGGCCGCCCGATTTTCGTCGGAACGGCCATAGATAACTTTTGGCAGGCAACCGCCGGGAAAACTCCCTAGGACATAAACCGTTTGGCGGTGTTGATAAGCAGCTTTCCTTCGAGGAACTTTGCTACCTCCACCACGGCGTCATTGTCTTTACGGGGAGCCTCACGGAACTTCCGGGGATAGATCGAAATGCCGGTGTAGATGTTGTAGTGAAGGGTCAGGATGTGGCCCTTATACAGAAAATCCCACATCAGCGAATCGAAATCGTCGGTCTTTTGTGTGAACTTAATGTCCAGGTCGTCGGAGAGAATATTAGCGACTTCATAAAAGCGCTTTAGTCCGCAATCATCGTCGATAACAGCCTCTGTGCAGCCGAAATCGGTGCGAAGGGTTAGAGGGCTCATAGTTAGGGATTTTTAACGTTTATAATAGGGTATGTGATCACACTGCTGTTAATTGCCAATTCTGCTATTGGCTGCCTCCTTTCCATTTTGGATTGCCCACTTTCTCGCCGCTCAATATCCGCTCCGCGCCCACATTTCTGCCGTCGCTGGGACAACCATACTTTGGCCCGAATACTTTGTGTATCCATCCACATGAGGAAAAACCAATCGAAAAAATGATTAGAATGATCAGGTAAGAAACGCCGTTCGGTCGTCTATGCTTATATCTGTGGGTCGGTTTCATGGATACTAATAGAAACGACTTAAACCTACGAATATTATCCCTTATATCCAAGCCGTAAAATCAGATTAAACCACGAAAGACGTCACCGAAACGCTGTTCGAACTCCCGGTAAATGGGTAGTCCCCCGGACTTTCCCCGGGTGCGGGCTTACCGCATCCCGGACGTTATTTCGGAACCGCATTGGCATCCTTAAACCACCCGGCGTACACAAGGTAGTGATTCGCAATGCGCTCGATCTGACCCGAGATGAGCTCAGGCGGAATGTCTTTAATCTTTCTGGCCGGTATCCCCCCATAAATGGTCCCCGATTCGATGCGGGTCCCCTCCAGCACCACCGCCCCAGCTGCAATGATCGAATTCGTCCCCACAACTGCATTGTCCATGACGATAGCGCCCATCCCGACCAGCACCCGATCCTCGATCGTGCAGCCGTGGATAATGGCGTTGTGACCGATCGAAACATCATTCCCGATATGCACTTTGGTCTTCTGATACGTGGCATGGATGATGACGCCATCCTGGATATTGACCTTGTCACCGATATGGATGCTGCCTACATCTCCCCGGACGACGGCATTGAACCAGATGCTGCAATGATCACCGATTTTCACTTCGCCTACGACCGTGGCGTTGGGCGCGACGAAACAATTATTGCCAAAGCGCGGGGATTTGCCTTCTACCGGTAGAATTAGTGCCATCTTTTTTTTCAAATTTACGAACTTTGGCCCACCATGAACGGCGATTTATCAGCGGCGCATCGTCTTTTCCTGCGGCATGTGGCGCAAACTTCACCGAATCCTTTGGGGCTCGAGATCGACAAAGCAGAGGGCACGTACCTGTATGATACTTCAGGCAAAGCCTATCTGGACCTGATCGGCGGTATCAGTGTAGCCAATACCGGACACCGGCATCCGGCCGTCATCCAGGCGATCCGCGACCAGCTCGACCGGTATTTGCATGTGATGGTCTATGGAGAATTTATCCAGTCGCCGCAGGTCCGGTATGCGACCCTGCTGGCGGCTAACCTTCCCGAATCATTGAACGCCGTCTATTTTACCACTAGCGGGGCAGAAGCAACGGAAGGAGCGATGAAGCTCGCCAAGCGAGTGACGGGGCGAACAGAGATTCTTGCCTTTCACAAGTCTTATCACGGTTCTACCCAGGGTGCCCTGAGCGTCATGGGTGATGAATATTGGCGTAATGCCTTCCGGCCCTTGCTGCCGGGGATCGGGCATGAAGAATATAATTCGGCTGCCGCTCTCGGCGCGATCAGCTCGAAAACTGCCTGCGTCATCGCTGAGACCATCCAGGCTGAAAGTGGCGTCCATGCACCGGGGTTGAATTGGATGCGACAGCTCCGGCAGAAATGTAACGAAGCCGGCGCCCTGCTCATCCTCGACGAGATCCAGACAGGATTTGGCCGGACCGGGACCCTCTGGGGATTCCAGCGGTACGGCGTGGTGCCCGACGTCCTCCTGCTCGGAAAAGCATTGGGTGGCGGGATGCCACTGGGGGCATTTATTTCCGACCGGTCCCGAATGGCCTTGCTTGCCGATCAACCTGTCTTGGGCCATATTACCACGTTCGGCGGCCACCCGGTCTCGTGCGCGGCCGGTTTGGCTTCCATGCAAGTCCTTTTGCAGGATCAGTGGATTGGCGAAGTGGAACGAAAAGAACAGTTGTTCCGGCAATTACTGGTTCATTCCGGCATTCGCGCGGTGCGCAGCTGTGGCTTGCTGATCGCTGTCGAATTCGCGGATTTCGATCGGAACCGACGGATCATCGACGCTTGTATTGCAAAAGGTTTGCTCACGGATTGGTTCCTGTTTGCACCAGAATGTTTACGGATCGCACCGCCGTTGACCATCACCGACCGGGAGATCCGATCGGCCTGTGAAATTCTTTTGGCGGCGATCGATGAAAGCTAATTTCTTCCGTCAAACTCAGCGGGATTGGTTATTTTTGTCAACCCTCCTCGCGGATATGTGTAGCATCCGCATATCTAACCTTAAAATAGTTTTTATGTCACACTATTTAGAACAGAAGGAACTGTTCGACAAGGTCCTGCACCTGAAGGAGGAGGAACGGCAGGATCCGATGCTGGCGATCGAACGGTTCTTTGCCGACTATCGGCTGCACGAATGCCGCCACCACCTCTGGACCATGGTGGAGACCTGTCTTACTACGGATAATGGCGATTACAGCGACCCGCAGGAAAGAGGTGACCTCCTCTGGCATTACCGGGACCTGGAGCGGTTGCTTGAGGCCAGCGCCCTGCTCCTGGACATGCAGGGGCGGAAGCGGGGCCCGGTAAAAGGGAAAGCCCAGCCCAAGGAAGAAACAACCGGATAGCCCGGGGCAACCGGATAGTTGGGGGTATCCGGGTTACTCACCCGAAAATGTGTGATCCTGAAATCCAAATCGGCCCAATTTTCGTATATACCTCCGAATGTGAAGAATAATTTGGCTAGGAATTTGATTAGTCGATCCCCGCTTTTCAGCGGGGATTTCTTTTAAAGCGACCAAAATCATCCAAGTAGCTGATATACCAGCGCCGCCAGCAAACTGCCAAGTATGGGGCCTGCCACCGGCACCCACGCATAGCTCCAGTCACTGTTCCGCTTTCCCGGTATGGGTAACAACGCATGCATGATCCGCGGACCCAGGTCGCGGGCAGGATTGATGGCATAACCCGTCGGGCCGCCGGGCCCAAGCCCGATAGCCAGTACAAGTAAGGCCACCGGCAGACCATCCAGGGCGCCGAGACTGTTGGACGGAGTGGCAATAAATAAGGCGCCCAGGACCAACACAAAGGTGGCGATGGCCTCCGTTATCAGGTTGTCCGGGTAATTGCGGATAGCCGGCGCCGTGCAGAACACCGCCAGCTTGAGATCTGAATCCTGGGTGGGCCCAAAATGTCCCCGGTAGCACAGCCAGGCAACCGTCGATCCGATCATGGCCCCCAGAAATTGCGCGGCCAGATAGGTTGGCACAAGGCTTAGCGGGATTTTCTTCAACACCGCAAAAGCGATGGTCACGGCCGGGTTGAGATGGGACTTGCTGGCCGACGCCGAAACGAAGACGCCGACGAATACCGCCATTGCCCACCCGAAACTTATGACGATCCAACCGCTGTTGTGGCCTTTGGTCTTGGCCAGAACGACATTGCTGACCACGGTTTGGCCAAGGAAGACGAGGAGCGCGGTTCCGATCATTTCACCACTGAAAGGGGTCATATTGCAGAGTTTATGGTTGTTGAGAGGTCCGGCAGATAATTGCCTGCCAGCTCCCGAAAATAAGTGATTTGTTGCTGCTCCCAGGCTTCGTCCCGGCCCAGCTCCGCCGCCAGGAGCGACGCTACCAACGGTGCGCATTCAATGGCGGCCATTGCATCCAGCAGCAGGGACCTCGTTCGCCGGCTAAGCGCGTCCTCCACGGTCATGCACAACTCCTCACGCACGGCCCACACGATCTCTGCCTGTATATAAGGCAGCCGCTGATGCAGCCGCTCCCCCCACTTCGGGTTTGCCGCCGCCAGCGCCCGTATCGCCTCCGCGTCGCTTCCATAGATTTGCAGGGGCTCATCTGCTCCTGATCCCCCGGCCTCCCGCCCGCCCGTCTGCGCGCCGGCCTCGCCCCCCGACCCATGGATCGGCAGCGTCTCCGTTACACATGCCCGCGCGGATAACCCAGCCCGCTGTATCGCTTTGTTGACCGTATCCTCCGCCATCCGCCGGTACGTCGTCCATTTCCCGCCGGTAATCGTGATCAACCCCGAATCGGACACCAGGATCAGGTGATCCCGCGCCAGCTCGGCAGTTCTTTTGCTGCTGCTTTTCACCAACGGCCGCAACCCTGCAAAGACGCTGCGGATATCCTTTCTCGTGGGAACCTTTTGAAGATACCGCCCGATCTGTTGCAGTATAAAATCCACCTCCTCCGGAAGCGCCCGCGGCTCGATGGTCGGCCGGCTGACCGGCGTGTCCGTCGTACCCACGATGATCTTGTCATGCCAGGGGACTGCAAACAATACCCGCCCGTCATCCGTATGAGGAACGAGGATCGCCGCCTTCCCCGGCAGATAACTCTTATCGAGGATAATATGCACTCCCTGACTTGGGGCAATGACCTGTGCGGCGTGAGGATCGTCGAGCCGGAGAATATTGTCCGTGAAAACACCTGTCGCATTGATGACCGCGGCCGCGGCGACCTCAAAAGATCCCCTGTTCAACTGATCGGTAGCCCGTACCCCGGTGACGCGGCCATCAGTTTTGATCAATCCGTCGACGCGGAAATAATTCAAGAGAACCGCGCCCTGACCGGCTGCGGTTTGTGCCAGGTTGATAGCCAGCCGGGCATCGTCGAACTGTCCGTCGTGATACATTACCCCGCCCCGCAGGCCCTCTGCGTCGAGCGTCGGCGCCAACTCAAGCACCTCCTCGCGCGACAGCCACCGTGATTTCCCCAATCCGAGCTCGCCGGCCATCCAGTCATAAACTTTCAACCCCAGACCGTAGTAAGGCCCTTCCCACCACTTGTAATTGGGTACGATAAAGGATTGGTTTTTTACGAGGTGCGGCGCGTTGCGGCGGAGGATCCCGCGCTCATGCAGCGCTTCGGTCACCAGCTTGATATTGCCTTGCTGAAGATACCGGACCCCGCCATGGATAAGTTTAGTAGCCCGGGAAGAAGTTCCTTTGGCAAAGTCATATTCTTCCAACAGCAATGTGCTGTAGCCGCGGGACGCCGCGTCGACCGCCACCCCCAGTCCCGTCGCGCCGCCTCCGATGATGCAAAAGTCCCATGGTTTCGCCCCCTTTGCAGTAAGGGCCCGGATCATATCGTTTCGGTTCATCATTCTTCTGCCCACACAATTGCCGCCTTTATAGCCCGGCGCCAGCCCTTTACCAGTTCTCCGACCTGCGCCGCGTCCATTTCCGGACTGAAGCGCCGGTCCACAACCCACTGCTGCTGCAGCTCTTCCAGCGAACCCCAATATCCCACCCCAAGCCCTGCCAGGTAGGCGGCGCCCAGGGCCGTGGTTTCCGTGACGGTGGGGCGGATCACAGGTACCCGGAGGATGTCGGACTGGAATTGCATCAGCAAATTATTCGCCGTCGCGCCTCCATCCACCCGCAGCTCTTTGAGGATGATGCCGCTGTCAGCCTCCATTGCCTTGAGGACATCCAACGTTTGATATGCGATGCTCTCCAGTGCAGCCCTGGTAATATGCGCTTGCCGGGTGCCGCGGGTCATGCCGAATATCGTGCCTCGCGCATATTGATTCCAGTGAGGAGCGCCCAGCCCGGCAAATGCGGGGACGACGTACACTCCTTCCGTGCCGGTGACGCTGGCGGCCAGCTCTTCGACTTCCGCGGAGCTACGGATAAAATGCAGCCCGTCCCGGAGCCATTGCACCACCGCACCCGCGATAAAAATGCTGCCCTCGAGCGCATATTCGGTTCGACCCCCGATCGTCCAGGCGATGGTGGTCAGGAGATTGTTTTTTGACCGCACCGCGGTTTCACCGGTATGCATGAGCATGAAACAGCCCGTGCCATAGGTATTCTTTACCATGCCTGGCTGGGTACAGAGTTGGCCGAAGAGTGCCGCCTGCTGATCGCCTGCGATGCCTGCGATCGGAACGCCAACCGAACCGGGCGCCATGATACTCCCGGTATGGCCGTAAAGCTCGCTCGATGACCGCACATCGGGGAGGACCGCCTTCGGGATGTCGAACAGCCGCAGGAGTTCGGGGTCCCATTGTCCGGTATGGATATTCAGCAGCAATGTCCGGGAGGCGTTGGTACTGTCGGTGATATGCAGCTTGCCGCCAGATAGCTTCCAGACCAGCCAGCTGTCGACGGTACCAAACGCGAGCTCGCCCCGTGCCGCGCGGGCCCGTGCGCCGGGGATCTGGTCCAGGATCCATTTCAATTTGGTTGCCGAGAAATAGGCGTCGATCACGAGTCCCGTCCTTTCACTGATCATCGCAGATAGCCCCTGCGCCTTCAAGTCATCGCAATAGCCCGCTGTCCGGCGGTCCTGCCAGACAATCGCAGGATGGATGGGCCGACCCGTATCCCTGTCCCAAACGATCACCGTCTCGCGCTGGTTGGTGATGCCGATCGCCGCGATGTCTTTTGTAGTGCAGCCTGCCCTGGCGAGGACTTCCGCCAGTACGCCATACTGGGAGGACCAGATCTCCTCCGGGTCATGCTCAACCCATCCCGGCTGCGGATAAAATTGTTGGAATTCTTTCTGGGCTACCTGCATTATCCGCCCGGCCTTGTCAAAGAGGATGGCGCGGGAACTGGTAGTCCCCTGGTCTAATGCGAGTATATACGGCGGATTGGACATTGCAGGCATCGTTTAAAACAGTAAATTAGGGAATGTTACGGAGGGGCGGCTGAGGCCATAGGAAAAGTTTTTTTCCGCGGAAAAGGAATTCTTTTTAAATTTACGTAACTACTTACGTAATTAATATTATATCATGGACTTTTACACCCGCACAGGAAAAATGGCATTGGGCAGCCGGCTCCGCCGCTTAAGCGAACTGATGACGGAACAGGCAGCGGCCATCTATGATCTATACCGGGTAGATCTTCAGCCCAAATGGTTCCCCGTCTTTTATTCGCTTGCGGGGGACGTGGAGAAATCCATTACCGATATTGCCCGGGAGATCGGACATACTCACCCTTCCGTCAGCCAGATCGTAAGGGAAATGTCTGCCAAAGGGTACGTTACGGAAAAGAAGGGCGCAGCGGACGCGCGCAGGAATTTTGTTTTGCTTTCTCCCCGTGGTCAGGAAGTACGAGACAAGATGCAGGCCCAGGTGACGGATGTAACGTCGGCCATTGAGAAAGCAATGCAGGAAACTTCCCATGACCTTTGGAGCGCAATCGGGGAATGGGAATTCCTTCTTGAACAAAAAAGCCTGCTTCGGAGAGTGCAAGAGGAAAAAAAATCCCGGGAGAGCAGTGAAGTGAGAATTGTAGATTGTACGCCGCAATACTACAAGGACTTCCGCCGGCTCAACGAAGAATGGATCACCAAATATTTCAGGATGGAAGAGGCCGACTACCGCTCACTGGATCACCCCGAAGAATATATTTTGAATAAAGGAGGCCATATTTTCATAGCGTTGTATAAGGGAGAGCCAGTCGGCACCTGCGCCATCATCCGTCAAACTCCTGCGCCTGCCGCGCCGCCTTCACAGGCACCGGTATTCGAATTGGCCAAAATGGCTGTATCCCCTGCAGCGCAGGGGATGGGTATTGGCTTGCTCCTGGGGCAGGTCTGTATCGATAAGGCCAGGGCCCTTGGCTCAACAAGGATCTACCTGGAGAGCAATACCCGGTTGAAGCCCGCGATCAATCTCTATCATAAACTAGGCTTTCGCAAGATCGTAGGGCTGCCTTCTCCATACGAGCGCAGTAATATACAAATGGAGCTGACCTTTTATGAAACGGAACAGCCCGAAAAAAGCCGGCCATTATAACAGCGAAATTTATTTCCGGGAAAACTTGCGGGGACAGGTTTTTTGTATTTACTTTGTAGTTCAAAGTACTTTTTTATGGATCATCAGTCCGTCGATCAGCAGTCCCCGGCCGACCAGTCCCTGGAAACCTTGCAGGACATCCGAAGGATGATGGAGCGAAGTTCACGTTTTATTTCCCTTAGCGGACTTAGCGGCGTCAGTGCGGGCATCTGCGCCCTGATCGGGGCCTGGATCGCCCATGGCTGGATCGCGGAGTATTATAGTGGCGGCAATTTTATCTCCCGGTTCATCCATAACCACGAAAGAGCAAACGACCTGAAATGGAAACTCATCGAGCTGGCGGCTGCAGTACTCATCGCCGCCCTCACGACCGCCACCCTGATGACATGGCGAAAAGCGCGGAAAAGCAAGCTGCCCATCTGGGACCATACGTCACGGCGGCTGGCTATCAATATGCTGATCCCTCTGATAACCGGCGGCTGCTTCGTCATCGGTCTCATCTCCCGGTCGGACTGGGATTATGTCGCCCCGAGCTGCCTGATCTTCTACGGTCTTGCACTGGTGAATGCCAGTAAATATACGTTGACGGATATTCGCTATCTCGGACTGTTGGAGATCGTTTTAGGCTGCGTTTCGATGTACTACCCACATGATGGACTATATTTCTGGGCAGCCGGATTTGGCGTTCTGCATATCGTATACGGGCTGATCATGTGGTGGAAATATGAGAAGTCATGAAGAACCCGATCGGAAACCTTAATAAAGTATTCGACAGCCGCATCCGGATGGGAGTGATGAGCATCCTTCTGGTGAACGTGGAGATCAGCTTTAACGAATTGAAACGGTTGTTGGAGCTGACCGACGGGAACCTGGCTTCGCACCTGATCAACCTTGAAGAGAATGGTTTCGTGAAGGTCCACAAGGGTTTCATCGGCCGGAAAACGAATACGACCTATTCGATCACCAAGGCAGGGGAAAAGGCATTCAAGGATCATCTCCAGGCGCTGGAAAATATGATCCGTGGATTGAACGGGGGGTAATTTTTTTTGGCCAAACACTTTGAAATTCAAAGCACTTTTCGATACACCATAAGAATGAAATAAGCAACAAAATCGATCATCACAAAACCGAACACAAATATGAAACCGACAACCATGACACGTTTCACCCCTATTCGCTCGCTCAGCTCCGTACTTCTCGGCATGATGCTCCTGCTCCCGGGCAGCTATTTCATGCTGACGTTGACCGCCCGCGTCTTCGGCGCAAAAGCGCCGTACTACTTTATCGCCCCCTCCTTCCTCCAATCACCCTTTAACCTGTTCGCCTTTCATAAAGCGCAATTTATCATTGGTACGGTAGTGCTGGCCACCATTTTCAATCTGTGGGCCCTCCGTGATCGCCGCCACTGGCTGAACGCAGCCGTCGCGATCCAGGGTGTATTGCTGCTGGTCACATTGTTTTGTTATACGCTAATCCAGCATATTCGTTATGAAAATTAAAATGATCCTTCCGGCACTAACCGAGGCGAAAAGCCCATTCTGGCGCCCGATCAAATACTCGCTGTTTCCGCCGCTCGGGCTGGCAACTCTCGCCGCCCATTGTGCGCCGGACGACGAGATCGAGCTGCAGGATGAACACGTCGAAGAACTTCGGCTGGACGACAACCCCGACCTCGTCGTGATCCAGGTCTATATCACCAACGCCTTCCGCGCCTATGGCCTGGCTGACCACTTTCGCAAGCAAGGGGCCTATGTATGCCTCGGCGGCCTCCATGTCACGTCACTGCCGGAAGAAGCGGCGGTCCACGCGGACAGCATCTTTATCGGCCCGGGCGATGATATCTTTCCGGAATTCCTCAGGGATTTCCGGCGAAAACAGCCCAAAAAGCGCTACCACAACAGGGAGCGCGATATCGCAACCATCCCGCCGATACGCCGCGACCTGATCAGACGGAACCGTTACCTCGTACCCAATTCCATCGTAGTTTCACGAGGCTGCCCCCACCACTGCGATTTCTGCTATAAAGACGCATTTTTCAATGGCGGCAAATCATTCTATACTCAACAAGTGGATGCGGCATTGCATGAGATCGATCGCTTGCCTGGCAGACACCTCTATTTCCTCGACGATCACCTGCTCGGCCACCAGCGTTTTGCCTCTGGTCTGTTCGCAGGAATGAAAGGGATGGACCGTGTCTTTCAAGGCGCTTCGACTATCGACGCGATCCTCCGGGGCGACCTTATCGAAAAGGCCGCGGATGCCGGCATGCGCAGCGTCTTCGTGGGATTCGAGACCCTCAGCCGGAACAATCTCGTCCAGAGCAACAAACTCCAGAACATCGGCAAAGACTACGAACAGGCCATCCAGCGTCTCCATTCGCTGGGTATCATGATCAATGGTAGTTTTGTATTCGGATTGGATGCGGACGACCCGGACGTCTTTCGGCGAACTGTCGACTGGGCCGTCAGGAACTCGCTCACCACCTGTACCTTTCACATCCTGACACCCTATCCGGGCACCCGGCTTTTTGCCAATATGGAAGCACAGGGCCGCATCCTGCACCGGGAGTGGGATCGCTATGATACCCGTCAGGTCGTGTACAAGACTGTCGGCCTTTCCGCCGGGGAGTTGAAGCAAGGCTATGACTGGGCGTATGAATCGTTTTATTCCTGGAGAAATATCCTGAAAGCCAGTGTAAACCATACAGACATCCGACATTCCCTGAAGCACTTTGCCTACGCCGGTGGCTGGAAGAAATTCGAACCTCTTTGGAACTTCCTGATCAAAACAAGGGGCCTCAACAATATGCTGCCATTGCTGGAAGCGATCCTGTCAAAAGTCAGGAAACCCGGCGGCGCAGGCGGCGGCAGCGCCGGCGAGTCGCTCTCCCCGTTCCCGGCCATTGCCTGAAGGGGGATATGATAACATATGAATACAATAAGTTAATATGGAACAACAAAAATTCTCTTTTCGCAGCAGGCTAAAGAGTTTTTCATTCGCGCTCTCCGGCATCCGGGAGTTTCTGATCCGTGAACACAACGCCCGTATTCACCTGGTGGCAACTGTCGCAGTGATCGTCGCGGCCTATGCATTCCGGGTTAGCAACACCGAATGGGCGCTGCTGGCGATCGTCACAGGAGCTGTATGGACAACCGAAATGTTGAACACCTGTATTGAAAAAATAATGGACTTCGTGGACCCGGAAGAACACCCACTAATAAAATCCATCAAAGATCTGGCCGCCGGCGCCGTGCTGGCGGCGGCCTTTACGGCGGTTGTTGTCGGCTTGTTAATCTTTATACCCAAAGTATCATGACTAATTTACCTCTTCCATCGCCGCTCGGGCGGCGATGGTTTTTTCAACGGTCGGAGACCGATCAGGTCCTGATCCTCTCTTCGCTGTTCGGCTTCCTGCTGGTGGGCGCCCGCATCTTCCATACGGGCAAATTGACCTTTGCCTTCATGCCCTGGAATCTCTTCCTGGCCTGGCTGCCGTATAGCATCTCTACAGCACTTACGCGGACACATAACCGGGTCATGCGCGTGGCCGGGTCGGTCCTTTGGTTGCTCTTTATCCCAAACTCCTTCTATATCCTCACCGATCTATACCACCTCGCAGACAACCACCGCAACAGCCGCGTGCCGGAATGGTACGACCTGATCCTCATCCTGACTTTTGCCCTGAACGGACTCCTGCTCGGCGTGCGGTCGACCCGTCAGATCGAGAAGCTACTCGCACCCGATGCCACCTTCCCCGGCCGATGGGTGTTCCTCTTTCCGGTGATGTGGTTAAACGGATGGGGTGTTTACATCGGTCGGGTCCTCCGGTTTAATAGTTGGGATATTGTTGCCGATCCTATCGACCTGCTGGGAGACATTTTTCGCATGATTGCACACCCGCTGCGCTACCACGATGCCTGGAGTATGATCTTTTGCTATTCAATTCTTTTGGCTCTCATATACAGCCTGCTAACTAAAAATCACGAACCATGGAAAATATCATCAATCAATTCTGGAACCGTAACCGGATCATACTAAAAAGCTTCTGGATCGGATTCCTCGTATTTCTCTTACTCATTCCTACCTTTCTGATCAGCAGCCTCGTTACTGAACGCCAGGATCGCCAACGGGAAGCAGTAACCGAGATCAGTTCGAGGTGGGCCGGCGCCCAGACCGTCACAGGCCCTGTCATCGGTATACCGTATATGGAAACGGTTTCCGACCGTTCTGACGCGTCGAGGTCCGAGAAACGCTGGGCTTATTTTCTCCCGGCGAAGCTGGATATTCACTCCCGGATCATCCCGGAACATCGATACCGTGGCATTAACCAGGTGATCGTCTATACGACAGAGCTGCAGGTCCGGTGCCATTTCGATAGCCTTCATTTGCAGGAACCAGGTGTACCGCCCAACCGGATACTTTGGCCGGAAGCAACGGTATTTTTCGACCTCGCGGACCTTCGGGGTCTAAAAGAAGAGGTCAATCTCCGGATGGACACCCATAGCGGGGCCGCAGACCTTGACCTTGCACCCGCTAAAATCACAACGGATCAATTCAAGAACGCCCTGAGCGCCACCCTGCCTGTCTGGCTTCCCGCCGCGGCCAGCGGCCCGCTCGAATTTTCGTCAACCCTGCAAATAAAAGGCACTGGAAATCTTTCCTTTGTTCCTACCGGCCGCGAGACAAAAGTGGAGGTAGCCTCCTCCTGGCGGGACCCAAGCTTCACTGGCAGTAACCTGCCTGACCTTCGGTCGGTCAAGGACAGCGGCTTCGAAGCCGACTGGCGCGTGCTCGCGCTGAACCGCAATTTCCCCCAGCAATGGAAAGCAAATGTCTTCGATCTGGAGCCCACCGCCTTTGGCGTGAACCTTATCGTGCCCGTCGACACCTATCAGCAGACAACCCGCTGCGTGAAATACGCGATCTTGATCATCCTGCTAACCTTTACCGCATTCTTTCTGATCGAATGCGTCTATCAACGCCCGATTCATTCCCTGCAATACCTCCTGGTCGGTTTCGCGCTTTGCCTGTTCTATACTTTGCTTCTCTCCTTTTCCGAATATTTCGGGTTCAATTACGCCTACGCCGTAGCAGCAGCTGCGACCATCGGCCTTATCACCTGGAACGTCGGATCGATGCTGCGTTCCCGTAAGATGTCATTCTTTATTTGTTTCTTTTTGGCGGTGCAATACGGGTTTGTCTTTACATTGATCCAACTACAGGACTATGCCTTACTAATCGGCAGCGTCGGCCTCTTTATAACGCTTGCGCTAGTGATGTATTTTTCGCGCAAGATCAAATGGAGCGGAGCATGAACGGGCTTCTTAAAAATCCACCCCCATCGACACATACAATACCGGCTTTTCCTGAAAAAAAGTATTCATCGGCCAGCCCGCATCAAACCGCAGGTAATAGCCCAGCAAGGTACTGCGGACACCAAACCCGTACCCGCCGGCAAATGGCCCGATCCCGCCGGCCTTCAGCAGCACGTTGAGATAGGGGTAAGTAGGACTCGTAACGACCAGCTCCGGCCGCTTGAGCGCATTGTATTGGCCGTTCCAGGCGGTCCCGAGATCGAAGAACTGGACAAGCGAGAAATTGCGGAGAAAAGCATTGTTGATCGGCTTATTAAAGAGCGTAGTGAAGATTGGAAGCCGGAGCTCGCTGTTGATAACCACATCGTTATTCCCATTCGTTAGGTTCTGATTGAACCCCCGCAGATTCACGGCCAGCGACTGGAAGGCATAGGTGGGATCGTGAGGCTGAGGACTTTGATTGGCCTTGGGGAAAAGCCAGCCGTCAGTGCCGCCGAGATAATAGACGATCTTCTGACTGCCCCAGGAGAAATCACCCGCCGCGCGGAGCGCCCAGATAAAATTGCGGTAGATCGGCAGGTAATGCCGCGCATCGAAACCGAAATTGTACGAATACCTTCCTTCTCCCCCACCCAGCTGCGAATTCAGTTGGCTCATCCAGTCGAAATACAACTTATACCGGAGCCCGTTCCAGATATCCGTCGCCTTCAGCAAGGTGTTGTCATACACATATTCGATGTGCATCAGGCCGTAAGTCTGCTTGTCCAGCGGCCCGCTGAGCAACCCGGCTGAATCCTGCTGACCCAGTGGCGGGAAAGAACCGAGGTCGGGGCGAACCTGAATATAGTCCCGGCGTACTCCGGGGGATAAGCGGATACTGGCTACCTTGTTGAATGGGTATTTGATTACCGCTTCCCACAGGTTAGTATACGCCTTGGCGTCATACGCGCTTTGGGTACTGAGCATAGGATCGGCATAGTAGCCCACCTGCGTCTCCCGGAAATAGATCAGCGAGAAATCCAACAGTTTTTTCAGGTAGTCAACCCGCAGGTAGTATTCTCCGCTGCCGTCAAAGAAGGAGCCGCTCGAAGGTTGGAATGATGCCTGGCTGCCCGTACTGACCTGTGAGGGACTGGTGGTGCCAAAGAAGGGGAGCACGACAGCGCCCGTGAACCGGATGTCTTCGAACAGGTCGAAGATCGAGGCTTTCAGCATTCCGGCAAACGCATCCTGGCCGTTGAGTTGGATCGGAAGGGATCCCGTATACGGCTGATATCTGGTGACAAGGACGTCATTGTTGAAGCCGGCGGCAAAGTTATCGGCCGAGAATTTCAACTTATAATCAAAAAGTTTCGCCGTCTTCAGGATCGGCTGCTCACCTACCGGTTGCTGGGTACTTAGCGGCCGGACTGTGGCAAAAGGATTGTTGACAGGGCGGCGGACACTTGTCTTACCGGTATCCTTGCCGAATTCGCTGTCGAAGAAGTCGGAACCGGGTTGCCGCCGTTGCCCCGTGTCGGGTTTGCGCAGCTGCGGCGCGCGCTGGAGCAGATTGGCGTTGTTGATCGTGGCCTCGGAAACGGTCCGCTTCCGGTAGTCGGTCATCTTGTCATTCAAGTTGCGCTTCGCCAGTGCGCTCTCGTCAACTCTGAGCTTATAAAGGAATTTGAGATTGCCTTCTTGTCGCACCTCGCTGACCTGGCCTTGCTCCCCAGCGCTCACGGTCTCCGTCAATCCGCTCTGATAGTTGGTGATCGGAAAGACGTAAGAAGAATCATTGGTGATCGCAAACATAAAAGACGTGTCGGGCGCCTGCTTTCCCGCGGCCTTCAGTGTGGAATCCAACTGAGCAGGATCCGGATTGTGCAGCAGCTCGTCGCCGATCTTATAGACGGTGTCGATCCCCGCATTCCGGGTCGTGAAATACCCGGCATAACGGTTGGCGATCCCGTTCTCGTCGCTCACGAAAGTGAAATGCCGCCCGTTGTATTGGGTCGGATACCTCGCATCGCCATAGCGCATATGAGTAAGCTGCGTGACCTGTTTTCCGGCATCGTCGGCCACGGCATTGACGAGGAAAATATTATAGCGATAGTTGGGCAGCACGGTGTCCCGGTTGGGCGCCATCCCCGCCGGCCGGTTGGAGGAAAAAATGATCCCGGTCTTACCCGGGAAAGCTACGAAGGAAGGATCGAGATCGTCGTAAATATCGTTGGTGATCTGATGAAATGCGAAATTCGCCAGATCATAGGTGTAGATATCCGACTGGCCGTTACGGACAGCGCTGAAGAGCAGCGTATTCTCGTTCAGCATGTATTTCATACTCTGGATCTGTTGGAAGTCGGGAAGATCCATGTTGACCGTCTTGTAGCGCTTTACGAAATCGTACACGAACAATTTGACAGCGCCGCGGCTCCAGTAAATACAGGCCAGCCGGCTTCCCTTGGGGTCCCAGGCCAGCAAGGGATAATGCGGAGCAAGCTGATCTTCCAGCGATCGCTCGCCTACCTTGAGAAGCACCCTGTCAATAACCGCTTCGTGTAACGTAACCGTGTACTTCCCGCGGTTGAATTCGACGACGGCGTATACCTGGCTGCGCGGCGCCGGATTCGGGACGAAATGGAAGAAGTCCTTATGGTCATTGACATCCTCCACCACCTGGACAGTTCCCTTGGGGAAATTGCGCCGCCCGCGGAGATCGGCTTCGTATCGTTCCTCCTCCAGGGTCATGAAATCCTTGAGCACCTCTTTGAACTTCTTTTTACAGATCCGCATCGACGCATTATTGAGATTGCGATAGACACGCGCGAGATAAAGGAAATAGGTTACGTTCTCTTTCTTATATTTTTCCGCCAGGTATTCCCAGAAAGCGTGGCCCGCCAGATTGGGCTGTTCGTATGCGAATTGATAGAAATTATTGTACCGCCCGGACAGCATCGCCGACCGCAGCTTGTCGTCCTCGATAGTGTTCCAGTTCTCCGCGACATATTCGACATATCCGTCTGTAAGCCATTGGGGCAGGTCCAGCAACGCCTGATTGGCGGCAAACTCGCCGAGGTCGTCCCCGAAAAGGATATTCTCCACCAGGATACGGGCTATCCCCTCCCGGATCTGGATCCGGAGATTATTGTGGTCCCCGTTGAAGTACAGCACCATCTTGTTGTTCACCAGCTTGGTGATCCCGCCCGTCGTCTGCCAGTCCAGGTTGAGCCCGATATTGGACTGCTCCATATCGTTGTATGAATTGTATATGACCAGGTTAGCGCGGCGCTGCAGGCCATATTCGACGAACTTCTCGATCCCCGGCAACTCCTTTTCCGCCAGTTGGGCGACATACTTGGCCAAGTCCTGGCCTCCTTCACTGAAATAGCTATTGAAATTGGTAGTCTGGTAGTATTTCCACTTGAACTTTTTGAATTGCAGGCGATTCTTTCCGAATTCAACTGTGTTTACCTGAGCAAGAGTGCGGCCGCCAAAAAAGAAAAGTCCCGATAAGATCAAAAAAAAATAGCGTGACTTCAACCTAAACTGATGAAATTGCATACCTGCTTTTCTTTTAAGAGTTTTTAAAGTTATAGAAAACGCCGGGAATCGCACCAAAAATCTTAAGCTATGCTGACCGTTAAATCTTTTGAATTCAATCCTGTACAAGAGAACACATACGTCCTTTCGAACCAAAAGGATGCTTGCATAATCATCGATCCGGGTTGTTATTTTGGCAACGAGCGGCACGATTTACAGGAACATATTGAACAGCAAGGATTAAGCCCAAAATTGCTTTTGAACACGCATTGCCATCTGGATCATGTGTTCGGGAATCATTTCGTTGCCACGACCTGGGACTTACCGCTTCATCTCCACGAAAACGAGCAGCCGGTCCTGGCGCTGGCGCCGGCCATGGGCTTGCAATGGGGAATGCCTTTTGAGAACTATCGCGGGCCCCGGCATTTCCTTGTCCCAGGCCGGACCATCAACCTGGGCGACGACCGCCTCGAGATCTTGTTCCTGCCCGGACATTCGCCGGGAAGCGTCGGGTTCTATTACCCGGAAGGGGGATTCCTGATTGGCGGCGACGTGCTGTTCCGGGGAAGTATCGGCCGGACAGACCTGCCCGGCGGCGATCACGCCACTTTGCTGCAAAGCATCAGGGAACATCTTTGGCCGCTGCCCGATGAAACGGTCGTATATCCGGGTCACGGCGAACCCACCACGATCGGGTGGGAGAAAAAACATAATCCTTTCTTAACTTAAACCGAGGGATCAGGCTCGAGATATTTCCCGATGTAGGGAAGGCGGCGGAACTCTTTGCGTTCGACGCGCAGGATGAACAGGATATAGGCGCCCAGAAGGATCGTCGCGACAGTCAGCCGGTAGATCAGGCTGCGCGAAAAACTGCTCAGCCCGAGAAAGGCAAAATATACCAGCAGTACGATCGCCATATATGCCAGCAGTTTCTTCCAGGCGTATGGTACAGGATATACCTTTTGTCCCCAGACGAAGGAAATGACCATCATGGCGCCATAGCAGAGAAAGGTAGCCCAGGCGGAAGCCATATACCCGAAACGAGGGATAAAGAAGTAATTCACGACCAGGGTTATGGCAGCGCCGATGAGCGTTATATGGGCACCGGGACGCGTGTTGGTGGCCAACTTGTACCAGATGGAGAGGTTATAGTATATGCCGAGGAACATGTTGGCGAAAAGCAGGATGGGCACAATTTTCAGGCCGACATACATGGTCGGGTCCTGGATGAAATACTTGAGCACATCGAGATAGAGCATCACGAACAGGAATATGCCGCAGACGAGGATCACGAAAAATTTCATCACCCGGGCATAGGTGCGTGGTGCCGAATCTTCGACGCTTTGCCGGAAGAAAAAAGGTTCGGCCCCCATCCGGAACGCCTGTACGAACACGGTGATCAGCAACGAAAGCCGGTAACATGCGCTGTAGATGCCCACCTGGTAGACGGCGTAGTTGTTGGCATGCGGCAGCCTCCAGTCCAGCATTATGCGGTCAAAGGTCTCGTTGATCATGCCGCCCAAACCTGCAACCGTCAGGGGCAGCGAATAGATCATCACCTCCCGCCAGAGGGGGCGGTCAAAGGTCCAGCGGAAACCTTTCAGCAGCGGAGACAGCATCATCAGCTGGAAGATATTCTGAATGACATTGGCGAGAAGGACATAACCTACGGGTCCGAACGCGGGGTAGTAGATGAAGGCTATGATACTGTTGGGGTGTGTCTTCAACAGGCGGGGGCAGACCGACAGGAAAAAAAAGACGAGCCCGACGTACAAGATGATCCCTGAAATCCGGATGAAGGCGAATTTTCGTGGCCTGCCTTCGTGCCGCAGGCGGGCAAAGGGCAGAGCGGACATGACGTCAAATGCGATCATCAGGGCGCCGAGAGTGATATAGCCGGGATGGGTCGCCACATCCAGTGCCTTTGCCACCGGCGCCCGCAACAAAATAATGGCCGCGGTGATGGCCGTTGTTGTCGAGAGGAGTGAGATCAGCAGGGTGGAATAGAGGGTGCGTGGAGTCTCCTTCTTTACGACAAACCGGAAATAGGCGTAGTCCAGTCCGAAAAGCGCCCCCATATTGACGAACGAAATAGCGGCATAGACGAGGGTCATTTTGCCGAAGTCGGGAGAACCTCTAAACTCCGCGGTAAGGTAAGGGGTCAGCAGCTGAACGAAGAACTTGGCGAAAATGGAGGATGCTCCATACCAGACCGTCTCGCTCGCTAATTTCTTAATGCTGGACAAAGGGTTGTTTTGGCGAAATTAACGCTATAATATGTCCGATTCTGATATGAGATGATGTTTTAAGGCAAAAATGACTACCCCCGCCGTGTTCTTCACTTCCATTTTTTCCAGTATCCGGGTCCGATATCCTTCCACCGTCCTCTTGCTCAGATAAAGCAGGTCGCCGATCTCCTGCGCCGTATGCTGGCGGCAGATCAGCCGGACGATTTCCTTCTCCCGGTCGGTGAAGAGCGGCTCCTGTGCCTTCTTATGCGAATCAAACTTACTCCTGACGATGAGTGAAGCAAGCTGGGCCGTGGTATGTTTACAATAAAAGATACTCCCGTCATAAACGGTCAGGATCGCTTCAAGGATCTCCTTCTTATCCGCGTTTTTCAGGAGATAACCCTTCGCCCCGGCCTCCAGCATTTCCACGATCAGCGCTTCTTCATCGAACATAGACAGGGCGATGATCTTAATGTTGGGATGTCGCTGGAGCAGGATCTTGGCGGCTGCGATCCCCCCGAGCCGCGGCATTTTTATGTCGGTGAGCACGATGTCGGGCTGGGTTTCCGCGACCAGCCGGAGCAATTCTTCGCCGTCAGCCGCCTGTCCCGTAAGGATGACCTTGTCCTGTTTGGACAACATGAGGGCGAGGCCATCCCGAAAGATCTCGTGGTCGTCGGCAATAACCAGGCGGATCGTAGTATTCATTCCCGAAAATTAATTTTTAAACCGGGATTTTAATAAAATAATTCGTTCCCTGCCCCGGCGCTGATTCCATCGTCAGGATGCCGTTCAGGATCTCACAGCGGCTTTCAAGGCTCCGAAGACCCAGCCCCTGAGATGCCGTCATCGCCTTCTCCCTGTCGAAACCCCTGCCATCATCCTTGGTGAGGCAAAGAAGGTGACCATTTTCTTCACTGAAGCCGATCTGCAGGTTGCGGGCCTGCGCATGTTTGATGGTGTTATGGACGATCTCCTGGATCATCCGGAAGATATGGATCTCCTTTTCTTTCGGGACCCGGATCTCCTTGACAATATAGAGCTGAATGTTGACTGATTGCTTGCCTTTTACCTGCTGAATGAATTCCCTGACCGCTTCGATCAAGCCCTTTCGTTCGAGGGTATTGGGAAGGAGGTCATGGGAAATGCGCCGCATGCTTCCGATGATCTCGTCGAGGTAGCCTGCCGTTTTGTCAAGGATCTCCCGGTCACCTTCGGTTTCGATATCGACGCTGCTTATATTTAGTTTTACAGCCGATAACAGCGGCCCGAGACTGTCATGCAGGTCTCCCGCAATTCTTTTGCGTTCGTTTTCCCGGATGGTGATCTCGGCAAAGATCTTCTCCCGCTGCAGGCGCATATACCTGCGATGGTAACGGATAATGGAAAAAAAGAAATAGATAATTATTATCGTAATAATCAGTGATACGAGCAGGGTGATATAAAGGATCCTGTTTTGCACGGTTAAATATTAGCCACCCCAGCCGGCTACTCCCGAATTCGGCTTTGCCTTTTACCAGAGTTCTAGCTTCCTGGAGGCTGGTATCCTGAGGAAAGCAATAGCAAAAATAATGTTTGTCAGGGCATTAATGTAACCGAACAGAAAGATAATAGTGGAAGTTATGTCGGTGGCGCCGTTTATACTGGACTGGTAAGCCCACTCATAGACAATATCATATATAAAATATATAATAAATCCGATGCAGATCAGGAAATCCGGATGACCCAGCAGTTTCCGGTTATCGTGGGTGATCATGAAATTGATCTTGTTCACGCTGAACAGCACGATATTGAAGCAGGCAAAAATGCGGAAATAAGGGGAAAAATTATCCATCTTGCCGAAGATCAGGTTTTCGGCGACCCAGATCAGGCAGGGTAAAGCAAGGATTGCCCAGGCAATTTCCCTGCGCAGCCGGAAGAACCCCCAGGCCCGGAATTGCCAGAAGATGAAGATCCACTCCAGCAGGGCGTAGGTATTGTACACATCTGCGTTATTCTTTTTGTACCAGGCGAGATAAGCGGCGATTATTTCCGTTGCGAGACCGGTCAGGAACATGAGAAAAAGGGGCTGATAGGTTTTGCCAAGCCGGCGGAAACGAACCAGCCCCGCAATACAGGGTAAGATCGCAACTATGATAGCAAGATACCGATGGATTATATGCATAGGTTAATAGAGGCCGCTGCTGTCATTGCCGCAGACGGTGGGGCAACGGGAACCGTTCTGGGCCGCCTGACCGTCGCTGACTTTGAGCGCTTCCGTGCGAACGCCTGGTTTCGGTACGATGTTGATGTCTGCGATGTGGTTGACGATATCGTTTCCAAGCGAATCATAGGGCACCATGATCTGGCGGATCTTTCCGGATGCGTCACGGCCATAATAGATGCGGATGCCGACAGCACGACCCACTGAATCGGTTTGCTTGAGGAGTTCCCGGAATACATCGGCCGGAAAGGCTTCAGCATGCCCGAAGTCCATCGAATCGGAGAAGTGTGGGACTTTCTTGTCCATGTCGGCGGTCGCCGCGCGGAAATTGGCTGTCAACTGCACTGCTTCTCCAATGGGAATAAGGTGATTTTTGACGGTGTCCGCATTAATGGGTGGCTCCGCCTGTTCCCCGCCTGCGCCTTGATTACAGGAAACTAAATAGCAAACCGATACCGCGATCGCCGCCAGCAGGAATACCTGCAAAGGCCCTTTCGGCCTCGAGATTTTACTCATAAGAATTGTTTAAGGATTAAAAGATAGATGATTGGTTAGCAAATTACTATTTCCGCTAATACCAAGTGCTAAGTATATTTTCCTGAATAAATAGGTATAAATACCTGTGGTTTTTACGTAGGAATGCGCTTGAAAAGCTGGTGAGGAGCATAGAACTTTGCCTACCCCTAGATTCGATCAAATACCAACAACCATTAAACACGGTAGGCCCCCGCAAGAGGGCCTACTGTCATTAAGGCCGGGCCGGGCAGCCATTAGTCGTCCGATGGCCGGATCCTTTTTCTCCCCTCCTTGATCCCGGCCTGCTTCCGCTTACCCTCGATCCGCTTTTCCTTCGCCGCCTTCGAAGGCCGTGTAGGAACCCTGCGTTTTTCCTTAAACAACCCTCTTCTTATCAACTCTTCCATCTTCCTCACCACCTCCGCCTTATTGGCCAGTTGGGTCCGGTGTACCTGTGATCTGACCCTCAGCATTCCATCCGAATCGATCCTGGCAGCCAGCTTATTCTCCAGCAGCGCCTTTTCGGCCTCCGTGAAAAAGGCGGAATCCCGGATGGAGAAATAACCTTCCACCATTGTCTCCACCTTATTGACGTTTTGTCCGCCCTTGCCGCCGCTGCGGGCGGTCCGGAAAATAATTTCTTTTATAATCTCCATCAGTACACTATTTTCGGAGCTGGTCCGGGAATTGCACGGGTATCCCGGCCGGTATCGAATGTACGCATTAACCGAATGAAGTATATTAAAAAGGGTCAGCTGCTGCGCGCACTCCCTCATTTTATCGCTATCCTGACCTTTGCAGGGGTGGCCTACCTTTACTGCAGACCGGCCTTCGAAAACAAGGTCCTGTCCCAGGAAGACGTCCTGCAGTGGCAGGGAATGGCCCGCAATTCCTTTCAATATAAAGAGACCCACGGCCATTTCCCCCTCTGGACGAATAGCATGTTCAGCGGGATGCCGGCCTTTCAGATCGCGATGGACTCAGAATCGGTTGGCATCCCGGGGCTCGTCTACGGGCTGCTGACCTTCTATCTCAGAAAGCCGGCCAGCTTTTTCTTTATGGCTTGCGCCTGCTTCTACTTTCTCTCGCTCGTCCTCCGGGTCAACCCCTATATCGGCATCATCGGCGCACTCGCCTACGCTTACGCCACCTATAACCCCGTGATCGTATCCGTGGGCCACGACACAAAGATGCAGTCGATCGCCCTGCTGCCGGGTGTGATCGGATCGCTCATCCTGATCTGCGAAAGACGCTATTGGCTGGGGATGATGCTCCTGGCAATGTTCACAGCCCTTCTGGTTTCGTTCAATCACGTCCAGATCGTCTACTATACCATGATCATTGCGGCCGGCCTACTGCTGGGCTATATTATCCCCTGGATCCGTAACGGCCAACGACGCCGGGTCATCCGGGTCGTGGCGCTGACGATGGGAGCAGGTGTGGTGGGCGTACTTTGCAATGCGGTAACCCTATTCACCACCTATGATTCCTCAAAAGAGACGATCCGCGCCGGCAGCGAGCTGGCAACGGCTGCTCCGACTAACCCCGGCGGGTCGGGACAGGACGGTTTGAGCGACTCGGCCGCCTTCGAATTCAGTATGTTCAAGTCGGAGCCTCTCGTGATGTTTGTCCCGGATATCTATGGCGGCAGCACGGAACTTCAACTTCCGCTGCAACAGTCAAAAGCGGCGAGGGTACTCAAATCCATGCCCCCGGACCTTGCCTCCGAAATCGGGTCGGATGGGCCCCGTTACTATTGGGGGGGCGTCGGGAAATTTTTTGCCGGACCTCCTTATGTGGGCGCGATTATCGTTCAATTGGCGCTAATGGGCATCTTTATTCGCGACAATCGCCACAAATGGTGGATATTGGGCGTATGTGCGCTTACCATCGCAATGAGCTGGGGCGTCTACTTCTATTCCTTCAATTCTTTCCTGCTAAAGTGGCTGCCCCTATACAATAAATTCAGGGCGCCAAGCATGATCCTGGTAGTCCCGACTTTTTTGATCTGCATGCTGGCTACGATCACACTCGACAGGATCTTCGCGGCGGAGGACAGGGCCTTGCTCCGGCGCGGGTACCGGCGGGGGGTATTGATTGCGGGCGGGCTCTTTGTGTTCCTGATCGTGTTGTATTTCCGCTTCAGCTATTCCAGCGAATGGGAATCGGATCTGCTGAAAAACGCTGCCAACCGCGGCAGTTCCGCTATCGGTTATATGGCGGATTTTGTCCGCGCCCTACGCGATGACCGAAGGTCGCTGTTCGGCGAAAGCCTCCTCCGGTCCATGGGCCTTGTAGCAGCGGCCGCATTGATCCTTGGACTCTATCTCCGGAACCGGATCCGTCCGAACCTGCTTCTGGGGGCCATCGGACTTCTGATCTTTGCCGATGTATTTACGATCGATCTACGATACCTGAATGATGAGAACTACATGGAACGGGACGATTACCAGCAGAATTTTGAAGCGACAAAGGCAGACAGGCAGATCCAGGAAGACAAGGGATATTTTCGCGTCCTCGACCTGCGGGACAGCCTCTCCAATTCCCTCACTTATGGCGCCATGACGGCCTATTTTCACCTGTCGATCGGCGGCTACCATGCGGCTAAACTGAAGATCTACGAAGACCTTATCAATCGGCAGCTCTATAATTTCCCCAATTGCAGCCCCGTCATCAACATGCTGAACACAAAATATATTATCAAACCGGCCAAGACCGGGGGTGACTCGGTGCTGGAAAACAAAAACACCCTTGGTCCCGTCTGGTTCGTACGCGGGGTCCGGTTCGAGTCATCCGCAAATGACGTAATGAATGCGCTTACCCATTTCAATCCGAGGGATACCGCGATAGTCTTCTCGGCTGACCGCAGCCGGGTGAAATGGGGCGCTTCGGGCGATTCCCTGGGAACGATCTCTTTGGTGAAGAACGACAATGACGAGGTCAACTATCTATCCCAGGCGCCGGGCGAACGCTTCGCCGTCTTTAGCGAGGTATATTACGACCGGGGCTGGCGCGCCTGGATCGATGATCATGAGGCGCCGATCATCCGGGCAAATTATGTCCTCCGCGGAATGTCCATTCCGCCGGGCCGCCACGTCATCCGCTTCTTTTTCCGGCCGCTGTCTTATTATCTGGGCCGGCAGATCCAATGGATGGCCAATATCGTCTTTCTCCTGCTGATCGCTGGTGCGACCATCGTTGCGGTGCAGGAATACCGCCGGCTGCACCCACCGGCCAGTGGGGACGCGCTATTACAGGCGGCCTGACCTGGCTCACCTGCAGCATTACACTATATTTGCCGAAAAAATGCGGGTTGTCATTCAACGGGTAAGCCATGCAAGCGTGACTATCGAAGGCCGGAAAACAGCGGCGATCCAAGGGGGGCTGTTAGTGCTGGTCGGGATAGAGGACGCCGATAACGGCGACGACGCCGTGTGGCTCAGCGGAAAGATCGCCAATCTTCGGATCTTTAACGACGAAGCCGGCGTGATGAACCTGTCCATGAAAGAAACGGGGGGAGACATCCTGCTGATCAGCCAATTCACGCTCCATGCAGGCACCAGGAAAGGGAACCGCCCTTCCTATATCCGGGCAAGCAAACCCGAACAGGCCATACCGCTGTATCAGCAAATGATCGGCTGCCTCGAAAAGGAATTGGGCAAAACCATCCATACCGGTGAATTCGGCGCAGACATGAAAGTGGAACTGCTCAACGACGGACCTGTGACCATCTGGATCGACAGCAAAAACCGCGAGTGACCGAGCGCAGCGAAGTTCTACCCGTCAGAGCTTAATTTCAAATTTGTACCCCATGCCATAAAGAGATCTGATATAGTCGCCACACCCCGCCTGGTGCAGCTTCCGCTTCAGGTTCTTCATGTGAGAATAGATGAAATCGAGATTGTCATAGCTCATGGCCTGTTCCCCGGAAAGATGCTCGGCGATGGCATTTTTGGAAATAACGCGATTTTTGTTGGACGCCAGGTAGAGCAGAAGATCGTATTCTTTCCGGGTGAGGTCGATCGCTTCCTGGCCGACAGTAACGGTCTTCCCGATCAGGTCGATAACCAGCTCATTGAGAACCAAGGTCCTGTTACCTTCGAAACGTCTTCTCCTGATCACGGCCGCAATACGCGCGTTGAGCTCAGGAAGGTGGAAGGGTTTGCTTAGATAATCATCGGCGCCCATATTGAGACCATCGATCTTATCGTCTATGGAATTCCTGGCTGAAATGATAATGACGCCGTCCGTCTTGTTGTTTGCCTTTAATTCCTTGAGAATGCTTAGTCCATTACCATCGGAAAGGGAAATATCGAGCAGGACACAGTCATAATCGAAGAGATCGATTTTTTCGAGGGCGGACCGGCAGTCGGCAGCCAGCTCGCAGAGGTAATTCTCTCCTTTGAGGTAGGTAGCCATACTCTGCGCGAGGTCAAGCTCATCTTCGATGATCAGGATTTTCATCGGCATAAAACTATGGGTTTATTCTGTAGGAATTCTGTAAAATATATATCATGAAAATATATCAGGTGGATGCTTTCGCGAAGGAACTATTTCAGGGTAACCCTGCCGCGGTAATTCCGTTGGACAAATGGCCCCCGGATTCTCTGATGCAACAGATTGCAATGGAAAATAACCTTGCGGAGACCGCTTACTTCGTAAAGGAAGGAATGGATTTTCGGATCCGGTGGTTTACGCCCTCTACGGAGGTTGACCTCTGTGGGCATGCCACCCTGGCCTCGGCCTTCGTGCTCTTTCAATACGAAGGATATATCGGCGACACGATCCGCTTCCACTCCCGCAGCGGTTTGCTGACCGTGAGCCGGCAGGGCGAGTCGCTGAGCCTCAACTTCCCGGCAGACCGGCTCACGGAAGTTGAATTGTCGCCGGAACTGACGGCCGGCCTTGATCCGAAACCCGTCCAGGCTTTCAGGGGGCAGACGGATTATATGCTGGTCTATGAGAATGAAAAGGAGATCCGCGATCTGCGTGTTGACCTTGGCCTGCTATCCCGCATCCGTGCCAGGGGAATAATCGTCACCGCGCCGGGAGAGAAAGTGGATATGGTATCGCGGTTCTTCGCCCCGCAGTCGGGTATCGACGAAGATCCTGTGACCGGTTCGGCGCATACGAGCCTTGTACCGTTTTGGGCCGGAAGACTTGGCAAGACGAAGTTGACGGCGATCCAGCTATCGGCCCGTAAAGGTTGGCTCGAGTGCGAACTGAAAGGCGACCGCGTACTGATCACGGGTCAGGCCAGGGCATTTCTGAAAGGAGATATCCTTATGCACGGCTCAACCGAAAGCGAGCCTCTGACAATAACCGATTCGCTAACGGTAACCGAGCCGCTAACGATCCGCAAATCCCAGGAACTCATCGACCAATGGATCCGGACTACCGGCGTTCGCTATTTCAGCGAACTGACAAATCTCGCCATCCTTACCGAGGAGGTCGGCGAAGTAGCACGTCTGATGAGTCGGCTTTACGGCGACCAGTCCTTCAAGGAATCGGATACTAACCGGGACCTCGGCGACGAGCTCGCGGATGTGCTGTGGGTCCTGATGTGTATCGCGAATCAAACCGGCGTCGATCTCACCGCAGCGATCACGCGGAATTTCGAAAAGAAGAACGTCCGTGATAGCCTCCGTCATCAGGCCAACGCGAAATTGAGTTGACACTTAGTCTATTTCGATGACACATTTCGTCGCGACACATTATCTTTGCCGGCATGGCAAACGACAGCAACAGGTTCCAGGCGATCATTTCGCATTGTAAAGAGTACGGATTTATTTTTCCATCCAGCGAGATTTATGACGGCCTCAGTGCAGTCTATGACTATGGCCAGTATGGCAGCGAACTGAAAAGGAATATCAAGGACCATTGGTGGAAGAGCATGACCCAGTTGCAGGAGAACATCGTCGGGATCGACGCCGCCATCTTCATGCACCCCACCACCTGGAAAGCCAGCGGTCACGTCGATGGTTTCAGCGATCCCATGATCGATAATAAGGACAGTAAGAAACGCTACCGGGTAGACCACGTAATTGAAGGCCGGATAGACGAACTGGAAAAGTCCAATAAAATGGGAGATGCCGCCGCCTTGCAGGAGAAAATGGATCAACTCCTGGCTGCCGGGGATCTGGCAGGATTGAAGCAGCTCATTATAGACGAAGATATCCGTTGTGGCATCAGCGGTACGGCCAATTGGACGGATGTCCGGGAATTCAACCTCATGTTCTCCACTCAACTGGGCAGCGTGACCGAAGAAGCCAACGAAATTTACCTGCGCCCCGAAACGGCTCAGGGTATCTTCGTGAATTTCCTGAATGTCCAGAAGACTGGCCGGATGAAGATCCCCTTCGGTATAGCCCAGATCGGAAAGGCTTTCCGGAATGAGATCGTCGCCCGCCAGTTCATCTTCCGCATGCGCGAATTCGAGCAAATGGAAATGCAGTTCTTTATCCGCCCCGGCACGGAAGACGAATGGTATGCCCACTGGAAGGAAGCACGCATGCAGTGGCACCTTGGATTAGGCATTCCAAAAGAGAAATATCGGTTCCACGACCATGCGAAGCTGGCGTTCTATGCGAAAGCGGCTTGCGATATAGAATATGAATTCCCGTTTGGCTTCAAAGAAGTGGAAGGTATTCATTCACGTACCAACCACGATCTCAGCAGACACCAGGAGTTCAGCAAAAAGAAAATGCAGTACTTCGATCCGGAGATCAACCAGAGTTATATCCCCTATGTGATCGAGACCTCTATCGGTCTCGACCGGACCATCCTCATGGTGCTTAGTGAAGCATATACCGAAGAGGACCTGAGCACTCCCGAAAAATCGGATAGCCGCGTCGTCCTTAAATTTCCTCCCCGTCTTGCCCCCATTAAACTCGCCGTCCTGCCGCTAACTAAAAAAGATGGATTGCCGGAGATCGCCCGCGAGATCATGGAGATGTGCAAGCCGAAATTCCGCTGTTTCTATGAAGAGAAAGATGCTATCGGTAAACGATACCGGCGTATGGACGCCATCGGTACCCCCTTCTGCGTAACAGTGGATCATCAAAGCAAAGAGGATCAGACAGTTACGATCAGATATCGGGACAGTATGGGCCAGGAAAGAGTTCCGATCCGGGAAGTTCCGGGCTTCATTAGCCGCCAGATCGGCGACTAGAAAATTCCGAAAAAATAAAAATAGCTACTTATTGTTTGTTCGGTGTTTTGTATCATTTTATCATTATATTTGAAAGCGGATCAGGATTTTGTCGCCGGTCCAATTATCCCCTGAAAGAAACCAGTTGCTGCTCACTTTTGACTCAGAGCCCGTCTTTTTGTATCAGGTCCATTAATTGTTAACAAGAACCTTAAATTGTTTAACTAAGATGTCATTCACACTTGATGTTGTCATTAATCCGGTTATCCTTTTCGGTGCTGCGGTTGTTGGGGGAATATTCGGGTTTGTGGTGTTTAAAGCGCAACTGAAAAAAGGCAAGGCCAGGGTCCAGCAATTGGAGACCGAGTTGATGCAATCTAATGAAGAAACCCTCGAAGCCCAGCGGGCTTTCGTCATACTGGAAAGTAAATTCAAGGATCAGCAGACCAGTCCGGTCATCCCGATGAAAATCACCGGGAAAGACAATTCCAAGGAAAAAGCTTCTAATAAGTAGACCGCATGGGCGGAGCCCGGTTCGTTAATTCTCACCCATACAGTTCCTGGTGGATCGCCTTCCGCTCATACCCGAGCGCAGTAATGCGTTGCTTGGCCTCGTCGATCATATCTTTCCACCCGCACAGGAAGAAATAGGCCGGTTGTTTCTGACAGCAAAGCTCTTCATAAACAGGGTGAACATATCCCGTCCGGATCAGCGGACCGCCGGGTCTCAGGGTCTCCCGCGAAAATGTTGGGATATAATGTAAGCGTGGGATCTGTTCGGCAAGCTCCGTCAATTCCTTCCGGTACAGTGCATCTTCCAGTTTGCGACAACCGAAAATGAGATAAATATCCTGGTGCGGTACATTATGGTCCAGGATATAGTGGGTCATACTCCGGAATGGCGCGACTCCTGTGCCGGTGCAGATCAGGAACAGGTCCCTGTCGATATGTTCGGGCATTGTGAAGACTCCCATCGGCCCTCGCAGGGTCAGCTGGCTGCCGACCCTGACCTCATTGAAGATATAGGTCGTCCCTGCACCCCCTTCGAGAAAAACGATGACCAGCTCTATGACATTGGTGCCGTCCGGCCAGGAGGCGATGGAGTAGCTACGTATCCGTTTTGCAGGCTTTTCGTGAATAGGGAGGTCCAGTGTGACGAACTGGCCGGGCTCAAAGTCAAAGGATGCCAGTTCCGGAATTTGTATCCAGAACCGGCGGGTCATCACTGCTTCCTGCTCGATACGGATAACCGTACCTGTTCGCCATGGTTGTAACATAATAAACGAAGGGCCTGGCTCAGCCAGGCCCTTCTGACCTTTTTCTAGTTGTGTTTAACAAATATCTTATTCTCGTATGTGTTTCCTCCATGGGTGACCTTCAGCACATAGATGCCGGACGCCAGCGGAATGGCGTCGATCTGCTGCGAGAAGTACCCGCTGAAGCTGCCCAGTTCCTGATCGTAGACCCGCTGCCCGAGCATATCATAGAGCTGTATCGAGGTATTGTCCGCTGTCTTGAAATAAAATTGCAAATTGAACGCGCCATGATTAGGGTTGGGCCCGATGATGATCGGGTTGCCATTGCTGGTATACGTGAGCTTATTGGAAGTCAGCGTACAACCGGTGACCGGATCGGTAACCTGCGTATAGTAGGTGCCGGACAACTGAGCGGTATCCGTCATTGCCGTGGCGCCGCTGAGCAAGGTGTCGTTGTAATACCACTGGTTACCGCTGTCGGCGCTGCTCGTGAAGATATTGCCGGCAAGCGTGATCGTTGGCGCCGGGACCGTAGTCGGGGTTACCGCCGTGCGCGGTCCGGGGCACTTATCCAGTGATATCCCGATATCATACAATGGGAAATAATATTTCCGATAGAAGGTAGTATCCGACGAATTCTGGGGATTGTATTTATTCGAGTTGCCGGTGATCGAGAAGACGCCGGGAATGCTCATCGGGTAAGGATTGGAGGCAATATTCGAGTTGATGAAGAGGTTGCAGCCATAGCAAGCCGCGATCAGGATATAGTTGCCGGGGTTCGGGATCGGCAGGTTGAGATAATAGACCGCCCCGGTATCGGTCATCTGCCCCGCGCTGATGTCTACCCGTCCACTCTGGGGTGACGGGCTAGTGGCATAGGCATTAAGGGTGACGCTGTCGATTGGAAAATACGAGTACTGGTTCGCGGTGAAGGTGGCCAGGGTTGCCAGCGTGAAGACTACCTGACCGGGCCAGGCGGTATACAACCTGGCGCTTTGCAGCGTCAGCGGCACGCTGGTCGTAAATTCCATGAATTGGCCATCCAAAGGATAATAGAAGCCCGGGCTGGCTGACGGTGGCGCGAGGGTCAACGCGGAGGGCGTCCCGCCCTTGGCCTTGAGGTCGTTGAGCGCCACATAATACGTGCCGGCAATATCGCTGGTGGTCACGTTGCTGCCGGCCGCGATCGGTGTCGCGGCGGTCTGGCTGTCATACCAGAGTATGACATCATCACCGGAAGCGTTTGCCTTTAACTGGACACTGGTGGCATTGCTGCCGCAAAGAGTAGCCGATCCCGTCGTGCTCGCTCCGGCTGCGGTGGCGGTCACCGTGGTCACATTGCTGTCGTTAGCCGTATTGAAGTCGCCGCTCAGCGCAGTATAGCTGGTGAAAGTATAGCTGGCACCGGGCGCCAGGTTGAGACTGCTTCCGCTATAAGTGAAGACAACGTCGCTGTTAGCCGGGATACTGTCCCGGCAGGTAATGCTGTACGTCGCGATGACGTTCCCGCTTTGCGTGACGACGGTAGTGACCGGTACCGCCGCCTGCGTTATGGTCCCATAATTATGGATGCGGATCGCGACGAGCGTCGAATCGCTGGGACAGGTGGTCAGGCTGGGATATTCCAGATCGGCGATCCCCACGTCCGTGGCAGGGTTGGTAAAGGTGACCCGATAATCCTGCGTCTCCCCGTTCGCATAGCTGCCGCAAGCGGAAATGTTGGCTGGACTAGGCGTCTCTTCGGTAATGATGCGCATCAGGGCCGTACTGCCGACCTTGGCCGTGCCGGGAACCGTGAAACTGCCGCTGACCGTGCTTGCCAGACCGAGACCGCTCAGATAGACCTGTTCATTACTTTCAAAAGTACCGTCATTGTTATAGTCTATATATACCGCCACGGCACGATTGTTATTGGTGCCGTTACAACTGCTGGTCGTGACCGAAATATTCATCGACTGGCCGACAGGCAGGTTGGCGGGCGTCAGGGCCGTATAATCCACATACCCCGGACAGGCGGGATTGGTGCTAACTGAATTGGAAAGATTGCCCAGCGAGACCTGCGTGATATCCGCACCGCCACTGGTCGAACCCGACGTGCAGGACGCCGTCCCGCCGCCGCCGCTGAACACCAGGGAATAATTCTGGGTGCCGCCCACACCCTGCAGGGAACCCTTGTGCGTGATCATGATCGTATAGCTTCTGCCCGGAATAAGACTGTCGCTGAGCTCTACCTTTTCGACATTGTCGCGGAAGTTATCGCTCTTGACCGCCGCGGCCCCCGGGTTCGACGGATTCAATGTCCAGGGCATATAGACAATACCCGTCGTATTGTCCTTGATACGCAGGTCCAGGTCATTGATCAGCTTGATGCCGTTGTCCTTGAAGTTGTGCTCGTTGTTTGGAATGGCGGGTGGAATGCCTGGCACATCGGTCCAGCAGATCGTAGCGCTGACCGGCATTTTCCCGCTGGCAGTGATCGTCCAGTTCTCGCTGTCCTTCGATCCGTTGGTCAGACTGCTTTCATGGATCTGCTGCGCCTGGTCGGTGTTGTCGGACGTGATGACCTGGGCGGCCTTTGCCATGTCGATCAAACCCCATCCATAGGCATAGTCAGGGCCCGGATAAAGGCCTGCTTCATCGGCGGTATGGATCAGCAGCCCCTTCAGCGTAGCTGCATGAAGGAAGACGCCGTGCAGCTTGGAATAATATTCCTGCAAAAGCATGGAGGAACCGGTAGTGGCGGGAGTAGCCATGGAAGTCCCGCTGTAAATATCGTAGGAGTTGTCAGTGGTGGCGATACTCGAAAGTACATTTACGCCATCGGCTACCAGGTCGGGCTTGATCCGGCCGTCACCGGTAGGACCGAAACTGGAAAATCCCGCCAGTACGACATCCGACGGTTTGGAGTAACCGCCGGGTATCGGCTCTACCGCGCCGAGGACCAGGATATTCTTGGCATTGCCGTAGGTCGAGATCGTCATATATCCGGCATTGCTGCTGATACTCGAGGCCGTGCCGAAGGCCGGCCGGGGACCGGCATTATACAGATTGCCCTGGTTATTATACCGGTAATAATTCGTACCCGCGGGCGGACCGGTGTCGCCGCGATTGTTCCCACCGGCCTTGCAGATAAGATAATATGAATTGTAATACGCGATCGAGTCCCATTGCCTTGTCTCCGGATCATACAGGCCGAAACTGATATCTACCGTGTCTCCGGGGTTTCCGAACCAGTCCCATTGATTGGGGTTGGTGCCGTCAGGGTTCCAGCCGGCGATAGTGGCATAGGAATGGTTGGAAAGCAGCAACCCCTGCTTAGCGGCCGCCCCCATTTCGGCGACGTCGTTAACGAAGTCATAGCATTGGAGGAGCTGTTCGCCGTAGGACATGCCCTTCGCCACCGGATTGACGCCAGCCGCGATCATCGTCCCCGAAACGTGCGTGGAGTGGTCGCTGAGGGTGGGGGAGTTGTCGACCTGGATCACCCGGCCCGTCAGCTCGACGTGTGTAGGCCTTACAAGACCTTCATCCCAGATAGCTATCTTACCTTTGATATTGTTGGAAGAGCCGTTAAGGGTGAGACCCAGCGCCCCGCCCGGATACAATTGGTTGGTCCGGATCGTCGCAGCGGAAATGATATTGTCGACGGTGGCGATATAGACAGGTTTGCCAAATTGGTCGATGCCGTGGAGATAGAGATTATGGCCTTTTTTGCTGGGGATCACCAGCGGCCATCCCTTTAAAAGGGCAGTCTGCGTCAGTTGCTGTTGCTGCGGGAGATTTCTTGTCTGCACGTCCTGGATGGACGCTTTCAACGTGGAGATATTGGTGGCTGGCACCTGAGCACGGGCGGTCGATCCGGCGAGTACGAGAAAGGATAGGGCTGCGGGTAGGAGGAGTAAGGACGGGACCTTGCTTCTTTTCATAAGCGTTTTTTATATACTTTTTCTAAAATTACAGTTTTTATGGACTTTTCAGCTTTTATTATCGTCCTCGCGCAGGCGTTTCCGGCACCCTCCGCGCGGCCTTCCTTTCCTCCCGGAATGCGCGCGCAACAGTCGGGCATTCAGGGCAAAGTCTACCTTCTGTATGGCAACCGGATGCCCTCGCCCCCCCGCCGCCCGGGCGATACCATCCGCTATTCATCGGAGGGCCCCGGAGTGAAGGGTACGGTCTGCGTTTTCGCACTGACTAACGACAGCGACATCGTCCGCAAGGGAACTTCCCCCTGGTGCGAAGCCGTCCATACGCGGTTGATCCGGCAAGTCGATACCGATGACAAGGGAAACTTTGCTATTCTACTCCCTCCGGGGACTTACTCTGTTTTCACGAAAAAAGATAACCTGTTCTATGCTTCCCGGAGGGATCAATGGAACAATATCGCGCCCGTAAAAGTGCTACCAGGGAAGATGACCCGGGTAGATTGCAGCGTAGAGTCCAATCAAAAGGTGGTTTACTAAGATTTACGTGAATTTTAAGCCATCGGTTGCTTGAGTTGGAGACCGACTTTTTCGTATCTTTGCAGCCGGAATGAACAGTGAGGCTCTTCTTGGATCATTTGTACACTCACCCCGCCTTTTTCAGTTGGCGGACAGACTTCTATTGTCCACTCCGCAACGCATAGCCTGCCGGAACCTGCAGGGCAGTTCGCCCGCTTTTCTACTCGCCGCCGTCTTTCAGCAGGAGACCACCCGCCAGCTCAACCACCTGGTTGTCTGTGAAGACGCCGAAGCCGCGGCCTACGTTCACAACACGGTCGAAAACCTCACCGGGGCCCTTGACCTCTTCTATTTCCCTTCCTCCTTTAAGAACAAAAAGAATTACCGGCTCCTGAACAGCAGCCATGTGATGCTTCGCACTGAAACGCTGACCCGGCTTACCGCGTCGAGGGGGACTGGCAAAAAGCTTATTATCACCTATCCTGAAGCGCTTTTCGAAAAAGTGGTACTGCCCTCCACCTTGTCCAGCAATATCATTTCGATCAAAGCCGGTGATACCATCGACCTGAACGGTTTGCTGGGAACACTGGTGGATAGAGGGTTCGAGCGTACGGATTTTGTTTATGAGCCTGGACAGTTCGCGCTCCGCGGCGGCATCCTCGATATCTATTCCTTTGGCAACGAGAAACCCTATCGCGTGGAGCTGTTTGGCAACGACGTGGATTCGATCCGCATTTTCGACCCCGAGACCCAGATGAGTGAACGCAGACTGTTGCAGGTCAATATCATCCCGAATGTCGATAACCGGCCGGACAGCGGCGAGAAGATCTCTTTGTTGCAATTCCTGCCCGAGAACACCGTGGTTTGGTTGCAGGACTGGGCCTTTACAAGGGAACGCCTAAGAATCCAGGAAGAAGAGCTGGAACAATACCTCCGGATGACCGAAAACGCGGCTGCTTTCCATTCCGCTACGGGTAACGCTCCGTCCGCGGGTCACAAACCGGTCAGGGGAGCCCGGCAGTTCCCGAACGAAGAAGACGAAGATAAAATGGAGAAAGGGGTGATCTCCCGCGATGAATTTGTAACGGCGGCCCAGGTCGCAACCGAGCTAACCAGCTTCCACCTCGTAGAATTCGGCCCCGGTGCAGGCCACGCTGATCTTCCTGCCGCCGGCTCCGCACCGGCTGATGACGCGCACTCCTTATCGTCGGCCCATCCGCCCTTTATAATTGAATTCCATACCCGCGCCCAACCCGCCTTCAACCGTCAGTTCGATCTCCTGATAAAGGATCTCAAATCCTGGGAAAACAAGAAGTATACGCTTGTCCTGTTTGCAGAGAATCCCCGGCAGTTGGAACGGCTTCGCACCATCTTCGAAGACTTAAAGGCGGAAATAACGTTTCACCCGATCGCGCAATCCATCCACGAAGGATTTATCGAAGAGGATCTCAAGATCGTATGTTATACCGATCACCAGATCTTCCAGCGGTATCACAAATACAAGGTCAAACAGGCCTATAACAAGAATAAGGCGATAACCCTCCGCACCCTCCGCGAACTGCAGCCGGGGGACTATGTCACCCACATCGATCATGGGGTCGGTGTCTACAGCGGGCTGCAGAAGATCGAAGTGAATGGCCGGCTGCAGGAGGCCGTCCGCATCATCTATAAGGACAGCGATATCCTCTACGTCAATATCAACTCCCTGCACAAGATCTCCAAGTATACCGGAAAAGAAGGCTCAGTGCCGAAAGTCAACAAGTTGGGCAGCGATGCCTGGCAGAGGCTCAAGGAGAAGACTAAGACCCGGGTGAAGGAGATCGCTTTCGACCTGATCAGGCTCTATGCTCAACGGAAGGCCGAAAAGGGGTTTCCTTATTCGCCGGACAATTATATGCAGACGGAACTGGAAGCGTCTTTTATTTATGAGGACACTCCGGACCAGAGCAAGGCTACCGCGGATGTGAAGAAGGACATGGAGGCGCCAGCGCCCATGGATCGCCTGGTTTGCGGCGACGTCGGCTTTGGGAAGACGGAGGTGGCTATCCGTGCAGCCTTCAAGGCTTGCTGCGATAACAAACAGGTAGCCGTGCTGGTGCCGACGACCATCCTGGCCTTCCAGCACTTTAAGACCTTCGGCGATCGCCTGAAGGATTTCCCGGTCCGCGTGGATTTTATCAACCGGTTCAAATCTTCCAAAGAAAAGAAGGATACCCTCAAACAGCTCGAGGAGGGCAAGATCAATATCATTATCGGCACCCATGCGATCCTTGGAAAGGAAGTGAAGTTCAAAGATCTCGGGCTGCTGGTGATCGACGAGGAACAGAAGTTCGGCGTCGCGCATAAGGAAAAAATAAAGACGCTGCGGACGCACGTGGATTGCCTTACCCTGACGGCAACACCCATTCCCCGGACCCTCCATTTCAGCCTGATGGGAGCGCGGGACCTCAGCATCATCAACACCCCGCCGCCGAACCGCCAACCCATCCAGACGGAGCTGCACGGCTACGACGAGGACTTTATCCGCGATGCGATCTATTATGAGACCGAGCGCGGCGGCCAGGTCTTCTTTATCTATAACCGGGTCCAGGGACTGGCGGAAATGACGGCGATCATCCAGGGACTATGTCCCGACCTGAGCATCGGGTATGCGCACGGCCAAATGGAAGGGCACATCCTGGAAGACCGGATACTCGACTTTATCGACCGGAAATATGACGTTCTTGTCTGTACGAATATCGTCGAGAGCGGAGTGGACATCCCGAATGTAAATACGATCATTGTCAACAACGCCCACCATTTCGGGCTCAGTGACCTGCATCAACTGCGCGGCAGGGTTGGCCGCAGCAACAAAAAGGCCTTTTGCTATCTCCTTGCCCCTTCCCTTGCCACCCTCCCGGACGATTCACGCAAACGGTTACAGACCCTCGAACAGCACAGCGACCTGGGCAGCGGCTTCCAGATCGCGATGCGGGATCTCGATATCCGTGGCGCCGGCAACCTGCTCGGCGGCGAGCAGAGTGGATTCATGGTGGAGATCGGTTTCGAAATGTACCAGAAAGTGCTGGATGAAGCGATCAAGGAACTGAAGCGGACCGAGTTCCGGGAATTGTTTAAGGAGGAGATTGCCAAACAGGAAGACTACGTCCAGGATTGCACGATCGATACCGACCTCGAGATCCTGATCCCCGATGACTACGTGGAAAGCATTACCGAGCGCCTGTCGCTGTATACAAGGCTGGATAACTGTGAGACCGAACGGGAACTGGAGGCATTACATACGGAAATGATCGATCGCTTCGGGCCGATCCCGCCGCAGGTCGAGGACCTTTTCGATACGGTGAGGATCCGGAAACAGGCGGTCAGTCTGGGCTTTGAGAAACTGATCCTCAAGCAGGAAGACCTCCGGTGCTATTTTGTCGACAAACCCGATTCACCCTATTTCGAATCGGAAACCTTCCGGCTGATCCTTGAATACCTGCAAAAGCATACGAATAAGGCCAAGCTGAAACAGACGGGCAAACATTTCCTTCTTGTGGTGGACGATATACGCTCGATGGCCGACCTGCTGGCCTTCCTCAAACGAATGGCAAATTTCGTCCTGGCCGACGGCGTTGCGGTATAAAAATTCGACGGGGGCTCCCGTCTAAAAAATCCTTATCTTCAATTTACCTAAACTATTCGTTGTATGCCCGAAGAATATCCCTTATTCACTCCCACCAGCGACGAAAAGGCGCTGGCTATGCTTTCCCACCTGCTGACGCTCGTCGGCGGATTCATCGCCCCATTGGTCATTTGGCTGGTCAAGAAGGATGACCATAACGCATCATTCGTCACGGAGAATGCAAAGGAATCACTGAATTTTCAGATCACCGTATTCATCCTCTCGATCATCTGTATTATCCTGGTATTTGTATTGATCGGCATCCTGCTGATCTGGGCCCTGGGAATTGCAGACCTGGTGCTGGTCATTATCGCGGCGGTGAGGACCAACGAAGGCAAGCTTTATCGCTATCCGTTCAATTTCCGGCTGATCAAATAAGGTTCAAGGCCCATCAAAGGTCCTTCTCCATCACAAAATGCGGGATCGTCACCTCTGTGAACTCATCCCCCGTAATATGATAACCCAGTTTCTGGTAGAAACCGATGGCCGTCGACCGTGCATGCATACATAAGCGCTTATACCCAAGATCGCGCGCGATATTTTCCGCGAAGATCATAAGCGCCCGGCCGACACCCTTACCCTGCATATTCCCGGGGACCGCCATCTGCCGGAGCCGGACGGTAGCCCCATCCATCCGTGACATCAGACAACAGCCAAGCAGCCGGTCATCTTCGAATGCACCCATGAGAATGTCTTCCTTTTCCTGCTCCAACTCCTCCTTGTCCAAGACAAGCCCGAGCGGTTTGCGCAGGATCTCATTGCGCAATTGTACCATCTGCTGGTATTCTTTTGTTCCATGATCGATCATCCTAAGCGCCATACAGTTATTGAAACCCTTTTAGCCGGGAGGCCGAAGTTAAAACAAAATGGCTCCGGATCGGCTTTGGATAAGGAAAAATGGTTGAAAATCCGTAAATAAGGCCCGTGAAAACTTTAAAAATTAAAAATGCCTTGTTTGTTTGGTTTAGCCCAATTTTAATACATTTGCAGCCGTATAACTAATAAAAATCAAATTTGCTATGTCGGACATCGCTACAAGAGTTAAGAAAATCATAGTGGACAAGCTCGGGGTTGAGGAAGCCGAAGTCACAAACGAGGCCTCTTTTACCAATGATCTCGGTGCAGACTCACTGGACACCGTTGAATTGATCATGGAGTTTGAGAAGGAATTCAATATCTCCATTCCGGACGAACAGGCTGAGACCATTACCACTGTGGGTCAAGCCATTGCTTACCTGGAAGAGCACGCAAAGTAAGCTGAGACTGCAATCGCAATTTTTGGTTCGCTGCAATAAATTCGTTGGATCCGCCTTTTCAAGCATTGGGGCTTAGAAGGCGGATTTATTCCTTAAACACTGAGCCGCCGGAGGCGGCTCATCCGCAAATCCTGGGAAAAGTCCTTTATGCATTTGAAACGAGTCGTCATAACGGGGATCGGCGCCCTCACTCCAATCGGCAAAACTACCTCTGACTACTGGACGGCTTTGCTGAACGGCGTTTCCGGCGCGGGTCCGATCACCTTATTCGATGCCTCTAAATTCAAGACGCGGTTTGCCTGTGAGCTGAAGGGATTCGACCCCCTGCAATACCTGGACAGAAAAGAATCCCGCAAAGCGGACCGCTATACGCAGATCGCCCTGGCGGCCAGCGATGAAGCGGTGAAGGATGCCGGCATGGACAAGGAGAAAATTAACCCGGACAGGGTCGGGGTCGTCTTCGCCAGCGGCATCGGCGGCCTGATCACCTTCCAGGATGAGGTCATCAATTTTGCAAAAGGTGACGGGACGCCCCGGTTCAACCCCTTCTTTATCCCCAAAATGATCCTCGACATCGCGGCGGGTCATATCTCGATGCGGCATGGATTCCGCGGGCCGAATTTTGCCGTGACAAGCGCCTGCGCTTCTTCAACGAATGCCATGATGGAGGCCTTCAACCTGATCCGGCTCGGAATGGCCGATGTGATCATAAGCGGCGGGTCGGAAGCTGTCGTCAGTGAATCCGGGATCGGGGGTTTCAACGCTATGAAGGCGCTGAGCGAGCGGAACGATGATCCGGCCACCGCCAGTCGTCCTTACGACAAGGATCGCGACGGTTTTGTGATGGGCGAAGCAGCCGGAGTATTGGTGCTGGAGGACCTGGAACATGCCCGGGCCCGCGGCGCCAGGATCTACTGCGAAATAGCAGGCTGTGGGGCGACGGCGGATGCCTATCACCTGACCGCCCCGCACCCGGAAGGCCTCGGGGCCAAGAACGTCATGATGGCGGCACTCCGCGATGCCGGCATGCGGCCGGAAGATATCGACTATATCAACACGCATGGAACGTCCACCCCGCTGGGCGATACCGCGGAAGTCAAAGCGATCGTGGACGTCTTCGGCGATCACGCTTTTTCCGCCAATATAAGTTCCACTAAATCCATGACGGGTCATTGCCTGGGAGCCGCCGGAGTGATCGAGGCGATCGCCGGAGTGATGAGCGTCGTCCATGACCTGGTCCCGCCAACGATCAACCACTTCACGGATGATCCCGACCTGGACACGCGGTTGAATTTTACGTTCTTTAAACCACAACACAGAAAGGTTCGGGCCGCCTTGAGCAATACGTTTGGGTTCGGCGGTCACAACGCCTGTATCATCGTCAAAAAGTACGAAAACTAGGGTCGCTGCGCAGCGGACAACTGTTGAACGGAGCGTCGCAACGGATGCCCCATCGGGGTGAGGGGTTGGTTAAATTTATTTTTTATTGGTCAAAAAAATTGTAGATTGTTGGTGTGGGAATCCTTGATCGAATTATAAAGGGCGATGCCACGGTCGCCTCTCTCAAAAGACAGCTTCGAAATGTGCTCGGTTTTGCCCCGGGTAAGGCGGTTCTGTACAAGATAGCGTTAACCCACCGCTCGGTCAAGGATGGCGCGGACGAGAACAACGAGCGCCTCGAATACCTGGGAGACGCCATCCTGAGCGCCATTATCGCGGGCTTTCTCTTTTCAAAATATCCCTATAAAGAAGAAGGCTTTCTGACGGAAATGCGCAGTAAGATGGTCAACCGCAACCAGTTGAACGAGATTGCCATCAAGATGGGCCTGAAGAAGATCAGCAATTTCAACAAGTTTGACAGCAGCTTGAAAATGAGCCAGATATTCGGCAACACGCTGGAGGCGATCGTGGGCGCGATCTACCTCGACAAAGGGTTCGAGAAGACCCGGCAATGGGTCGTGGAACGGGTGATCGCACCCTATCTTTTCCTCGACGACCTCGAGAACCTCGAGATCAATCACAAGAATAAGCTCTACGGCTGGGCCAACAAGAATGGCAAGAATCTCGAATTCGAGACCCTTGACGAACGGGTCGAGGGGGGGCGGCGGCTTTTCACGGTCGGGGCGGTCGTCGACGGCGAACTGCTATCCCAGGGGAAAGCCTACAACAAAAAGGACGCCAGCCAAATTGCTGCCCAATTGGCGCTTGATAAGCTGGGAATCACCAGAATAGATTCCAGCGAAGAAGCGATATAGCTTTTGTGAGCCAGGAATTATCGTCCGGGGGCCGACATCCGGGATAAATATTTTCCCCTATTACTTGCATAATTGTCGTATTCTTTCTATGTTTGTCCGTGCTAAGATCGGCCGCAGGCCGATCGTATAATCTCCCCTCCTACAGAAAGACAAGTCTCCTGACTGCAAGTACGGGATACCCAATCATCCGCCAATTTACTAAAACCGAGTTCCATCACCGTCATTGACGTTTCCTTTCGTCAATCCGACAGGGTGATCGCGCAATATTACCGTCCAATACGCATTGAAATCCTCAGGTCCGTTCCTGGTTAACAAAACCACATCTATTTATTAATTAATGCGTTAGCGATTATGAAACAGCTTTACTCTGGGGCACTTGTCGTGTTAACCCTCACCTTTTTCTCCCTCTCCGCTTCCGCCCAGTACTCGGGCGGGGTCTATGTCGCCGTACAGCCGGGCAACTGGCACACTACCTCCGGCCCTGGCATCTGGCAAGCTGCCGAACCTCCTCAAAACTGTGTTAACTGCCAGATCATCATCAATGTAAATGGGACTGTCAATCTAAACACCAATGTAAATCTTTCCGGTCTTTCCCAGTTGTACCTCGGCGGTACCGGCAACACGACAGTGCTGTCGATCGGGAATTCGGGCGCTTCGGATTTTGCCGACTCCTACAGCATAATCATGGCTAACGACGGAACGGACACCAAGCTCGTGATGGCGAACAGCAATACCATTATCAATGCGACCGGCGCGGGGACTTATGATGGTGTTCTGACAAGCTTCACGTCTGGTGGCTCGACGACCTTTTTTAAGCAGGTGGGTTTGGCGCCCTCCGGTTTCGTCAATAATACGGTTGCCAGCAATGGCGCTCCGGCCCACGATATCCTGGTCGGCGCCCTGGACCTGAACGCCCAGGGTACGCTGCCGATCATCCTCGGTAAATTCAGCGCGGTCGTCGACAACGGCTCCGTCGACCTGGCCTGGACGACCGACCTCGAGGTCAATTCGGACCATTTCACGATCCAGGCCAGCACCAATGCAGGCGCCAGCTGGAACACGATCGGGACCGTCCCCGCCGCCGGCACCTCCACTGCCGTGCTGAACTATTCCTTTACCGACAACCGCCCGGCAACCGGCACCAGCGAATATCGGCTGATCCTGGTAGACCGCGACGGCAACACCGCCTATTCCCCGGTGAAAGCGGTACGGATCGGCTCGATGAGCGCCGTCAGTGTCTATCCAAATCCCGCTTCGGATTATGTCAACGTAACCCTGAGCGGCGACGCGTCGGTCAGTGCGAGCATCCGGCTCGTGAACCTGGCTGGTCAGGTACTGATGGAAAAGAACGTCACCAATGCAGGCGGGACAACGGTTCCGCTGACGGTCAGCTCCTATCCCGCAGGTAATTACATGGTGGTGATCACCGGTTCTGACGGCAGTAAGCAGGTGAATAAAATACTTATCACGAGGTAATTCTCTTTTTCTAAAATAGAATTGGAAACCGCTCCCTACGGGGGGCGGTTTTATTTTTGCGAGAAGCCCCATTCTGAGTAGTATTTTTCCCATCTCCGGCCTCATTTTTGATAAGATTTACCGACCGCCCCTGCCCACTTCCCTACCACAAATAACCCCCAGCCATACCGGGAAAACTCTAATTTTTACCATAACTGCTGTATAAGCAAAATAAATAATGGGTCAAATGAGTTTTAAGAAGACTGAAATCCAACATCCTTATTAAAATGAAAACCTTTATTCCTCTCTATCGGAGAGCGCTCATTCTCCTCCTGCTGCCCGTTTTGATGGCGGGCCAGACCGCCAGGGCACAAAGTGGAGGCAATGGAACCCGGAGTTATGATACAGCCCTGACTAGTGATGGGTTCGGTATCTACCACCTCCGGATCCCCCAGTTCAATCCTGATTCGGGTACCCTGATGTCGGTCCATATTTCCGCCATGACCAATACGATGTACGGCTTCACCCTCCGCAACTCGGATTCCCTTTCGGCGACTTATGCCCTGACGGTTGGCCTCCAGGACGAATTCAGCGGCGCGGCTTTGCCATCGATCTATTCCAACGTGACAAGCCAGTCATTGGGCAATTTTCCGCTGAGTGCCGGTCAGGAGGTGACGCAGGCGCCGGTAAGCCTGCTTCCAAACCATATTTCGACGGATACCATATCCGCGGTTACCGGCTTCCTCGGGACCGGCCAGGTCAGTCTTAATTACCAGGCATTCACGTTCACCAATCTCAATGCCGCCAATCACGCGTCTTACTTCTATAGCGCGGGGATCAACAATACCATGACCTTTTCGGTGGAATACCTCTATAACAAGAACGGGGGCGTCCTGCCAACGGATCTCACGGCCTGGTCGGCCGTCGCTCTCGGTGCGCGACTGGTGCAGCTTGACTGGACCGCGGCCGACGAGACAGCCGGTCGCCAATATCTGATCCAGCGTGGCAGCGACAATAATAGTTTCCAGGATATCGCTACGATCCCCGCGACGGCGGATCGCAGCACAGCCCAGTATCGCTACCCGGACGAACTCCCGCTTAGCGGCGATAATGCGGCGAATGACAACTGGTATTACCGGCTCCGGATCCTTGACGCCACCGGTCAGGTGACTTATTCGCCGATCCGGGTCGTCAAAATGAATACTACAACGACAGGTGTGCAGATCTATCCCAATCCAGCGATCGATTTCATCAACCTGGTGCCGGACCAGCAGGGGACGACGGACTGGCAGGTGGATATAATTTCGGCGGGGGGGATGCTGGTGCAGAGGAATGTTTTTATGCAGATGAGGCTGATGACCGTCAACTTCCGCAACCGGCTGGCCGCGGGGACGTATTTTGTGCGGGCGATAGACCTGAGGGGGGAGAAGAGCATTTCGGCCAGTTTTATTGTTCCCGCATCGAAGTAGATTCGCCGGTTGGGCGCTCCATACAAAGCTCGATCAGTACTCCGCTGGTGTCCCTGGGGTGCAGGAAGCAGATCAATTTGTTGTCCGCCCCTTCTTTTGGCGCGTCGCTGAGCAGCGTGAATCCTTCGGCCGCAAGGCGCTTCATTTCCGCATGGATATCGGCCACCTCAAACGCAATATGATGCAGTCCTTCCCCTTTCTTCCCGACGAACCGGCTGATCACGCTTTCGGGTGTCTGACCCTGCAGAAGCTCGATCTTGGTCTCCCCTTTTTTGAAAAAGGCCGTTTCGACCTGCTCGCCGGCCACGGTTTCGGTCTTGTAGCAGGGTGTTGCCAGCAGCCTTGCGTAGAGTGGGATCGCGGCGTCCAAATCCTTCACGGCAATACCTATGTGATCGATGTTTTGCATTAAGGAAAATTACCACTTTTTTGGTATTGCGGGGTAACGGGCGAAAGTGTAGTTTTACAGCATCATGAAAACACCATCCATCCTGATCGTTGCGATCTTAAGTCTTTTCCTTTCGCCATCGTGCAGCAAGAAGAGTAATAGTCATACTCAAACCTGCCAGATCATCACGGTTACCGATCAGTACGGGACCAGTACAACCACTTACAATATCACCTACGACAACAACAACCGCATCTCAACGGAGCAGTATACCAGCAGCGGGACCGCCACCAGTCGTGTCTTTACCTATCTCGGTAATACAGTGATAGTGGCTACCACCGCCGGTACGGTCAATTCGAGAGATTCGCTCACGATCAACAGCGACGGGCTTATAGCGAGCGATTATTACTCGGATAATAATAGCAACAGTTCGAATACGATCTATACTTATTCGGGAACGGAAGTGCTGAAATCGGTACTTACGCAGGGCGCCAATCCGCCGCAAACATCCACCTATACCTGGACGAACGGCGACATGACGGGCGCGAACCAGAACGGCACCAGTTCCACCTATACCTATAATACAAAAGCAAGCCAGTCAGGGGATTACTGGCAGATCGTCCAGCTCGTCAACTTTGGCGGCTTCTTTGTCAGAACGGCACATCAGCTCGCCGGCTACCAGACGGGTACGACAATCGAGAATATCAACTACACCTACGACAATACCGGCAAGATCACCAACGTGACCGGGACGCAGAATACAACCGTCGAGAATATTACTTATCAGTATATGTGTAATTAGCCGGTATGGCGCGGCGGCGTCTCCCCAGCCTTGCGGTATGGATGAATTCGGTAATTTTGTGTCATGCTCAAGCTGCCGGTCTATCTCGATTATAATTCCACCACTCCCTGCGACCCGCGGGTAGTTGAAGCCATGCTCCCTTACTTTACAGAAAGGTTTGGAAACGCGGCAAGTCGCAGTCATGCCAGGGGCTGGGAAGCCCAGGAGGCGGTGGAGCTGGCAAGGGAGCAGATCGCGGCACTTATCGGAGCGGAACCCCGGGAGATCGTCTTCACCTCCGGGGCGACGGAATCGGACAACCTTGCCATCAAAGGGGTCTATGAGGCATACGCGAGTAAGGGGAACCATATAATTACGGTACTGACAGAACACAAAGCAGTCCTGGACAGCTGTCATCATCTCGAACGGATCGGAGGCGAAGTGACCTGGCTGGGAGTAGATGCAGCGGGGCTGATCGATCTGCAAGAGCTCGAAGCGGCTATCCGCCCGACCACCGTTGTGATCGCGGTAATGTTTGCCAACAACGAGATTGGCGTGATCCAGCCGATCCGGGAGATCAGTGCGGTCGCCCGGCGGCATGGAGTGCTGTTCTTTAGCGATGCTACGCAGGCGGTCGGGAAAGTCCCCGTTGATGTGAACGCTGATGGCATCGATCTGATGGCGCTTAGCGCCCACAAACTCTATGGACCCAAAGGGGTTGGTGCTTTGTATGTCCGTCGCCGCGGCCCGCGGGTCCGGCTTGCGGCCCAGATGGATGGCGGGGGACATGAGCGGGGGATGCGCAGCGGAACCCTGAACGTACCGGGTATCGTGGGTTTCGGGAAGGCCTGTGCGCTTTGCGGCCAGGAGATGGAGACGGACCGGCTGCGCGTGTTGCCGCTACGGGACCGTCTCGAACGGGAGTTGTTGGCATTGGAGGGGGCTCGGGTCAACGGAAGCCGCGAGCATCGCCTGCCGCAGGTGACGAATATGTCCTTTCCGGGTGTCGACGGAGACGCGCTGCTCGCCGGGCTTGGCAAGAATGTGGCCTTGTCGTCGGGTTCGGCCTGTACGTCGGCCTCCATGGAGCCGAGTTACGTTTTGAAGGCGCTGGGTCTCGGGGATGAGCTGGCGCATGCATCCCTTCGGCTGGGGTTGGGAAGGTTCACGACGTCCGAAGAGGTGGATTATGCGATCGGGGAGATTGGGAAGACTGTTGGAAGGTTGAGGGAGGGCAGTGGGGTGCGGGGGTGATGCGGCGGGAGGGGGCAGAAAACGAAAAACCCGCCGTTCAGGGGCGGATCTTTGCACGCAGTTGGTTTCGGTTAAATATTTTTTGCCTACACCATGTAATATCTTTTCTAAGGGAGGTTGCCGATTTGAGTATGCGAATATAGGGATTCCCTTTATATAAAAAAGTTTTCCATTCATCTAATTTAACTCTTTTTTCCACATTTTTTTTAATATAATATATTGAATCGCAACGATTATAAGACCATTTCTTATAAAGTGAATTTCTCGCACTATTTTCGCAGCTTATGTGGGCCGTTTGCAAGAAAGAACTCCGCCAATTTTTTAGCAGTCTTACCGGTTATATCGCCATCATCGCCTTTCTTTTGTTGAATGGGCTTTTGCTTTTTGTCTTCCCGGATACGGATATCCTCGCGGGTGGGTATGCGACGCTGGACAAATTTTTTGAGCTGGCGCCGTGGATCCTGCTCCTGCTTATTCCGGCGATCACCATGAGGAGTTTTGCCGATGAGTTCCGCATGGGGACCTATGAGATCCTTCAGACCCTGCCGCTCTCCCGGGGGCGGCTGATCGCGGGCAAGTACCTGGCCTCCCTCATCGTCGTACTCATTGCCCTTCTGCCAACCCTCCTCTATTTCCTTTGTATCCAGCGGCTCTCCGGTCAGGCCGGGATCGACACCGGGGGGACCATCGGGAGTTATATCGGGTTGGTTTGTCTGTCGGCCGTATTTACCGCCATCGGTATCTGGTGCAGCTGCATCACCGCGAATGCGGTTGTTGCTTTTATCGCAAGCGCCTTCGCCTGCTTCCTGTTGTACAGCGGGTTTGGGGCGATCAGTGCGCTGCCCGTCTTTGCGGCGGGACTGGACTATTATATCGGGATGCTGGGGATCGATTTCCATTACCGGAGTATCAGCCGCGGGGTCATCGATACGCGGGACATCATCTTTTTCGGCTCCCTGATCGTCCTCTTTTTATATCTGACGAGCAACAATCTGGCGCAGCGGGTTGGGGGAGGGGGGCAGCGAAAAGTTGGGGATGAGGGGGAAGGCGAAGGGAAGGCCGGGGGGGAAGGCGAAGGGAAGGCAAGGGGACCCGGGGTCGGCATGATGGCCATCTTCGTCTTATTGGTCGGGGTCAACGTCGTGGCTGCATTTGTCCATTACCGGCTCGATCTGACCGCCGAAAGGCGTTATACCCTCAGCCGTCCCACCAAGGCCATGCTCTCAAAGGTCGACGATGACATTCAGGTCGACTTCTACCTTGCTGGAAACCTTAAGGCAGGCTTCCGCCAGCTCTCAAAGAGCGTCCAGGAAGAACTCCAGGATTTTAATGACTACTGTGGCGGCCGCATCCGCGTCCATGCCTTCGATCCGCTGGCGAAGCTCGACGACTCGGCAAAACAGGCCTTTCTCGACTCTATTTCCGCCATGGGTATCCAGCCGAAGACCGAAGTGGCGCAGGTAGGCAAGGGCGAAGGCCAGACCGCGCGGATCGTGATCCCCGGCGCAGTGATAAGATACCGGAACCGCATCTATCCGGTCGACCTGTTGAAAGGCGTCCAGGTGCCGCAGCTGGATCAGCCGCGTGAACAGTTGTACTCCAATGCAGAAACCTTACTTGAATACAAGTTTGGCAGTGCCATTGACAAGATCACCAGCAAGGAGCAGCCGGCCATCGGTTACCTCCTTGGGAACGGCGAGCCGTTGGACTACCGGGTCTATGATCTGATCGAGGGGTTGCGAAGCCGTTACCGCTTCAAGATCGTTCCGCTGGACAGCGTTCCCCTGATCCCGTCCCTTTTCAACGCGATCGTTATCGTCAAACCAACCACCAAATTTACTGAACGCGAGAAACTCAGCCTCGATCAGTATCTCCTGCATGGCGGCCAGATCATCTGGGCGGTAAGTACGCTGTATGCTGAGCAGGACAGTCTGCAACTGAAACAGCAGACGATCGCTTACGACCGGGGGCTCGGGCTCGAGGATCTTTTCTTTAAATATGGGATCCGGATCAACCAGGACCTCGTTGAAGATATGCAGTCGGCCAAGCTCACGGTCGTCGTTGGGAACGCCGGCGGCAAACCGCAGACCGAAGGACTGCCGTGGCCTTACTATCCCCTGCTGAGTGGCAGCCTGACGCACCCCATCAGCAAGAACCTTGATCCGGTGCTGGCTGAATATGCGAATTCCATCGATACGGTAAAGGCGGACGGGGTCAACAAGACCGTCCTGTTGCAAACCTCCGCGCATAGCCGCCGGGTCGGAACTCCCGCCATCATCACGTTCGAGATCCTGAAATATAAAGACGACCCGGCTTATTTCAATCAGTCGAATATCCCGGTGGCGATGCTGGTGGAAGGGAGCTTTCATTCATTGTTTGAAAACCGGTTGTCAAAAGCGTTGGCGGATAGTCTCGCGGGGGCCTATGGTCAGCCCTTCGTGCCGGTGTCGGTCAAACCGGGACACGTTATCGTTGTCGCCGATGGGGATCTGTTCATGAATGCCGTGGCCGAACGCGGGCCCTTACCGCTCGGTTACAGCCGGGACGATGGCTACCAGTTTGCCAACGAAGATTTTATTAATAACTGCGTAGAGTACCTGTTGAATCCCTCAGGTATCCTGGAAACCCGGGCAAAGGATTTTACCCTGCGGCTGCTGGATAAGGCGAAAGTGGAGGCGGACCGTAGCATGTGCCAATTCATCAATATCGGCCTTCCGCTGATCTTGGTCGCATTGGGCGGGTATTTGTACCAGCTTGTCCGTAGAAGGAAATATGCGGTATCTTTGACGGTATAATTCCCGGCATGGACCGATTGGCTGTATCGTATCTCACGTTTGGCATTGTTCTGATCCTGGCTGTTGTTTTTGACCTGGGGTTGCTGAGTAGGAAGGGAACGACGGTTTCGATAAAGAAGGCGCTGTGGCTGACGATGTTTTGGGTCGCGTTGGGAATGCTCTTTTTTTTCTTCCTTTGGTTGGAGGAGGGGCATAAGACCGCACTCGAATATTTGAGTGCCTATCTGATGGAATGGAGCCTCAGCGTGGACAATATTTTCGTTTTTATCCTGATCTTTACCTTTTTTGGCGTTAAACCTGCGTACTATGCGCGGGTGCTTCTTATTGGGATACTGGTGGCGATATTCCTGAGGATTGTTTTCATCACGGCAGGGATCGTGCTTGTCAATGAGGCCCATTGGGTATTGTATATCGGCGGGGTCATACTCATCATCAGTGGAGGCAGGCTCTTCATTACGAGGCATGATGAGGAACCGGATATCGAAAAGGATCTTGTCTACCGGGCGGTGCGTCGTTTCCTGCCGTTGACCAAGGAAGATGGCGGCGGCAGGTTTGTCGTTGTCCGCGATGGCCGCAAGCGCTACACCACCCTCTTCGTAGTTGTAGTCTTACTGGCGACGACCGATATCGTGTTTGCGGTAGATTCGATCCCGGCCGTATTCGGGATCACTCAGAAGATGGTCGTGATCTTTACTTCGAATATCTTCGCGGTGCTGGGTCTGCGGTCGTTGTTCTTCCTCTTGCGCGGCGCCGTGGACCGGTTCCGGCATTTGCAACAAGGGATCGCGGTGGTACTGATCTTTGTGGGAGTGAAGATGCTGGTGGAATATTTTCATATCTATCTGCCGATCTACGTTTCCCTCCTGGTGATCCTGCTGTGTATCCTGACATCGATCCTCTATTCGTTGTATACCGCGCCGAAAAAGATCTCATGAGCTATAGCGTCCGACATATTGCATCGATTGTGAACGGGGAATTTCTGCGGGTCCGCGGAGATGACGAGGGCGGGCAGTCGGGGGGTGATGAGGTGCGCTCGCGATCGGGCAGGGATGACGTGATCGAGCATCTTTTGCTGGATAGCCGGCGCCTGATATTCCCGGCGACGAGCTTATTCTTTGCGTTGCGCGGGCCCAGGCGCGATGGCGGGGCTTATCTCGGGGAGCTTTATAAGCGGGGCGTAAGGAATTTTGTTGTAATGGATCCTGTCGACAGCGCGCGCTTGTCCGAGGCCAATATCATCCGGGTAACCGACACGCTCGACGCGCTGCAGCGGCTTGCCGCCTTTCACCGGGCGCAGTTTTCCATCCCGGTGATCGCCATTACGGGGAGCAATGGCAAGACGATCGTCAAAGAGTGGTTGAACGAACTATTAGAGGCCGACTATTCCATCGTTCGCAGCCCTAAAAGTTATAATTCGCAGACCGGGGTGCCGTTGAGTGTCTGGGGGATGAATTCCGGGCACGAGCTCGCCATCTTCGAAGCGGGGATCTCCAGGCCGCACGAGATGGAACGGCTGGAGGCGATCCTGAAGCCAACGATCGGCATCTTTACGAATCTCGGGGAAGCGCATAGTGAGGGGTTTGGCAGTTTGGCGGAGAAGGCGGCGGAGAAATTAAGGCTCTTCGATGGGGCGGATGTGTTCGTCTGTTGCGGCGATCACCAGGAGGCGTTCGATGCCGTATGGAAATGGAAAGGAGAAAGGGCAGGATGGGACAAGCAAGATCCGAAAGTATGGTCCTGGGGAAAAAACAAGGCCAACGATGTCTGGGTGTCGTCCATGGAGACACTCGGCCAGGCTACCGCCGTCAGGATCAGGTGCGGCGGCGCCGGCGGCGAACTGATTCTGCCCTTTACGGATCATGCGTCCATCGAGAATGCGATGCATTGTGTGGCCACATGCCTTTGGCTGAAGATGCCGATGGAGAAGATTGCTGCGAGGGTCGGGCAGCTGGCTCCCATCGCCATGCGGCTCGAACTGAAAAGCGGGATCAATCATTGTTCGATCATCAATGACAGCTATAGTGCAGACCTCAGCTCGCTGGGGATCGCGCTCGACTTTCTGTCCCAGCAGCAACAGCATCAAAAACGGACCGTGATCCTGTCGGATATCCTCGAAAGCGGCCGCCGGGAGCCGGAATTGTATGGAGAAGTAGGCCGGGCCTTGCAGCACTTCAACGTCGACCGGCTCATCGGGATCGGAGAGCGGATCGGCGCAAATGCCCGGGCGATTGGCGAGTGGTTCAGCGGCGAACAGATCTATTTACCTTCGGTTGCGGCTTTCCGGGAGGAGGTGCATCGTTTACATTTCCGGGATGAGACCATCCTGTTGAAAGGCGCGAGGATATTCGAGTTCGAAGAGATCGACCGGCTACTGACGGAGCAGATCCATCAGACAATAATGGAGATCGACCTCGATGCGATGGCCGGCAACCTCCGCGCCTACCGCCAGCTATTAAAACCGGCTACGCGGGTCATGGCGATGGTCAAGGCATTTGCCTATGGGAGCGGCAGCTTCGAGATTGCCAATCTCCTCCAGTTTCATGGCGTCGACTACCTCGGCGTGGCCTATGCGGACGAAGGGGTGGCCATGCGAAAGGCGGGTATCCGGATGCCCATTATGGTCATGAATACCGAGAATGCGGCCTTCGACTCCCTGGTACAATATAACCTGGAACCGGTGATCTATTCCTTCCCGTTATTACGGTCTTTCGAGAAATGGTTGAAAAGGGAAGGCATCGCGGCTTTTCCGATCCACATCGAGCTCGAGACGGGCATGAACCGGCTGGGATTTCCGGCGGCGGACTGGGAGGAGCTGCTTATGGTATTGCCTGCGGCGCCGCTGAAAGTGCAAAGCGCGTTCAGTCATTTTGCAGCAAGTGAGGAGGCGCAGCAGGATGCGTTTTCGAAGCAGCAGGCGGCGGCTTACCTGGAGATGGCCGGGCGGCTGGAGAAGGCGTTGGGGTATCGGATAATCCGTCATATGGCTAATTCGGCTGCGATCGTGAGGATGCCGGAGTGGCAATTGGATATGGTGCGGCTGGGGATCGGGCTTTATGGGATCGATAGTGCGGCGGGCAGGGCGACGGGTGGGGTGGCGGTTGGCGGGGTCGCGGCGGGCAGGGCGACGGGCGGAACGGCGGCGGGTGCGGCGGTGCTCGAGTTGCAGGAGGTGTCGACGTTAAAGACGACCATTGTGCAGATCAAACATTTACATAACGGCGATACCGTCGGGTATAACCGCAAAGGGCTGGCGGATCGGGGGACGGTGATTGCGACGGTGCGGATCGGGTATGCGGATGGTTATTCGCGCAACCTCGGCAATGGCATCGGCAAGATGTGGGTGAAGGGCCATCTGGCGCCAACCATCGGCAGCATCAGCATGGACCTGTCGATGATCGATATCACCGGCATTCCGGACGTCCGGGAAGGCGATGAGGTGGTGGTTTTTGGTAAGGAGTTATCGGTCAGCCGGTTAGCCGAGTGGGCGCAGACGATTCCTTATGAGATCCTGACTGGCGTGTCGCAGCGGGTCCGGCGGATATATTTTGGGTAGGGGCGGATGGGGGGAGTGGACGGGATTACCTATATTTGAACTTTTGAATTTATGAAGGCGAGAACTATCATTTTACTGGTGCTGCTCATCATCGTAGCAGATCAAACATTGAAATTCTGGGTTAAGACGCATATGCCGTTGAGTCGTCCTGCCGGCGACTTTTATCATGAGCAGGTATCCTCCTATGACAACGGGATCAAATTGCTGGGGGATAAGGCGCAGATCTATTTTGTGGAAAATGAAGGAATGGCCTGGGGCTGGAAATTCGGCGGCACCTGGGGGAAAATGGCGTTGACCCTGTTCCGGCTGGTGGCGGTGGTATTCGGCGTCTATTATATCCGGACGATCATCCGGAAGAAATATCATCCGGGGTTTATTATCTGTGCGGGGTTGATCTTTGCGGGGGCGCTGGGGAACCTGCTGGATAGTATGTTTTATGGCTTGATCTTCGAGCGCAGCTCTTACGATCATGTGGCGCGGCTCTTCCCGCCGCATGGGTATGCGTCCTTCCTGCATGGCCGTGTCGTCGATATGTTATATTTTCCCCTGATCCGGGCTCATTATCCGACATGGATGCCGTTCGTAGGCGGGGAGGATTTCGAATTCTTCAGCCCCGTTTTCAATATTGCGGATGCTTCCATTTCCGTCGGCGTGATCGCGATCCTGCTTTTCCAAAAGAGATTCTTTCACCGGCATCCGCATGAGCAGCATGGCATGGATGGCGGGACGGCAGCCGTTATTCGATAAGTACTTTCTGCGTAAGGATGGGAACGGCGGCGCCGTTCGTAAGGCGAAGGACATAGACGCCCGGCTGACAGGAGTGGATATCGAGCGTGGTGTTATCTTCCCAGGATTGCCGCGATACCACCTGGTCGCCGCTGATACTATATAGCTGGAGCAGGAGCGGTTTACGTTGGCCGGGCGCGGTCGCAACATTCAATGACGCGTGCGCCGGGTTGGGGTAGACCAGGGCGGCTGGTTGCGCGGCGGCTCCCGAGGGCGGAGGCGGCATCTTGTAAATGCTGTCAAGGGGCAGCAGCGCCATATAGACCATCCGAAGAATAAAACCTTTTGCCGGCGTAGCCACCGAATTGCCGATAGTGCCGGTTGGCCCGAGCGTGCAGCAGGAATTGTCCACGCCAACAAAGAGCGTATCCCCCGACGGCGAGACGGTGATATTGCGTAATCGGTATCCCGTCAGGTAGTGCAGGGTATCGTAGGGGTTGACTGTGCTGTCAACGCTCAGCCCGTCGGGCTTGAGGTGGAGGCGCCAAAGACCGTTCTTAAGCGACGTGATCAGCAGGCTCGAATTCCAGCCGGGGATGGCGCCCTGACCGTAAAAAGCAACCGAAGTCGGGGCTACGGTCGGCCAGTTCATGTTCGAGCTGGGATAAGTGACGGCGATATGATCGTTCTGGGCGCGTGTCCAGTTGTAATAGCTGAAGATAGGGTCCGCCACCGTGGTTTTTGTAGTGTCGCAAAAGCCCGTCTCCGAGATCACCGCCTTCCCGGCGAGATACAGTGAGTCCCCCGCCACTGAAGTATAGTTGTCGTCACAAAGTCCGGCTATTTTTGGCCAGCCGTAGTTGGTATGCGGAGTGAGGATATTGATCTCATCGTCCGATTTGTCGCCATGCTCGCAACTATAGAGGATATAAGAGGCCCCGCCGTCTACCGATCCGAATGCCAGGCCTTGCGGATTGCGGTGCCCGAAGGTATAGATAGGGCTTTGCGTCGAAGCGCTGGGTGCGGAAGGGAAAGGGTTGTCCGTGGGGATCCATTGCTGACCGGAGGGCTGGGTCAGATCGGGCTCCGTATTGAACCGCAGCGTCTTTCCCTCTATAACGGTTGTGTCCTGGGCAAATTCGGCCCGGCAGATATTTGCCAGCTGGCCGGCGCCCATATCTCCGATGGTATAATAAAGATGATAATTGCCGTCGCTTTCGGGGATCGGGGTGATGCGCAGCCGGCCCGAGTTGTGGTCATTGCTCCCGTCGAGATGGGTGACTACGGTATCCATCGGCGTCAGGGTACCGTTGCTGTAGGTGAAACGGACGATCTGGGTATTGTACTCGCATCGGGCGCCGCTGGTACTGCCCGCGCAGGTGCTGCAGCCGATCAGGTGATATACGAAGGCGACGTAGACCCAGGGTTTGCCGCTGTAGAACTGCGGATGTATGGCGAGGCCCATCAGACCTCCCTGTGGCCACGGATTCCCGGTAGCGGCGGTGAAGTCCTTCATACTGTTCAGGTCCAGCAGTACGCGGGCGCCCTTATTGCCGGGGTGGATCTTCCAGATCTTGTAGTCGTGAGAGGCGGTCACCCAGAGAGAGTCGTCCGGGCCATAGACAATTTCCCAGGGTGAACTCATCCCTGTATTTCCGTTGGCCGGGTAGAGGGTGTCAATCTTAAATGCTTGATTGTAATAGGTTAACGTCGTTTGTGCGGATAGAGATAGCGTCGCGCATAAGCACAGGCAGGCAAATAGGCTGAGGAACAGGACATAGGAACAGGTTTGTCTGTTTTTCATCGGTGTGGATTATAGGAATTACTCAAAGTAAAGCAAACTTGTTCAATTCCGGTATAGTACTTCTTATAGTAGTTCTACGATTGCGGATTAAAATGCAAGAGGTTACCTTTATACCATTATTTCCGGTGGTGTACCCTGCCGGAACTGATAGATCCGGCAGACCATCCATGCCGGATGTCGACCCGACCCAATAATCCGATAACCCTTGAAACAGGTCGTATCATATGAAAACACTTCTACCCGGTAATTTTGCCATTGGCAGAATTTTTGGGACGTTCATGCTGATCCTCTTCTTCCGTAACCTCGCCCATTCGCAGGCTACGGCGCCTATCAAGTGGGGTAACAGCTACGTCAATCTCAGCAAGAAGATGGTGGGTGGTCCTGTGCAGCCTGGCGACACGCTGGAGATCCGGACGAATTTCTATGTGAACGGCACTTATAACGGGACGGGGATGATGTACGCCGTCCGTTACCTGGACAATGTTCCGACCAACACGACCATTCTTCCCAATGACTCTTTACGGCTGGTGACGAATGAGGGCAAGACCTTCCGCCACTATACTTATGCAACCGGTGACGATGCGGGCTCGTATGTAGCAGTACCGCCGCTGCCGGGTGATTTTCAAATTCGGATCAATATCGGCGCCAACCCTGCGACACCGAGTGGGGTGGACCCGATGGGCACCATCAATATTGCCGGCGCCGGCACCGTTCAGGGGAATGTAAGCAAGCCGAAGTTTGGCGGCGGCAGCATTATGGTGACGTCATTCAAGGTGGTGGTCACGGGTGCCTATGGCGATACGATCACGCTGGGCGCCGCGCAGATCCGATACCGGCAGACCGCCACGACCCTGACGGATACGGTCCTAAAAGCAACGCAATACAAGATCCTGATCACTGCGCCTACCACGCTTTGTTCGAGCACCACCAGTACGAATTTTGCAGCGGAATTCGGCGGAACATTCGGGACCGGAGTAGGCCGTAACAGAAGTACGGGCCCTACCTTCCTGATCCCCGGCTATACTTATCTGCCCAATTCGAGCACTGCGCCGTCCATCAACGACGGCTATTATGCCATTGTCAACAATGTCAGTCCGGTCAGCAGTACGTATCCGTTTGCCAACCGGCAGCCTACCTGCGGCGGCGCAACCGGGCAGTTCGCCTGTTCCAACCGGGAATTCGGCGGCTTCTGGTACATCTGCGGCGACCATACCGGGACGACGACGGCGGCGGGCAACCCTCCGCCCAGCGCGACAACCAACGCCGGCTACATGCTCGTGGTGAATGCCGACCTGGCGACTAGTGAAGCCTATCACCAGGTCATCTCGGGTTTGTGTCCGAATACCTATTATCAGTTCTCGGCCTGGATAAAGAATATCTGTCCCAACTGCGGTATCGACTCTAACGGTACTGCGGAGTATACTCCGGGCGTCCTCCCCAACCTCACGCTTGTCGTGGACAGCATCGACCGCATTTCTTCAGGCAGCCTGGATACGGTTGGCTGGCAGCAGCGCGGCTTCGTATTCGAGACCGGACCGACCGAGACCTCCATTACTATCTCCATCCGTAACAATGCGCCGGGTGGCGGCGGTAACGACTGGGCGCTGGACGATATCTCCCTGGCCACCTGTCCGCCCAGCCTCCTGCTCACGCCGGACAAGCCGGATACCCTCTGTTATGGCGCGGATGATACCGTACGTTTTGCGATCTCTTCCTATGTGAATAATTATACGGAATGGCAATTGAATAAGAGCACCGATGGCGGCGCCACCTGGGTACCCGCGGGCATGGACACGCTCAACCGGGCCGACACCGGTACGGTAGTGCCCCTATATAATCCGGTAACCGGTTTGTACGGGGATATGGTCACCCGTTATTTCCAGGTGCCGGCGTCGACCTCCATCACCATCTATCAACTGGTCGTGGCCAGTACGGTAGGCAATCTGTCTACCGCCAGCTGCGCGTATGCCACCACCCAACCGAAATATGTGTATGGCGTGAATTGTAATGTGGCCCTGCCGACCAACTTATTGTCATTCCGCGGACAACTGCAGCCCGGGGGGCTGGCCAACCTGCAATGGACGACGACGGGTGAGGTCCCGGGTCTCCAATTCACTGTGGAACGAAGCGACGATGGCGTCCATTATGCGGCTATCGGCAACCTGCCCGGAACTGCGGTTCCCGGCGAAGGAGCGTCCTACCAGTTCACCGACCCCAAGCCGGTAGCGGCGCAAAGCTATTACCGCATCCAGATGACCAGCAGTTCCATCTCCCAATACAGCGGCCTCGTACTGCTCAGCAACACTGCCATCAGTTTCGACGTCCGGTCCGTGCAAAATCCTTTTGTCGATCAGATCAACCTGACACTGACCGCTCCATCAACCGGAACGGCCACGATCACGCTGATCGACCTGTTCGGACGTTCGCTGCGGCGGGTGCTCCAACCGGTTACACAGGGGCTCAACAGCGTCAACCTGTATGGGCTGGGTAATCTGCCCGAGGCGACTTATGCCTTGCAGATCCAGTATGGCGATCATCTCGTCAGTCAGAAATTGGTCAAGGTCGCGAAGTAGTAGTATGTTGCGCAATTTTGGAAACAGCGGCGACGTTAATAAATAGTGATCGGGAACAGTCCGGTCTGCGTGATCGGGAACAGCCCGGTCTGCCATATTAACGACTGAAAAATACCACTTATGCCCCTACGTTCTGCCTGCTGTCTGCTGTTGACATATTTTCTTTCTTCACATGTATTCGCGAATGATTATGATGATGCCTGGAAGGCATTGGATCGCAACGATCGGAAAACCGCCGAGCAATTGCTGCTAAAGGCGATGAAAGATCCCCGCACTGCCGTGGATGCTTATGCTACCTATATCTATCTCGAGAGCTTTGGCGGTAAAGAGGCCGAGGTGACCGACTTCATTCCGCGGATGTACAACGTCCTCAAGAATCCCAATCCATACGTCTTCGCGCTATGGTTCAACGGCGCCGCCCTCGGGCCTTACGGGAAAAAGACAGGCCACCAGATGCAATTGCTGGAACGGCTCCTGTCGGATACGGCAGTGAACGGATCCATCCGGGCCGCGGCGCACTATTTCAAAGCGTTGCATTATGAAATGTCCAACGATATCACCCGGGCGGCAAAAGAATGGGAGGCCATAGGAGCGGTGACGCCGGCGTGGCAGCTCGCCGGTCCTTTTGATAATATTTCGGGCAGCGGCTATTATAAAGACTATGGGCCGCAGGGCCATCCGGAATCCGATGCATCTTTCACTTCGTTCAACAACGCCACGGTCCGCTGGTTTACCCCAACGGTCATGAGCAAGGAAGGCTATACTTTTCCGTATCCGCATTTCCGGCGAAATACGGCGATCATCTATGCCCAGACCTTTGTCTATTCCCCCGATGACCGGCAGGTATTGATCGACGTGGGAACCTGCGGGTCGGTTAAAGTATGGATTAACGACCAGCCCGTGCTGGCAACTTCCAAAGAGCTCATCACGGAACTTGATTTCTACAAGCAGCACGTCACGTTGAAGAAGGGATACAACCGGCTGCTGGTCCAATTGGGGTATACGAACTCCAGCCAGCCGAATTTCATTGTTCGTTTCACCGATGAAAAATATTACCCGGTGACGGGGCTCACCTATTCCGCGACGTATCAGGCCTATCCGAAGGCGGGTGCGACGGCAGCGAATGCACAGGCGCCCGAGCCGATAAAACATTTCGCGGAGGGTTATTTCGAAGCGAAAGTGGCGGCGGAGCCGAATAACTATATCAACTACCTCCTCCTGTCCGAAGTCTATCTTCGGAGTCAGAAGTCGACGGAGGCCCGGCGGGTGATCGAGAAGGCCCTGCAGCATGCGCCGGATAATTCGCTCCTCCGGTTCCAGCTCATGGAGATCCTTATCAAGGAAGAGAACCGGACGCTGTTGCTTGAGGAAGTGGAACGCATGAAGGACAAGGACCCGGATTGCCTGATCGCCATCCGGCTGAATATCCGGAAGCTCACCGGAGAAGAGAAGTACGATGAAGCGTTCAAGGAAGTGGATCGTTGCGCCAAGCTGTATGGCGAAGACGACGATATCTGGATTGCACGGATCACTCTCTATTCGAAACAGAACAAAATGGATGAGCTGGTCAAGACCATACAGACGGCCTATCAGAAATATCCGGAGAACACCGAAATCGTGGATTGGATGTTCAGCCTGAAGGTAAATGGAATGAAAGACGCGAAAGGCGGCATTAAAGTGTTAGAGACTTATCTGAAAGACAACTACAGTTACAATATTATTAAAAAGCTCACCGAAGAATATACCAAGCAGGGGGAAAAGGATAAGGCGTTGAAATTGCTCCAGCAGCCAAAAGAGGAATTCCCTTATGACCCCGATCTCTACACCGATATTTCGAGCTTCTATTATGACCAGGAAAAGTATGACAAAGCGGTGGACCTCGGCCGGCAGGCCCTTAAACTGGCGCCTTATGTCGCCACCTATTGGGAAAACCTGGGTCTCGAGCTACAGCAGGAACACCAGGATTCGGAGGCGGTGAAAGCTTTCAATAAGGCCCTGTATTATGACGCCAATAAATATTCCGCTCGCGAACACCTGCGGGACCTCCAGAAGAAGCCTTCGGTATGGAAGGCATTTCCCGAGACCGATGTCTACCAGGCGATCAAGAATGTGGCGGGCAAGCAGCCGGACTATGACTTTTTCTATGTGCTCGACGAAAAGTTTGCAGTCGTGTATGCAGAAGGCGCAACGGAGGAATACACCACAACGGTAGTCAAGATCCTTACCCAAAAAGGGATCGACACCTGGAAGGAGGATAATATCGGGTATAACGAGAATACACAGGAGCTGAAAGTGGAGAAAGCGGAGGTCGTCAAGAAGAACGGCTCGGTAGTCCCCGCGGACCAAAACGGCAACCAGATCGTATTCACCGGGCTCGAGGCTGGGGATGCGGTGGTCCTGAAATATAAGATCCAGAATTTCGCCGAAGGCCGGGTGACGCGGCATTACTGGGACCGGTTCGGGTTCAACGCCATGATGCCCGAAGATACGACCAGGTACTGTCTGTTGATGTCCAACAAGTCCAAAGCGCAGTACAAAATAGACAATGCGGATCTGAAGCCAAAGAAGTCGCTTTACGATGACTTTACGCTCTATACCTGGGAGATGGTGAATCCGCCGGTCTTCAAGAGTGAACCCTTTATGCCGCCGCTGATGGATGTAGGTCCGACCGTCCATGTTTCCACGCTGGATTCCTGGAATGATGTGGCGCGCTGGTACAGCGACCTGGCGACAGCCAAGACAGACGATGATTTCGAGGTCAAGGCGCTTTATGATAGTCTGTTCCCGAAAGGAGTTGCGCAATTGGGCGACCGGGAGAAAGCAACCCGGATCTATACCTATATCTGCCACAATATCCACTATTCGTCTGTCCCCTTCCGGCAGGGCGCTTTTGTCCCGCAGAAGGCATCGGTGACGATCAATACGCGGCTGGGGGACTGTAAGGATCTGTCCAGCCTCTTCGTGGCGCTTGCCCGGTTGAGTGGGTTAAAGGCAAACCTCGTGCTTGTAAACACCCGGGATAACGGACTGAAGAGTATGGAGCTGCCTTCGCTGGAATTCAACCATTGTATTGTCAAGACCTGGATCGACGGAAAGGCGTACTTCCTCGAACTGACCGATAATAATCTACCGTTTGCCTGTCTGCCCGGCGGCGATATTCATGCGTCGTGTCTGGTGATCCCTTCGGGTGAGGGCGCGTCGGGTGCGGCGGGAGCGGGTAGTGCGGCGGGGACCGCTGCGGGTGTCGCGGGTGGCGCGGGAGCGGCGGCCGGGGACGCCAGGCTGGAGTTTGTCGAGTCGCCGTTGAGGCCGCGGGACCGGGTCATCCGGCTGGTGTCGGTACAGGTCAACGGAGCGGATATGAAGCTGGAGGAAAAGATTTCCAAATATGGCGCGCTCGTATCGGGAGTGAAGGATGATTATGCCGAACTTTCTCCGGACAAACAGGAGGAACAGCTCGAAAAGGGCGTCAGCCAGGGGTATAAGAACCCGGTCAAGCTCGACCATGTCGTCTTTCATGGGCTTGCGGACAATTCGGATTCGGTGAGCTATACGTTCAATGCGACGGTGCAGAATGAGGTCGTCGAGGTTGGGGATATGCACATGATAAAGATCCCCTTTACAGATGTGATCGCGACGATGGATAATTTCACCAAGGATGAGCGGCAGTTCCCGCTCGAGTACTGGCAGTATGAGAATTCCGATGAGTATGAAACCCGGGTTACTATAGAAGTCCCGGCAGGCGCGCATTTTATTGAAGTGCCGAAAACGGAGACGTATACGTTCCGTAATAGCACTTATAGCATCCAGTATATTCCCTCAGGGACGCGAAAGCTCACGATCGTGCGGAAGGCCGTGTTGCAGCGGGATGATATTTCCCCAACGGAATACAAGAATATGAAGGACTTTTTCGCGAAGATCGTGAAGGCGGAGTCCAAGTATATTGCTTTCAAATAGTTAGGTCCGGCCGCGCGCAGCGCGGCCGGGTGAGGTCGGGTGAGGCCCGCCCCGAAGGGGCGGGCCCTATCTTTTTGGGTGGGTCCTAAAATTGCGTACCTTTCCCAAAACCTATTTTTTATGTCATCAACAACTACGACCATGACAACGGTGGACGTTGCCAACCGTCTTGTCGAGCTTTGCCGTCAGGGCAATTTTGAAGCAGCTCAAAGGGAATTGTATGCCGACGATGCGATCAGTATCGAACCGTACTCTACGGCGGATTTCGAAAAAGAATGCCACGGATTGGAAGCGATCCTCGAGAAAGGGAAGAAGTGGGGTGAAATGGTAGAAGAGGCTCATGGGATCGACGTATCGGAACCGCTGCTCGCCGACTCTTCTTTCGCGGTCACCATGACTATGGATGTGACTATGAAGGGCGGTCAGCGCATGAAGATGACCGAATTGTGCATCTATCATGTAAAAGACGGCAAGATCATTTCGGAAACGTTCCTCATGTAACACTAACCACTACTACACTATGCGCTATCAACTCTGCATGTTCAGGGCGGTGCTATGCGGCATCGCCTTTTTTATTTGCCTTATCGCAAGTCCGAAAGCCCGGGCCCAGAAATTCGAACAGCTTGCGGCGACACCGCCGATGGGATGGAATAGCTGGAACAAATTTGCCTGTGAAGGGATCAATGAAGCCGTGATCCGCGAGACAGCGGATGCGATGGTGGCCAGCGGCATGAAAGATGCCGGCTATCAGTATATCGTCATCGACGATTGCTGGCAGGTCAGCCGCGATAGCGCCGGGAATATTGTCGCCGATCCGGTCAAATTCCCGCATGGCATCAAGGCGCTGGCGGACTATATACATTCCAAGGGGCTCAAATTCGGCATTTATACTTGTGCGGGTCGAAATACCTGCGCCGGAAGGCCGGCAAGCCAGGGCTATGAATTCCAGGACGCACGACAATATGCGGCGTGGGGCGTGGATTATTTGAAAGAAGATTGGTGCAATACGGGGACAGAAAATGCTCCAGCATCGTACACGCTTATGCGTGACGCTCTGTACAAGGCAGGCCGGCCGATCGTCTTCAGTCTTTGTGAATGGGGCTCGAATAAGCCCTGGACCTGGGCGAAAGACGTAGGTCATCTGTGGCGGTCCTGCGGCGATATCGGGAACACGTGGAATTTTATGGAGGCGGGCAATGGGAGTGCGTATGGGGGGAGTGTGATAGGGAATCTCGACCTGCAGAATGGCCTTGAAAAATACGCCGGGCCCGGACATTGGAACGACCCCGATATGCTTGAAGTGGGTAATGGGGCGCTCACGACAGAGGAGGAAAGATCGCATTTTACGCTCTGGTGTATGCTGGCTGCACCGCTGATCGCGGGGAACGATCTGCGTCATATGTCGCCGGAGACAGGGCATATCTTAATGAATAAGGATGTGATAGCGATCGACCAGGACCCGCTCGGCCAGCAGGCCTATCGGGCCAGCTTCAACCAGGACCTCGAGATCTTTATTAAACCGCTGCGGGGCGGCGATACGGCGGTATGTCTGTTCAACCGCGGCGACCAGGAGAAGAAACTGGATGTGTCGTGGGCGGCGCTGTCGGTTGCGGGTAATCATCGGATCAAGGATGTGTGGCGCGGCGAATCGCAGGGGACGACGGCGGTGAATTATCGGGGGGCGATCGGCCGGCATGCGGTGATCCTGTTAAAATTGACAAGGGAATGAGTAAGATTTTCGTGGTCGGCTTTTTTGTGGTGTTTGCATCTTGCCACAACAAGGCGGGACAGGAGGTGGGCGTCGATTGGGCGTTGAGGCCGTTTGAGAAAGTCGACAGCGTCAACCCTGTTCTGGTCCCCGGGGAATCCGTCTTTTTTGACTCGCTCCGACAAGGGTCGGTAAAGTGGGAGGAGAAAGATGTGTTCAATCCGGCGACCGTTGTAAAGGACGGCAAACTATATCTGTTGTACCGCGCGCAGGACAGTATCGGGCGACCGGACGGCACATCGCGGATCGGCGTGGCCGTTTCTGTTGACGGATTTCATTTTATCCGACGGCCAACACCGGTACTCTACCCGGCTGCGGATGCACAGAAGCAGTTGGAATGGGAAGGCGGTTGCGAAGACCCGCGGGTTGTGGAGGATGAGCGGGGCGTCTATTATATGACGTATACGGCATTTGACGGACAAACGGCGCGGCTTCTCGTCGCGACTTCAACGGACCTGGTACACTGGGTGAAATACGGCGGCGCATTTGCGGATGCCTATAACGGCAGGTATAGTCGAAGCTGGTCGAAATCGGGATCGATCGTCTCGAGGTATTCCGGCGGGAAGATCGTAGCGGCGAAAGTGGATGGAAAATATTGGATGTATTGGGGGGACCAGAATATCTGGGCGGCTACGTCGGATGACCTGATCCATTGGATGCCGGTGGAGATGGGGCCTGGCGAGCAGCCGCCGGTGAAGCTGCGGGGGCAGGCGTTGAATATGCCGGTGCTGAAGATCGTCGTGCCGCCGCGACTTGGTTATTGGGATAGCCGGCTCGTTGAGTCCGGGCCGCCGGCGATGATCACGAGTAAAGGGATCTTGCTTATCTATAACGGGATGAATGAGCAGTCCGACGGGGACAAGAGCTTGCCGGAGGGAATGTATGGCGGCGGGCAGGTCCTGTTGGACATCCACGAGCCAACGAAAATCCTGCGGCGGCTTGAACATAATTTCATCCACCCGGACAAACCATACGAGATCACCGGCCAGGTTAACCAGGTGTGTTTTCTCGAAGGGCTGGCAGATTTTAACGGCCGGTGGTTGCTGTATTACGGTACGGCGGATTCGCGGATCGCGGTGGCGGTGGCGGTGGAAACGCAGGCGGCGAGGTAGGTAGATCGCGAGGTAGGTAGATGACGTGGCAGGTAGTCGGCGTGGTAAGGGGCCGGTTATGGGTTGTACCTTGTCGTCGCCGGATGAAAATTGCTCCAGGAATGCCAGAACTCCTGGTAGGAACTGAGAGGTTGGAGTTGCTGGCCTTTGAGCGGGCCGTCGATACAAAGGCCTTCCCTGGTCCAAAACGAATTGGTAGTCGAGTCGAGGAGACCCTGGAAATAGAACTCGCGGTATGTCGGCTTGAAACTGAACGTTTTTCCATTGACAACGCGGCTCCAAACATGAAAATTCAAATTATCCGGTAGATAGACCAGGACCGGGATGTTACCAATTGTATCGTTGATGGGATGATACGGATTTAGCGAACTCCAATCATAGGCTTTTGCATTGTTCCCGGCGATCACCCCCAACACCCAGGACTTGGGTTTCCAGGAAAGTGAGTCCCTATGCTCGAGCCCTCCTTTGATCGTCCCATCATCATATCCTTCCAGGTCGGCATAATGGGAGCTGTCCGCCGGATCGGCTTGCATAACCGTTGACGCGGGATGCTGCCGCAGCCACTGTCCCAACGTATACTGCTCCGAAGGGATCTCCGCCAGCCGCTCCCCTTTCAACGGCCCGGCGACGGCAACACCGGTGGCTTGCTGCCACCAGCTCTTGGTCCGGTCATCCTCGAACATCGCATTGAAATGGTCCATTCCCACCAGCCGGAATTCGTCGGGCCGGCCATGTACAAGGGGGCTGTAGACGCGACCGGTCCGGCATACTGTGCAATAGGTAACCATGATCGGCGTACGGCCGAGGGTGTCCCGGACCTGGTGGTGATAGCCGATGACCTGGACGGGATAGGCTTTTGCCTGGTTATTTATGACGACGCCAATCACAAGGCGACTGTCTTTCAACGAGTGATTTGAGCTATCCGCAAAGGCCACGACCAGCGGCTGATGGAACATTTTATCGGCCTCGAACTTGTAATTGAAAAAATAGAAAACCACCGCATAGAACACTGCGACCAACAAAAGGACGATCGCGGGCCAGCTCCGCTCTTTGCGGGGCGTCGAATAGGGATTGCGACGTTTGGTTGGGTGGATCAGGAGTGCATAGCCTACCAGAATGAAGCCTGCGATCCGCAGCCAGAGGCGGTTGCGGTCGATAAAATAAGCCAGGTCGATGCTGTTAGAGCGTTGGCTGCCGGGGAAGGGCATGATAAAATAGACGCGGAGGATCTCAGTGGCGAAAAGAAGCAGGACGCCAAGGACGAGGATCGTGCGTTTCATCAGGCTTGTAGAGTTTCGGGTAAGGTACGACAATTTGCCGGGTTCCGCGGCGGGACCATTCGATCTTTTTGCGGACGGGGACGGCTAACCGAGGACGGGGACAGCTAACCGAGGACGGGGACGGCTAGCCGAGTTTCTGTCCGTGTATCATCCCGGAGACGATACCTTTGTGGCGACCCAGATCGGCCCGAATAACGCCGACAAGGTGAATAAGTATAAACGTGTAGACCACATATTGAAGGAGTGAATGGATCTCCTTCGCCGGCTTCTGGAATTCCTGCAACTTTTGAACATCGTCAAAAGCAAGGATAAGCCCGGTAATGGCCATGGTGGCGAAGACGGCATAGAAGAACAGATAGAGGGTCTTGACATTGACATAGTGCCGGCGCTGGACCCGCTCGATCGGGATGGTCGACTCGTAGGTCATGGCTTTTTGCAGACGATATTTGAGACGCTGATTCCGCGGCTGGCCGGCCTCGATAAAATAACGGCTGACCAGCAGTATACACAGGGCATAGCCGATAACCCGATGGATATTCCAGAGTTGGTCGTTGAATTCGTGGGCAACGGCCCTTGCCTGGGCTTCAGAAACGTTGACTCCTCCCTGTTGTAGTTGTTGTTCTACCAGCGGAACGGTATTGCGGGTCCTGAAAATAGTGGAGGCAAGGAGTACGGTGCCAATGGTGGCACTCACGAAGAGTACGAAGGTCCAATGCCAGATGCGGATCGCCCTGGAATGGGGTTCCAGGAATGAATGAGGGTTCATATGGGGCTATAGAGTTGCTAAATAGCGGCCGGAGCCGGTTCAATGATATGAAATTAAGAAATAATATCTAAAAATAGGCTCTACTGTAAATTATATGGAGACATTTGGAATTTCCGGGGAAAAGAGTATCTTTGTTGGGTAATTTGAGTTTGCATCAGAAATCATTAATTATCTGCCACGCATTGTAGTTAGTATTCGTTTTGCCTTCTCAGTTTATTCATTTTAATTTTAAGTTTTTGTATGAACATTTATGTTGCAAATTTGAGCTTCGCCGTTCAGGACGAAGATCTTAGGGAATTTTTCACGCCTTATGGCGAAGTGACTTCTGCCAAAGTTATCATGGACAAAGTATCAGGCCGGTCCCGCGGATTTGGCTTTGTTGAAATGTCCGATGATGAAGCTGCCCGCAAGGCTATTGCCGAGCTGGATGGCGCAACGGTCGAAGGCCGCGCTATCAAGGTGAATGAAGCCAAGCCGAAGGAAGACAAGCCCTTTGGCGGTGGCGGCAATCGCGGCGGCGGCGGCTACGGCGGCGGCGGCGGCCGTGGCGGTTATGGCGGAGGTAATCGCGGTGGCTACGGTGGTGGCGATCGTGGTGGATACAACCGATATTAATCGCAACCCGATAAGAAATTCATAGAAGACCGGCGTGAGCCGGTCTTTTTATTTATATTGAGATCGCATGACCAAAGGGATCTTGATATCACGATAATTTCCCCACCATATTCTCCGGCCGCACCCATTCATCGAACTGCTCCGGAGTGACGTACCCCAGTTTGACTGCCATTTCCTTCAGTGTCGTCCCTTCCTTTAGCGCCTTCTGCGCGATCTCGGCGGCTTTGTAGTAGCCGATCTTCGTGTTGAGCGCCGTCACCAGCATCAGTGAGTTCTCGAGGTGTTTCCTGATATTCGCTTCGATCGGCTCGATGCCTTTTGCGCAGTGGACGTTGAAACTGTTGCAGCCGTCACCGATCAGCCGCGCGCTGTGCAGAAAGTTGTAGATCATCACCGGCTTAAAAACATTCAACTCGAAATGACCTGTCGCGCCACCGATGTTGATGGCGACATCGTTTCCGAGTACTTGCGCCGCGATCATCGTAAGGGCTTCGCACTGCGTGGGGTTGACCTTGCCGGGCATGATCGAAGAACCGGGCTCGTTGTCGGGGATATGGATCTCGCCGATCCCGCTGCGGGGACCGCTCGACAGCATGCGGATATCGTTTGCGATCTTCATAAGGCTCACCGCGACGGTCTTGAGGGCGCCATGCGTTTCCACGATGGCGTCGTGAGCGGCAAGGGCTTCGAACTTATTGGCGGCGGTGATAAAGGGGAGGCCGGTGAGGGCGGCGATATGTCGCGCTACATTTTCTGCATATGCGGGCGGGGTATTGATACCGGTGCCGACGGCGGTGCCGCCGAGCGCCAGCTCGGAAAGGTGAGCAAGCGTATTTCGGATCGCCCTGAGGCCGTGGTCCAACTGGCTCACATAACCGCTGAATTCCTGGCCGACGGTCAACGGTGTCGCGTCCATAAAATGGGTGCGCCCGATCTTGACTACCTTCATATACGCTGCGCTCTTTGCAGCCAGTGTATTGCGGAGGGCTTCGATCCCCGGGATGGTGGTATTGGTGAGCATCTGATACGCGGCGATATGCATGGCCGTGGGGAAGGTATCATTGGATGACTGGGATTTGTTGACATCGTCGTTTGGGTTCAGGATCTTTTCCTTGTCGGTCAGTTTGCCTCCGTTCAGGACATGCCCGCGGTAGGCGATGACCTCATTTACATTCATATTGCTTTGGGTCCCGCTTCCGGTCTGCCAAACGACCAATGGGAAATACGCATCGAGTGACCCGCTGAGGATCTCATCACTGACCCGGCCAATGAGGTCGGACTTCTCTTTTGAGAGCACGCCGGCTTCGAGATTGGTAAGGGCGGCGGCTTTCTTGAGATAAGCAAATGCGCGGATGATCTCTATCGGCATTTTGTTGATGTCCTGAGCGATTGGAAAATTTTCCACGCTGCGTTGGGTCTGGGCGCCATAGTAGGCGTCGACGGGTACCCTGACCTCACCCATCGTGTCTTTTTCGATCCGGTATTCCATTATTTATGTTTTGGAGCGCTAAAGGTACAAGGATTTTCGAGGGCGACCCGCCGGAAATTGGCTATTTTTATCGGCATTATGAAGAAGATAATTTTCTTTTGGATCGTGCTTTCTACTGCAGCGGGCAGCGTTGCCGGTCAGGGTAAATATAGTTGGAAGACGGATAGTTCGGCCGGCTACACTTATCGTTACGTCACGAACGATCCTTTGCAGGCGCGGCTCTATACCTTACCGAACGGGCTTACCGTACTGCTCAGCGCGAATCATAAAGAGCCGCGGGTAGCCGTGCGGATCGCGGTGCGGGCGGGAAGCAACACCGACCCGCGGGATCATACCGGTCTGGCCCATTACCTGGAACATCTGTTGTTCAAGGGCACTGACCAGTTCGGTACACTGGATTGGGGAAAAGAGCGGCCTTTTTTAGATAAGATTGACGGGTTGTATGAAGAATATAATTCAACCAAAGACCCGGTACAGCGGCAACGCATCTATCACCGGATCGACAGTGTCTCCGGGCTGGCGTCCCACTATTCGATCGCCAATGAATACGACAAGCTGATGGCGGATATCGGGTCACAGGGTTCTAACGCTCATACCTGGGTGGAGGAGACGGTATATGAAGAGGATATCCCTTCCGGCGGAATGGATAAATTCCTGACGGTGCAGGCGGAGCGGTTCCGCGACCCCATCTTCCGGCTTTTCCATACCGAATTGGAGGCGGTGTATGAAGAGAAGAACCGCGGACTGGATAACGATGGCGTTAAAATGAATGAGGCGATGAATGCGGCGCTTTTTCCGACGACCAACTACGGACAACAGACGACGATCGGGACCATCTCAGATCTTAAGAACCCTTCCCTGAAAGCCATCCGGGCCTACTATCACCGTTACTATGTCCCCAATAATATGGCCTTGATCATGGCGGGTGACTTTGACCCCGATTCGCTGATCAGGAAGATCGATCAGGCTTTTGCCTATATGCAGCCCAAGCCGATCCAGGGATATGAACATGCGCCGGAGCGCGACCTTACCGCCCCGGTTATCCGCACGATCTATGGTCCAAGCGCCGAGAACGTGAGGATCGCTTTCCGGACGCCCGCGGTCAACAGCAGGGACGCGGTGGTGCTTGACCTCATCGCCAGCATCTTCTCCAACGACAAGGCAGGAATGCTTGACCTCAATCTGAATAAGCAGCAGAAGCTCCAGGGGGCGCAGGCCGAGCTCGAACAATATAAAGACTACGGCGTGATGGTGTTTTCCGGTTCGCCGCGTCAGGGCCAAACGCTCGAACAGGTGCGGGACTTGCTTTTGCAGCAGATCGACCTGCTCAAAAAAGGGCAGTTTGACGACAGTCTTGTTCGGGCAATCGTCGCGAACGGCAAGCTCGCGCTCCTCGAAGGGCTGCAAAAGAACGATGCGCGGGTCGGGGCGCTTATGGAAGGCTTCATCCAGCATCGCGATACGTTGTGGGACCGTGACGTGGCACAGCTTGACGAGCAGGCCGCGATCGGCAAGGGCGAGATCGTAGCGACGGCAAACAGATATTTGAAGGATAACTATGTATTGCTCTATAAGCGAAAGGGGACTGACAAAAATGTCGTCAAGATCGCCAAGCCGCCGATCACCCCGGTCGAGACAAATGCCGGCAAGCAGTCACCATTTGTCAAGCGGATCGAAGCCATGTCCGTTGCGCTGGTCACGCCGCAATGGCTCGACTACAAAACAGGCATCGTGTATGCCAAAACAGGCATCGCGAATGTTCTATATGTCCCCAATAAAGAAAACGATCTTTTTCATTTATACTACCGGCTCGATATGGGCAGCTGGAATGACCGGAACCTGCCCATGGCTGCCCAATATCTGCAATATCTCGGGACGGCGGCACATCCGACCGCGGAGATCAGCCGGGCCTTTTATTCCATTGCCTGTAACTTCAGCGTGAACGCCACCACGGAGACGACGACCATCAGTATTACCGGGTTGCAGGAAAATTTTGGGCGCGCGGTCGCTTTATTCGAAGACGTCATGCGTCACTGTTTGCCGGATTCGATAGCGCTGGTCGCGTTGAAGGACCGGCTGTTGAAATCGAGAGCGAATAACAAGCTGAATAAGCAGGCGATCATGCAAGGGCTGATCAGCTATGCACGGTATGGCGCGAAGAATCCGTTCAACAGCGGGTTGACAAGCGACGAGCTCCGGGCGCTCAAAGCTGATGACCTCACCGGGGTGCTGCATTCGCTGCTGGATCATGAACATACCATCATTTACTACGGTCCGCTGAGTGTTGATTCCTTCACGCGGGCCATCGCGGCGGTGCATCCGCTACCGGCTGCCTGGACGCCCTATCCGGAGAAAGTACGTTTCCCTTTTGCCGAACAGTCTTCGAACCGGGTGCTATTCGCCGACTATGATATGGTGCAGGCCGAGATCTGCTGGGTCCGCAACTCAGGCGCGTATGACGTCCGCAAGGAGGCGGTGGTGGATCTGTTTGATAATTACTTCGGGGGAAATATGGGTTCAGTGGTATTCCAGACGCTTCGGGAGTCAAAGGCCCTCGCGTATGCCACATTTGCTTCCTATGAAACGCCGTCCAGGAAGGAAGATCCCTTCTTTATCCTGGCGTATATCGGGTGTCAGGCGGATAAGCTCAATGAGGCCGTTGACGGAATGAATGCGTTGCTCAACGATCTGCCGGTGTCGGAGAAGGGGTTCGAGCTGGCAAAGACGGGGGAGAAGAAGGATATCGAGACGGAGAGGTATACGGCGGATGAGATTGTTTTTTCCTACCTGGGAGATAAGCAGAAGGGATTGGATTATGATCAGCGAAAGGACGAATACACTGCGCTGGACGGGCTGACCATGGATGACGTGAAGAAATTTCATGAGCAGCAGATCGCGGGGAAGGCGTATACCTATTGTGTGGTCGCGTCGGGGAAGCGGATCAAATTGGAGGACCTGAAGAAACGGGGGGACGTCAAGGTGGTGAGCCTGGAAGAGATCTTTGGATATTGAGTTTGCAGGCGGGCGCGCGAAGAACGGTTTAGGGTTTAGGGGTTGGGCAGCAAGCAAGGGTCGGATGGGGCGAGAGGGGTTTGGGGGTTGTGGTTTGGGGTTTGGGGTTTGGGGGTTGTGGGTTGTGGTCAAGGTTTGTGGTCAGTGGGGAGGGGAACTTAATTCTTTATTTTGTAGAACGTATAGCTGATGATCATGAACAACCCGACGGCGCCAATGATAAGCCAGTCGCCGGGGACGACGATATAGACAGGTTCCGTACTGTTCCTGTACAAAGTGAAATCGCGGACGTTGCCGCTTTTTATTTCATAGACCCCCAGTAAGAAGATAAGGAAGATAATAGTGTAGATAAGCGCTTTTTGGAGCAGCATACTATTGGCTTTTAGCGCCTGTAAAATAAGGATTTTTTTGATAGCGGCGAGCGGTGGGAGCGGGAAGCGTACAGGGGGTGTTGCGAAAGCGGACAACGGTCCAGCGGGGGATTGGGATAAGGGGTTGAAAACGAACCGGCTGCAAAACTGGCATCGGGTTGGCCGGGGTTTTACTAAATGATTGTCATATGTTTCGGAATTATCTCTTAGCTGCATTTCGAAATCTGCGCAAGAACAGGGGTTTCAGTATCCTGAATATCTCCGGCCTGGCCGTGGGCATTGCCTGTGCCGGCCTCATTTTGTTATGGGTAGAGGACGAGATGGAATTTGACCATTCCATTCCGGATCATGACCGGATCTGCCGGGTGATGGAGCGGCAGCTGCATGACGGGAAGATGGGGAGTTTTAACGCTACTCCGGGGCCGCTCGGACCGGCGATCCTCGCGGAGATCCCGGGGATCCGAAACGTTGGGCGCACGACCAACGATGGGCAGCTCACGCAGGCGTTGGGGGTGGGGGATAAGGTGATCACGGAGCAGGGCAATTTCGGCGATTCGTCGTTGCTTACGATGCTGAATTTGCAGTTCATCTATGGCGGGGCGGCGCACGCCTTCGACCAGCTGCATTCGATCGTGATCAGTGCGACGCTGGCGGGAAAGCTGTTTGGGAAGGACAATCCGGTGGGCCGGTCGGTGATGGTCGACCACAAGGATAATTTTACGATCACGGGGGTCTATAAGGATATGCCCGCCAATTCGACGATCCGGTTCGGCTGGCTGGAGCCGTATGCCAACTTCGAGGCGATGACGTTTTGGGCCAAGTATTGGGACGCAAGTGGGGTAGCCACCTATGTAGAGCTGGCGCCGAAGACCGATGTGGCGGCGGTTGACCGGCAGCTCAAGCATTTCCTCGCGGCGAAAAAGGATGGGCTGAAGACGGAGTGCTGGTTATTCCCGATGAACAGCTGGCATCTGTTCTGGCATACTACGGACGGGTATCTGGACGGGAAGGGAAATATCAGGTACGTGCGGTTATTTTTTACGATCGCGTTGATCATCCTGGCGATCGCCTGTATCAATTTCATGAATCTGTCGACGGCGAAGTCGGCGGAGCGGGCGAAGGAGGTCGGGGTCCGGAAGGTGATGGGTGCGGGTCGCGGCGGGCTCGTGCGGCAATTCGTCGGGGAGTCGCTGGTGCTTTCTTTCGTAGCTACCATCTTTGCGGTGGGGATCGGGTATGCGGTGCTACCGGCTTTCAATCAGCTGGTTGGTAAGCAGCTGACGGTCGATCTTTTGAATCCGGTACATGCGGGGGCGCTCCTGGGGATCGGGTTGCTGACGGGGATCGTGGCGGGGAGTTATCCGGCCTTTTATCTGTCGTCGTTCTCGCCGATCTCGGTGTTGAATAAGGTCCGGCTCCGGGCAGGCAACTGGGCAGCGTTCATCCGCAAGGGGTTGGTGGTGGCCCAGTTCTCGGTCAGCATCCTGCTGATCATTTGTACGACGATCATATACCAGCAGGTAAATTATACGCAGACCCGGGATTGGGGGTTCAATAAAGACAATCTTTTTGTCATGAAGGTGCAGGGGAATATCCAGCCGCATTTCGACGCGTTGCGGTCCGACCTGATCCATACGGGGGTGGTGGAGAATGCGGCGTTGAGCATGGGGAGTGTCCTGAATATGGGGTGGTGGTCGACGGATGACTATCAGTGGCCGGGGAAGCCGGCGGGAAAGAATGTCGATATCGAGAACGAACAGGTGACGGCAGGCTTCTTCGAGACTGCAGGGATGAAGATAGTGAAGGGGAGAGGGTTTGCAAACGATACGCATGCAGAGGATAACCATATCGTGATCAATGAGAGCATGGCGAAGCTGATCGGGGAGTATGCGAAGCCGGGGGCGGTGATCCATATGGAACAGCGGACGTTGACGATCATTGGTATTATGCATGATTATGTATTCAATAATGCGTATGCAACATCGGCCGGCCCGGAGATCATTTATGGGGAGCCTGAGGCTGCGAATTATATGCTGGTGCGGGTGAAGCCGGGCGTGGGTCTGGCGGCGGCGATAAACAGGATCGGGGATGTGATGAAGACGGATAATCCGGGGTTTCCCTTCGAATACCAGTTCATGGATGAGCAGTTTGACCAGCTATTCAAGACCGAAACGATGACGGGACGGCTTTCCGGGGTCTTTACGATGCTTGCGATCTTCATTTCCTGTCTTGGGCTGTTTGGCTTGGCTGCCTATAGCGCCTCGCGGCGGGCGAAGGAGATCGGGATTCGCAAGGTGCTGGGGGCCTCGACGCAGGCGTTGGCGACGTTGTTGTCGCGGGATTTTTTAAAATGGGTGCTGGCCGCTTGCGTGGTGGCGTTTCCGGTGGGCTGGTGGCTGATGGCGCTTTGGTTACGGGACTATCATTATCGGACGGCGATCCATTGGTGGGTGTTTGGTGCGGCCGGGGTGGCGGCGCTGGGGATTGCGCTGGCAACGGTCTGTGTGCAGGCTGTACGCGCCGCGGTGGCGAATCCGGTGAGGTCGCTACGCTCGGAATAGGTCGTGGGCGGGCCGCTTTGTCGTCGGAACGACCAGGATCTACCGGGATTTGAGCCACTGTTGGAGAAGGCGCCGCTGTTTGGGGTTTGCGGCGGGGTCTTCGGTGAGGCGAATTAACATGGTTGTATAACCGCTGACATGAACAGTATGGGGAGTCGTTGCGGCTCCCTTTTTTACGAATACGGTTATGGTATCGCCAATGGAGAGTGTGGCGAGGACGGTCTGAAAGTCCTGCCGGTTCTGCATTGGCCGCCCGTTGATATTGGCGATGATATCTCCGGTATGGAGACCCGCCAGTGCCCAGCAGCTATTGGGATTGGTGATGGCTATCCGCAGGCTCGTCTCGTCACGCCGGATCCAGGAATATACGCGGGTGTCGGGAAGCGGTTGGCCCTGGCCGTTGGTTGCGAATGGCTGATCGTGTTGCAACCGGAGGCCCAGCCGGTGGAGGAAGGGGGCGAAATCGACCGGTTGCCCTTCGTAAAGGTATTCATGAAAGAAAGTATGCGCCGCGCTGCATTCGCAGGCGGTCGTCACTGCTGTTTCGATATCGGTGTCTTTAAAGGGTGCTTTGTCGCTAAAACGCCGATAGATATTTCTCATCACATCGTCGAAGGAGTGGCGGCCGTCTGTTTCATCCCGGATCAGCATATCAAGACAATTCCCCAGCAGCTCACCTTGAAGATGGGTGCTCGCATCGTAATCACCCAGGGGGCCCGGCTGAACATTGGCGGCAAGGCTCACCCTTGAGGGTGGAAGAACCATATTGCCGGTATCGCTATAATAGCGGGTGATCAGTGAGGACAAGTGAGTGATTCGGGTCGAATCTTCAACGGGCAAGCCGGTCCTGCGGCAGATAAGGTCGGCATAGAGCATCGTCACGCCTTCGCTGAACCATAGCCCGGGAGATTGCTGCTGTGGACCGTAGTTGAGGTCGGTGTAGCCCGAAGGCCGGATATGCATAAGGTTCCAGGTATGGAAGTATTCATGGGCGATCTCTTCGTAAATGTCCGATCCCGGCGATGCGAAAATTTTTGCCGGGACGCCGATGGTGACGGAATTGCCGTGTTCCAGCGCGCCTTCGCTACTGTCTTCGAGCAGGAAGCTGTAGTGTTTGTAAGGGAAACTGCCGAAGATATCTTTAGTTAACCGGACGATCTTTTGAATATTGGAGAGTAGCGCGGCAGAGTCGAAGTCGAGGGTGGCGGTCGCCGGCAGCCATGCCACTTCATGGGGAGTGCCGTCGATGGTGAAATGCCATTGGTGCAGGCGGCCTACCAGGATGGGGGCGTCGAGGAGTTGGGCCGCGGGGGCGGGGAGGAATTGAAGGGGAGGCGCCGGGGTGAGGGCGTTCGGCGCGGGGACAGTGGGATCGAGCCCGGTAGAAGCCTGCCAGCCGGCGGGGAGTTCAAGGGTCAGCCGACAGGGGGCACCCGGGTGTTCCACGAGATAGATGAAAGAATGCATATCGCCTACCAGACCGCCGGTGCGGTTAAGGAAGGGCCGATGGGAAAAATGGAATGGTGCCGGTGGCGGCAATTGTATCCGGTAGGTAATGAGGACTTCGTCGCCGGGAGTGGTGACGGTGTCGTCGGGAGTGGTGACGCTGTCGCCGCGGGTAGTGATGGTCCAGACGGCGCTGTCTTCACGGGAAAAGGTGGCGGGTGCTTGCGTTCTGAACCCGGCGACGTATCGCCAGAACCGGTCATCGTATTCATGGTGTGTGGCCATGGCCAGGCGAAAGTGGTTTGGAGCGTGATGGATCCGGATAGATACCGTATAGCCCGAGAGGTCGGAGCTGTCAATGCGCAATGTATAGTGGAGAGCGGGTGAGGTCGTTGGGGTTTGGCCGATAGCCGGTGACGTGGCTAACAGCACAATGGATAGCAACATTATCCTGCGACGGCCCATGGAGGATGGGAAATTTGGCTAAAATTAGAATATTTCCCCGGCTCATTCGTCTTCCTTATTGGGATTGTTATTTATTTAACCGCTAAAAGGTAAAACATGAATTACCAGGAATGGGTCGCAAAAGACCGCCACTATGGGCATCACGGGGACAGGGAACGGCACCTGAATGCCCGGTCAAATCAAAGAGCCGCCGTCAACATTTACCGGACCGACAACAGCTATGAAATGCTGGTATTCGCGCCGGGCAGGATCAGGGAACATTTCCATCTGGAGGTCAAAGGGAGTGAGCTGATCATTTCTTATTGGCCGCCGGAAGGATTTCCGCGCCCGGACTGGGTACATCGGGAGTACAGCCGGGGTGGCTTTGTCCGGAGTTTTTCGCTGGATGAGTCGGTCGATCCCGGCCAGATCCAGGCGAAGTACGTCGATGGAGTATTACAGGTAAGTCTGCCGGTCGTGCCCGGGAAGGAACGGGTTTCGGTGGAGATACAGGTAAGTTAAAAGTCGCGGCGCCGCCGAAGGCGGCGCCATGGGACCGGTCCCTTCAAATCACGCCCCGCGAAAGCGGGGCTTTCTTTTTTCCAAAAACGCCGCTGTCCCTTCCTTCATATCTTCTGTTCCAAAACATTCTCCAAAAGCCTCCTGCTCCCGCACAAACCCATCGGTCGACACATCCCAGATCTCTTCGTCTCTGCCGAACGGATCGGGTTCCCAGGTTTCCGAATGTCCGATGCCGTCCCCCGCCGCGAGATTTGCGCATTCGATGATCCGCGCCACCGCCAGCGGCGCCTTCTCATTGATGATTGAAAGAAGTTTGCGCGTCTCCGTCAGAAGTTCATCCGGTTCGGCGACGATATAGTTGACAAGTCCCATTGTATGCGCTTCTGTGGCTTCGACCATCCGTCCGGTCAGCATAATTTCGATCGCGCGACCCCGGCCGATCAGCTGAGTTAGCCGTTGAGTGCCGCCATAGCCCGGGATCAGCCCGAGATTGACCTCTGGTTGCCCGAATTTAGCGGTGGGGACGCAAAGACGAAAATGACAGGCCATCGCCAGCTCGCAACCGCCGCCAAGCGCAAAGCCGTTAACAGCTGCTGCAATGGGTTTGGGCGAGGACGCGATCCGGAAGAAGATATCGGAGCCTTTGGCGGAAAGGGCCTGACCCTCCTCCTTGCTGAGCCCCAGGAATTCGGAGATGTCGGCGCCGGCGACAAAGGCTTTGGGACCCGCGCCGGTCAGGATGGCGCTTCGGATATCCTTATTGCTGTAAATCTCCTCTACGACCTCTCCGAGCTCGCTGATCACCGTCTTGTTGAGAGCGTTCAGCTTGTCCGGCCGGTTGATGGTGACCGTGAGGATGTTGTCGGCCAAGGCGGTGAGTAATGTTGTATACATCAGAAAATAGTTTAGAAATCGCGGTTTTTCTTCACCCAATCGCGGATGTAACCCGCAATATCGCCGGTCGGGGTTCCCGGCGGAAAAAGCTGTCCCACTCCGGCCTCCTGCAATTGGCGCGCGTCCGCATCGGGTATTATCCCTCCTCCCGTCAGCAAAACATCATTCATCCCCTTTTGTCGCATCAGCTCCATCACTTTTGGAAAAACGGTCATGTGGGCGCCGCTGAGGATGCTGATGCCGATCGCGTCCACGTCTTCCTGCAGGGCGGCATTGACGACCATTTCGGGCGTCTGCCGGAGACCGGTATAGATAACTTCGATGCCGGCATCGCGCAGGGCCGTGGCAATGACCCTCGCTCCGCGGTCGTGACCGTCGAGACCGACCTTGGCGACCAGCACCCGGATGGGACGTTCCTCGCCGGAGCCGGGATTCCGCGGGATGGATGGATTGTCAGGCATGCGATACTGTTATAGGACCAAAATTAAAGAATGCTTAGGACATGGCGGATGCGGCGGATCGTCTCTTCGCGACCCAGGATTGAGGCTATATCGAAGACCCCGGGGCCAAATTTGGCGCCGACCAGCATAATTCGAAGGGGGGCCAGCAGATCGCCGGGTTTGATGCCCTTTGCAGCTGACATTTCCTTGAATTGGGCTTCGAGGGCTGCCGCTTCCCAGGTGGTCTCCGATTCCATTTGGCGGATCAGCCCGACAAAGAAAACTTTTTTTTCCTCCGACCATTTAGGGCGGATGGAGTCGAGGTCGAAGGTAGTCGGGGCCTTGAAGAAGTAGCCGGCCTGGAGGACGAAGTCGGGTAGCAGGTGGCAACGTTCCTTAACCAGGTCGAGGACTTTTTCGAACTGCTCTTCATCCGGTTCCGCGAGCGCTGCCTCCGCGAGGGTTTCGGTGGCGGGGTTTTCATGGAAATAAGGTCTGACCAGCTCACTGAAGGCACTGGCCGGAAGCCATTTGATCCATTCGTGGTTGAACCATTTCGCCTTTTCATAATCGAATTTGGCGCCGCCCTTATGAACGCGGTCCATGGAGAAACTCTCGATCAGTTCCTCAAGGGTGAACAGCTCCTGGCCGGTCCCGTCATTCCAGCCCAGCATCGCCAATAGATTGACAAAGGCCTGCGGTAGAAAGCCCGTTTCACGGAAGCCGGTTGCAGTTTCGCCGGTCTTCGGGTCGGTCCAGTTCATCGCAAACACGGGGAAGCCCAGACGGTCGCCGTCACGCTTGCTGAGCTTACCGTGCCCATCCGGTTTCAGGATCAGCGGCAGGTGCGCCCACTGCGGCATCTTCTCGATCCCGAAGAGGTGGGTCCAGAGAAGAATATGGACGGGTGCGCTGGGCAGCCACTCTTCACCGCGAAACGCATGGCTGATGTCCATGAGATGATCGTCGACTACCACGGCGAGATGGTAGGTGGGCATGCCGTCGGCCTTCAGCAGGACTTTGTCATCGACTCCGTCGGTGGAGAAGACGACTTCGCCGCGGATCATATCGGTGAAACGGATCTCCTGGTTCGGCTCCATCCGGATGCGGATGGTATAGGGTGTACCGGCTGCGAGCAGGCGTTGGGTCTCATCGGCCGGCAGATGAAGGGAGTTCCGCATTTTTCGGCGGAGATCGAAATTGTATGTCGGGGAGGGGTTTTCGGCGGTCTTATACTTCTCACGCATGGCTTCGAGTTCTTCGGTGGTGTCGAAGGCGTAATAAGCATAGCCCTGGTCGACAAGTTGCCGGGCATATTTTTCGTAAATACCGAGTGCTTTCCGTTCGCTTTGGCGGTAGGGGCCGTAGGCGCCGCCTACGTGTGGGCCTTCATCGGGTTCAAGGCCGCACCATGCGAGGGAATCGAAAATATATTGTTCTGCGCCCGGTACGTAACGGCTTTGATCGGTGTCCTCGATCCGGAGGATGAAGTCGCCTGCGTGGCGCCGGGCGTAGAGATAGTTATATAGCACGGTTCGGACGCCGCCCAGGTGGAGGCCGCCCGTCGGGCTGGGAGCAAATCGGAGACGTACTTTTCTCGGCATAGATTGTAAAGGTAAGATTCTGCGCCAAAATGCTGCAGGTGTACTAAATTGTGGCTTCAATCGTTATCGGTCAGTGAGATGTCTCCTTACTTTTTGCCTGTCGCTCTTCCTGTTGTCGGCTTCGGCGCAGCTCACCTATGAGACGCTATTCGTCGACTATGACAGTGCATGGCAGTTCAAGAACCTCAAGATTATACCGATACGCCGCAAGGGTGGGGGCGGGATGCCCGGCTCCACGGGTATGGACGTTGTTCCGCTGGCGGAAGCGCTGAATAAAGGCCTTGTGACGGTGACGGAGCGGGGTACGACCTCTTTCGAGAATGTGCATTGGCTTCGGTTCAACACCCATTCGAATAAATCAGTGTATATCGGGGGCGGCGAGATCATTACGGGCGGGCGGCAGGATCGGATGATCGTCCGCGATACGATCCTGAATCCTTCGGAGAAGGATCAATATGTGCCGGTGATGTGCGTGGAGGAGGGGCGGTGGAGCGACAAGGAGAAGAAGTTCGCGTATGGCAATTATGCGAATAGTGGTCTCCGTAAGGTGCTCGATTCGGGGAGGAACCAGGTGCAGATCTGGCGGGAGGTGGACAAGCAATTGCAGTCCGGCAAGTTTAAGAACAACAGCCTTGCGTATGAATCAAAGTGGCTGGATAAGAAATATGTGCTGGCGGGGGAAGAGTATTTCAACTATTTCATGGGTAAGTTCCGGCATTCGGACAGTACGATAGTCGGGTTTATTGCGGTATCGGGGGACAAGGTGATCGGGAGTGATATTTTTGACGGCACGTATTTGTTTTACCACCAGTTGGAGCCCTTGCTCCGGGGGTATATCGATGAGGCGTTAGGGTCGGGTGCGCCCGTGACCCTCAAGAATGCGGCAGTGAGGCGGTACGCGGACAAATTGTTGAAAGATGAGAAGACCCAGGGAGATTTTGTGAAGGATAACGGAAAGATATTTCGGATGAATGGCCGGGTCATACATGTGAATACGTTCTTTAAGGAAACGCCGTAACTTTCAAATATGTTTTATTTCGTCAGGACCCCGTGGTGGCTGCGGAAGTTATACCGGGGCCTGGTCTGGCGCATGCCGGCGGGGGGGAAGACGCTCTATTTGAGTTTCGATGACGGGCCGCATCCGGTGGCGACCCCGTTTGTGTTGGATGAGCTGGGGAAGTATGGGGCGAAAGGAACCTTTTTTTGCATTGGAAAGAACGTCGAGGCTCACCCCGAGATCTATCGTCGCATTTTGATGGAGGGTCATCGGGTGGGCAATCATACGCAGGATCATCTGAATGGATGGAAGGTCGATGACCGGCGATACCTGCAGAATGTTGTTGCTGCGGCGCGGCGGATCGACTCTGATCTTTTTCGCCCGCCCTATGGGCGGATCGGTACGTTGCAGGCTTCGGTGTTGCGGTCGGCGCCGTTTAATTACAGTATTATCATGTGGGATGTGTTGAGTGCCGACTTTGATTTGCGCCTGACGGGTGATCGGTGCGCCGGGAATGTGATCCGGCATGCCCGGCCGGGGTCGGTGGTAGTATTTCATGACAGTGAGAAGGCGCTTGAGCGATTGAGGGTGGCGTTACCGTTGGTGTTGGAAGAATTTTCGTCGCAGGGATATCGGTTTGAGTCGATCAAAAGGCAATCGGTTGAATAATTTTGAGGAGGAAGATGGTAGGAAAATTTGCGGTGGCTGTGTGGAAAATTGTAGGGATTTGTCGACAAAAAACCCGGCGTTCGTGTGCAAAAACAATTGGGCCTGGGTAGACACCCTGGCCCGTTTTTAATCCGTACCCTATGAAAACTGATTTAAAGGTAAATCTTTTTTTGAAACATGCAAAGTAAAATCGGCAGGCCACCTGACGAAACTTCTGGATTTGCGTGGTTTTGAGGCTCCGGAGGGCAGTTTCGAGCAAAAATCACGGCTTTTGGGGATATTTGGCTGTCGGCAGCGGAATCCCGGTATAAAGCGCGGTAATTCCAGATTAAATTTGCAAAATGAGACTGATCGATACGCATTGTCATTTGTACAGCAAGGAATTTGATAAAGACCGGGAAGCGATTCTCCAGCGGGCTGAGAAAGAAGGGGTTGAAGGCATTTATCTACCGATGGTGGACAGCGGATCGCGGGCGGCGTTGCTCGAGCTGGAGGCAAAATATCCCGACCGGTGCTTTGGGATGACTGGATTACATCCCACTTCGGTGAAAGAGGACTTCGGTGCGGAGCTTCGGATCGTGGAGGAGGATCTGGCGCGACGGCGATGGGCGGCGGTAGGGGAGATCGGGTTGGACTTCTATTGGGACCGGACCTTTGAGTGTCAGCAATATGAGGCCTTTCATTTGCAGATCGAGTGGGCGTTGCAATACCGGTTGCCGATCGTCATTCATTCGCGGGATTCGATGAAAGAGAGTATCGGGGTTGTGAGGGGGCATCAGCGAGGGGAGTTACGGGGCGTGTTTCATTGTTTTGGTGCTTCGGTGGAAGACGCGCGGGCGATTGTCGATCTCGGCTTTTATCTTGGCATCGGCGGAGTGTTGACCTATAAGAATTCGACCTTGCCCGACGTTCTATGTGAGGTTCCGCTGGATTCGATCGTGGTCGAGACCGATGCGCCATACCTCGCGCCGGTGCCGTTTCGCGGCAAGCGGAATGAGCCGGCTTATCTGAGATATGTGGTTGCGCGGCTCGCCGAAGTGAAGGGTGTTTCTGTTGAAGAAATCGCGGCTGTGACGACGGCGAATGCTGAAAAATTATTCGGAAGGTAAGGTGGGATGTTGTATTTTTGCGGCCCTTCCGACGGGCCGCTGTGTGGCTACGGGAGTGTCAACAGGAGAGGTGTCCGAGTGGTTGAAGGAGCACGCCTGGAAAGTGTGTATACTCGAAAGGGTATCGCGGGTTCGAATCCCGCCCTCTCCGCAAGTCTTTCGAAGTGAACCCCAGCTTTGCTGGGGTTTTTGTTTGGAGCAGATGGGACGAGTTTACTCGGACCAGATGTGGAGAACAAAAAACAAGGGCGGCTATCGCCGCCCGGTTCACTTTGAAAGACTTAAGCCTCCCACCCTGGGATCGGCGAAGCCAATCCCTCCCTCTCCGCTTCGATGATTTTCAAACGGTATTAAGGGCTCGTAGAACGCTGGTTCTTCGGGCCCTTTTTCAATTTTCCACTACAAGTTGATCCAAAGAAATGCAAGAAAAAGGTGCACTATTCGGTGCACCGGGGCAGGGCGCGGCTTTCGGCAGATCAACAGCTTTTGGTGACGGATGCAACCCAATTCGTAAACACAAAAAAGCAGTGGAACTGGACAATCCTGGCTCTTATGACTTTTTGGACTATCAGAGTAAGGCTTTTGAATGCGCGCGAGGGCGCACAGCAAAATGTATAGTTGTCAGCATTTTGAGTTTGTGGATGAACCTACAGACTTTTAAAACACAATTCGGAAAGCACTGCGTCCCGAATTGATTTGGCAAACTCCGAATAAGCTGCCGCAGCCGATGGGCGGAAGAATCCGAGGCCCAACAATTTAATATTATAATGTCTGACAATTATTTTTTTCAAACTTTATTTCATTTATTCCTATTGCCGAAATTTTGCAACCGATAATTTGAGATTGTTCGTTTCTTATAAATTCAACTTTACGAAAATATCCTTGATTGCTAATGAAAACATCTGGCTGTAGTTCCAACATCTTTATATCCTTATTTCTATTATGCGTAGCAACTAAATTATTGTCTTTAACTAAGAAGTTATATTCGGTCCCTAATTCGGAACTATAATATTTCCCCGCGAATTCGGGTAAATTTATTTGAGACTTGTCAAAAGGTTGGAGTATAATCTTTTTTCCAGGAAAAACAAAATCAGACAAATGCCATTTCAATTGATAGGTATCTTGCCCGTTAGTGGCTTTGCTGAAAGAAATTTTGCTATGAGGAAAATTTGGAAATAAGAATTCATTGGCGGCAAGGGACGGTAATAGTATTTTTTCACTATCGCCGTTTATTTGCAGATAAAGATTATTTTCCTTGGTTGTAAAGGTGAAAATTAATCCTCTCATAGTTTCGTAATTTCCTGTAAAAGCGCGCAACGTTTCATTATTAATTTCGGGTTCAGGTTTTTTTGTATCCTTCATTCCGTGCTTCTCTTCTTTATCATCAAGATAATAATCCACAATTTTGTACGCAACGTCTAAAGGATTAAAAGATTGACCATTCGCTAAAATGATGACAGAAAATTTATATTTAGGTATTCGCAATAAATAAGACCTATAACCGGCATCTCCGCCACCGTGAAAAATTACTTCTAACCCTTTATACTCCCTGACTTCTTGCCCTAAAGCATAAGAAATAATTTCGCCGTTATTGAGTTTGCTCTTTTCCCTCATTTTATTGAAAATAGAACTGTCGCCGATTATGGGGCTTTCAAAATTCATAGTCCATAAACTAAGGTCTTCAACTGTTGTATTTAACCCTGTTGAACCGACAATAGAAAAGTTCAACAGGCTTTTCTTAAACCCGCTGCCTGCTTCGGAATAAGAATACACTTTATTCTTTATTATTTTTTCGGGGTCATCTAAAAAGAAACTATTATTCATTTTTAATGGTTTGAATATTCTTTCTGATGTAAATTCTGCAAACGACTTTCCTGATACTCTTTCAACAATTTTAGCTAAAAGAATATATCCCGAATTGCAATATTCATATTCAGTTCCCGGAGTGAAATTAAGTGATCGTTGGTTTATGATGAGTTTGAAGGCTTGTGAATTAGTAATCAAGTCATTGTAATTTGCTCCTATAAGACTGCATAAGTCATAAATTTCCCTCATTCCGCTTGTGTGGTTAGCCAAATTCCTTAATGTAATTTTATAGCCATAGTCAGGTAATTCGGGAACATACTTTCGAATATCATCGTCCAATGATAATTTACCTTCTTTTTGTAACAGTAAAATCGAGAACACCGTAAATTGTTTTGATACAGACGCAATGTGAAAGACAGAAGCAGGGGTAATTGGTATGCGATATTCTAAATTTGCAATACCATACCCTTTTTTATAAACTACACTGCCGTCTTTTACAACAGCTACTGCGATACCCGGGGCGTCTGAATTATTATATTTTGCCAATAGTTCATCAACTTTTTCTTCTGCTGTTATAGCTTTTGGTTTCATTCTTTCTACAGTAATCTCATAGTGTCCCGACGTTACATTTTCTTCAAGGGGTTTAATTTCTATAGAATATTCTCCGGATTTACCGGATGTCAAAGTAAAAAACTCAGGGCCGAACCTACCATTTGGGCTATCAAAATCTGCA